>CAZORB010000186.1:0-7359 GCA_964581825.1 uncultured Bordetella sp.
CTGGAGTCTGCGATGGCTGTTGCCGAACCCCCCTTCACCATCGAGCGCCGGGACGGTGACTTTGAACTGCGCGACTACCCGGGTTTTGTTGTAGCAGAGACTCGCGTCGAGGGCAGTTTCGACGAGGCAAGCCGTGCAGGCTTTCGCCGCGTCGCCAATTACATTTTCGGCGGCAATGTGGGACCCGATGGAAAGCCGACCAAGATCGCCATGACGGCTCCGGTCACTGTAGAGCCCGCTGGCGGAGACCAGTGGCGCCTGCACTTCGTGATGCCTGACGATGTACGTTCAACCGGCCTGCCGAAGCCGGCCGATTCGTCGGTGAATCTTCGCGAGGTGCCGCGGCACCGAATGGCAGTGGTGCGATTTGGCGGTTTCACCACCGAAGCATCGATTAGCGAGCATACGGCCAAGCTCCGGGACTGGATTGCAACACAAGGTTTGCAATCTGCGGGCGAGCCCCAAATTGCGCGCTACAACGATCCCTTTACGCTGCCTTGGAATCGACGTAACGAAATCATGATTCCCGTGCGCTAACGGTTCATCTCAGGCAGTTTTCGAGTCAGACGAAGCGCCAAACAGCGCATCGGCACGCTGCGCCTCAGCGTTTTGCCCCCCCGTGTAGAACGCGGGAAAGTTCAGCGCAACAATGCCGCGATCGGCCGCATAGGCAGTGCAGCTGTCCACTTTGAGCGGCTTACCCGATGGGTCGAGTCTGGGAGGGCGTGCCAGTCGCACCTCGGCGATGGTCTGGAACGCCGCAGTTCCCATTGGAACCAATAGCTCCATGATGTGCGTACAGGCAGCGCTTCCGCCCAACCTGCGCTTAACCTCATTGCTCCAGCCCGCCGCAATGCGCACGCCAATCATGCGCTCGAGATTCACGCCCCCCTCGCGGCACACCGGATAGGGCGTTGAGTCACTGACCGACTCAATCTCGCGAACCACCAGGTCGGTGTCCACCGCGATGCGAACCCACATGTCGTGCACCAGTTCGCCTGACTTCACCTGGCGATCCCCCGATGGCGGTGAGAACGGCAGATCTTTGCTGTCGCTCACTCGCCCTTCGATCTCGTAGAGCCCATCCTGTCGGTGATACCCGCGCATCGAGATGGTGCGCAGATGCACCGGGCGGCGACCGAGCGATGCAGGACGTTCAGGCAGTGGCATGGCGCGTCACCCTTCTTATTTGACGATGCGGTTTCTGAGCACGCCGATTCGCTCGATCTCAAGTTCCACCAGATCGCCCGGCTCGAGAAACCGATCAATTTCGAGGCCGCAACCCGTGCCCACCGTGCCCGAGGCGATCACCTCGCCGGGGTGCAGCGTTTCTGATTGCGAGATGAACGCGAGGATATCGGGAAAGCGGTGATGCATGCCCGATGAGTTTCCGCCACCGCGCCGCTCGCCATTGACCCTTACTTCCATGGACAGCGTATGGGGGTCACCGATTTCATCTGTGGTCACAACCCAGGGCCCCAGAACATTCCCGGTATCAAAGTCTTTCCCCTTCATGGGCCCCATGCCCAGCGGACGCTCAATCATCTGAACATCACGCGCGGAAAAATCATTGAAGATCGTGAAGCCGAAAATGTGGGACATCGCCTGATCACGGCCAATATCGCGGCCGCGCTGCCCGATCACACAGGCCAACTCCAGTTCGTAATCCATCAACTCCGAGAACGGCGGCCACTGCACATCGGTCTCGTGTCCCACCACGCTCATGCGATTGCACTTGTACCAGGTGGGCCGCTGGTACCAAACTGGCGAGATGGGCATTGAGGGTTTGCCCGTGCGCTTTTCCCAGGTCTTCATCGCATTGAGCAGATGCGCTTCGAACACCAGGCAGTCGCGCATCTGACGCGGCTCGGGCAATGGCGACAACAGACGCGTGGCAGCCAGCGGCTGCGCATAACTCGTGGACCATTGACGCTCTACGCTGCGGGCAACATCGAGGGCTTGCTGGCCGGCCTCGATCAGGTGAAGCATCGAGGCAAAGGCAGGACTCGCGGTACCCGCGGCTTCCGCGGCCTGTTGAAGATCGAGCACCTGGCCGCGATTGGTATCGACGATTCCCACGGCTTGAGCGCCGCCTGCGCGGACGAAGGTGGCGAGCTTCATTGGGATTAATCCTCGAAGATCGCAACCGCTCGGGTGAAACCCGCCGAGCCGCCGCGAACCTTCACTGGAAAACACGAAATCGTGAAACCGTGCGAGGGGAGCACCTCAAGGTTGTGCATCTTCTCGATATGGCAGTAGCCGATTTCACGACCAGCCTTGTGTCCCTCCCAGATCACTTTCACATCTCGAGTGGCCTCATACGACTTCGCCATGTGTTTGAAATGCGCATCCCATGACCAGCAATCGGTGCCCGTGACGCGCACGCCGCGCGTCGTGAGATAGAGCGTCGCCTCGCGTCCCATGCCGCATCCGGCCTCAACATAGTCGGGATCACCGAAGCGCTTGCCGGCAGAGGTGTTGATCACCACGATGTCGAACGGCTTGAGCTCATGCCCGATTCTCGCAAGCTCGTTCTCAACATCGGCTGCCTGCACCACATAGCCATCAGGAAAGTGCCGGAAGTCGAGTTTCACGCCGCGGCCATAGAACCACTCAAGGGGAATCTGGTCGATGGTGGCGGCTGGTTTGCCGCGATCCATCGTCGAGGCGAAATGCCACGGTGCATCAACATGCGTACCGTTATGCGTGTTCACCTTCAAAAACTCAATCGCGTAGCCTTCGCCGTCAATCAGTTCGTCGGGCTGCAGGTCGGTGTAACGCTTGGCCACCAGCGGAGCGGTTTCCTTGTGTGTGCGGTACTCGATGCTCGGTTCCAGGCCCGGCGGGTCTGAGCGAACATCGTTTTCGATGGGTACCGAGAGATCGACAAAGCGTCGGGCCATTTGAGCGGACTCCTTGAACGAAACGGTTGGCCTTGGGAGAACAAGCCTCGCCAAGGCTCCAGGCGACGCGCGAGTCTAGTCTGGCGACTTGACCCACCGCAAGGTCGATCAGTCCGTTTGGTGCGAACCTGACCGGCATCATGGGCTGAAGAGAAATCGGATGAGACACGCCGCGCTGGCAATGATCCGCGACGAGCATCAGGCGCTTGCCGCCATGCTCCGTTCGATGCTGATGCTGCTCGACAAGAGCAAAAAGGATCGCGTGCCGCCGCCGTTCGATGTGCTGCGTGCGATGCTGTTTTATATCGACGAATTTCCTGAGCGCTTACACCACGCACACGAAAGCAGGCTGCTGTTTCCGATGCTCAGGCAGGCAGCACCGTCGTTGGGGCCTACGCTAGACCGACTCGAATCTGACCACCACCAGGGCGAGGCCAACGTCCGCGAGTTGGGCCATCAGCTGTTGGCCTGGGAGGTTCTGGGGAACTCGCGGCGAGCGCCCTTCGAACAAAGCGCTCGAAGCTACGTAGACGCTTACATCAGGCACATGGCAACCGAGGAAAGCGAAGTGCTTCCCGCTGCGCTCGAACGCCTGTCGGATGAACAGTGGCAGGCGCTGGATCGGGCCTTCGAGGAAGGTGGCGACCCGTTGGCTGGAGCGCCACCGCCTGATGAGTACAAGCCCTTGTTTGAGCGAATCGTGATGACCGCGCCCGCCCCGATCGGGCTTGGCTGATCAGTACTCGACCGCGTGACCCTTGATGTAGGTCTCGAGGTATTTGATCAGTTCGCCCTGCTGCTGCATGATGTCCTTCACCACGTCACCAATCGAGACCATGCCCGTGACGCGACCGCTATCGATCACCGGCAGGTGACGAATGCTGCGCGTCATCATGACCTTCATGCAGTGATCGATCGTGTGCTGCGGCGTCACCGTCACCGGTTCACGCGTCATGATTTCAGAGATCAGCATGCTGCCTGCATCGCGCCCGGGCAAAAGTACCCGAATCGCGCAGTCGCCCTGTGAGACGATGCCAATCAGCTGCTCATCATCGATCACCAGTACAGCGCGAACGCGCCGTTCGCGCATCATCTGAAGCGCTTCCAGCACGCTCGCGTCGGACCTAAGCGAGAACACTTCGCCTGTTTTACGGGCAATACATGATTTGACGGTCGACATAGATATCTCCTGCACGGCGGGCCCTCTGATTCAAGTTGGACCGACCGCTGCACGGTCATGGAGCGAATCACTCGCTGAATGCCCGTAGGCTATCGGAAGCGTCGCGAAGTCGAGCTGAATCCCGATCAGGCCGTTCAGTCTTAGACGTCTGAATACGACTAAACCGCTGCGCTGAGTCAGGTCTTTCGCGGCGCTGGCGCAACACCCCAGGCTCGTGATACACCATCGTTATTGGCTTTCGGAGGAGACACCCATGACCTCACGACGACAGGCGCTGATAGCAGCCGGCACTGCTTTGCTGACCCCCACTGTTCGGTCCCAGGCGTATCCAACTCGCCCCATCCGCTACATCTGCCCCTGGCCTGCGGGCGGCTCAACCGATGTGGTCATGCGGGCAATCGGAGAAAGTGCGGGCCGGGCACTCGGCCAGCAGGTGGTCATCGAAAACAAGCCGGGCGCGGGCGGCTCTCTGGGCGCGGTTGAGTTGCTCTCGGCTCGCCCCGATGGCTATACGCTCGCCCAGCTCCCCCAGAGCGTGTTCCGTTTGCCCCATATGCAGAAAGTCCCCTTCAACACGCTGACCGATTTCACCTGGATTGCCTGCCTCACCGGTTACACATTCGGCATGGTGGTTCGCTCAGACTCCAACATCACCAGCATTGCCGATCTGGTTGCCTGGGCGCGAAGCCGACCAGGCGAGTTCACGTATGGCTCCACGGGTACCGGAACCAGTCCCCATCTCGCGGTGGAAGAGTTCGCGCAGCGTGCGGGTATCCAGCTCAACCACATTCCCTTCAAAGGCAACGCCGAAAACATGCAGGCCGTGCTGGGCGGTCATGTGATGGCAGCGAGTGACGCCACAGGCTGGGCGCCTCATGTCGAATCCGGCAGGCTGCGGCTACTTGCCACCTACGGCAGCCGACGAACCCGCCGCTGGCCGCAGGTACCAACGCTTGACGAGCTCGGATTCAAAACTGTTTCTGACTCGCCGTTCGGGGTCTGCGGCCCCAAGGGCATGGACCCGGTCATTGTTCAAACGATCCATGACGCTTTCCGAAAAACGCTCGACGATCCCGCGGTACTGGCAAGTCTTGAGCGTTACGACCAGACCGTCATTTACAAGAACACCGCCGACTACACCCGATTCGCCCAACAAACCTTTGAAGCTGAGCGCGCCACCATCGAGCGGCTCGGACTTGCCCGGAAAGGCTGATCACGATGACCTCATTTCACCTCACTCCTGCCCAAGGTGCCCGCGTACTGGTTGCTGGCGGATGCGGCGGCATTGGCCGGGAACTGGTTCGCGCGCTGCTCGATCACGGCATCAAGGTGGCAATCTTTGATCTCCCCACCTCGGCTGAACGGCATCCACCGCCCGCTGGGGTAGCGCTGTTTACACTCGATGCGTCGCAGGCGCCATCGGTTGACGCCGCGTTTACGGCACTCGACGCGGTCTGGCCCGAGGGGTTTGACGGCTTCGTTAACCTGGTGGGTTTTGCTGCCGAGCGCATTCCGATCGATCAGTTACCCATCACCGAATGGCAGCGTGTCGTGGATGGCAACCTGGGGGCAAGCTACCTGCTCAACCGTGCGGCCGTTCCGCGGCTTGCCCGAAAAGGCGGCGGGTCGGTCGTCAATGTCGCCTCCGGGCTCGCCACGCGTGTGATGCCTGGATTCGGGCCCTACTCGGCATCGAAGGCCGGGCTCATCGCACTGACCAAAGCGGTAGCGGTCGAGAACGCGCCGGCCATTCGCGCCAATGCGGTTGCCCCCGCTGCGGTCGATACCGACTTCCTGGTGGGCGGCACCGGGCGGGAACGCACCGAGTCGCACCTGGATCGCGAAAGCTATATGAAGCTGATTCCGTTGAGAAGGCTGGGCGTACCCGCCGATGTGGTGGGGCCGATCCTGTTTCTGCTGGGACCGGCCTCCGGCTACATGACGGGACAAACGCTCTATATCAACGGCGGAGCGTTAACGCCCTAGCGAGATCAACGCAGCACGGGGACTGTGGCGTTTACACCTTCAGCCCGTACGCGGTGACAAAGTTTCGAGCCGGGATACCCGGTTTTTCGGTGGCGGTAACCTGAGCTCGAATCATCGGCTCAAACGCAGCTGTCCAGCGACGCTGTTCTTCGGCCGACAGCGAAATCACTTCTTTGTCCCGTTTGGCCGCCGCCACCGCATCGTCGCTGTGTTTTTGTATGCTGCGCGCGGCTTTAAGGCTGATCTCGAGCCCGGTGGTCTGGTCGATGATCTGACGCAGGTCTGCGGGCAGCTTCTGGTAGCGCGCCAGGTTCATGTTGACTGAAAACGGCGAACGCCCCACCGGCACGTCAATGGTGAAATAACGGCATACCTCAAGCAGCTTGAAGTCGATCGCGCCTGCCATCGAGATCAGCGCACCATCCACCACACCGCGCTCGATCGAGTTATAGATTTGCCCAGCAGGCATATCGATGGGCGTGGCACCTAGCGCGATCAGCTGCTCGGACTGTGCGGACGAGGGCGTACGAATCTTCATGCCCTTCATGTCCTCCAGCCGCCGGACCGCCTTGGAACGCGTCATGACCGCTGCGGCGTCACCCGTCCAGATCACCAGAGGCTTGCTTTCCTTCATTTCGCCGTCGGTGAAAAACTTCATGTGCTGCCAGATTTTTCGAGTCCCTTCGTCGGAGTTCGACGCCATGCCAGGCAGTTCAGTGAGCGCCATCAGCGGGAAGTCTGCCGAGGTGTAGCCAGGCAATGTGAAGGTGATGTCAGACAGGCCACGCACCATCTGCTTGTAGAGCTCTGGGGGCTTGCCGCCTAACTGCATCGACGGGAACACCCGCAGGTTCAGCCGTCCGCCACTGCGCTCGGCGATTTCCTTGCCCCAGGGCACCAGGATCTGGGTAAGACCATAGTGCGTGGGCGGAACAAATGTGGCGAGTTTGAGTTCTTCCTGCTGGGCCCGCGAGGTGCCTGGAAGCGTAGCAACAAGTACTGCAACCGACGATGCTGCGGTGAAATGACGACGATTGGGGTTCACGGGGTCTCCTCCTGAAAAGATGTCAAACAGCACGACCGATAGCCTTCTGGCGAGGCCTGGGTCGTTGTAGGTTGAGAGATTCAGCGGATCATGGCTTCGGGAATCATCAGGGCAATATCGGGGAAAGCCACGATAAGCGCCACGCAGACGATCATCGCCACCCAGAACGGCATGATCGACCGGAAAATCGCACCCATGCTGGTGTCAGGTACCAAGCCCTTGACCACGAATACATTCATGCCAAC
>CAZORB010000187.1:0-7332 GCA_964581825.1 uncultured Bordetella sp.
CCCGGTCAAGCTGGCGTACTCCGCCCGTAACCGTTCGGCTTCGATTCGGATCCCGTATGTGGCCAACCCGAAAGGACGCCGCATTGAAGTTCGCTTCCCGGATCCCACCGCAAACTCGTATCTCGCGTTCGCAGCGATGCTTATGGCGGGTCTTGACGGTGTGCAGAACAAGATTCACCCCGGTGAAGCCGCTGACAAAAACCTCTATGACCTGCCGCCCGAAGAAGACGCGAAGATCCCGACCGTCTGCTCGTCGCTCGACCAGGCACTGGACTACCTCGACAAGGATCGCGAGTTCCTGACCCGGGGCGGCGTGTTCAGCAACGACATGATTGACGCGTACATTGCGCTGAAGATGGAAGAGGTCACCCGCTTCCGGATGACAACACATCCGGTCGAGTTCGACATGTACTACTCGCTCTGATCGAGCCTGGCGCTGCGGTTCTCCGGTCTGGGATCGCAGCGCATGCAACACGATGCAGACATGGAAACGGGGCGGTTATCCGCCCCGTCCCTTTTGCGCGGGAGATTGCCTGTCGCTTCTCGCGCGCCCGTCGTTCGGAATGCGCCAATGAATGTTGTTTCGAATGATCAGACTGAAAAGCCACCGAGCGTCGGGCCGAACGGGCTAGCCACGGCTGCTGCGCAGGACTCATTCGATTTACTGGCTACTTCGGTTGTGCTGCTCGATGCGCAGGCGCGTGTGGTACGGGTCAACGCGTCGGCCGAGGCGCTGTTCGACATCTCGAGCCGTATGGTGCTCGGGCAGTCATTTCCTAAACTGTTCGCGAACGGCCATCTTATCGAGGCACTGCTCCGCGACGCACTGGCTGGAGGCTACGAGCAGAAGCGGGTCGATCTGCTGCTTGAACGCGCGGCCAGAGAGCCGCTTGCACTGTGGACCATGGCCAGCCGGCTCGACGGTGTCCCAGGTGCGCTGCTACTTGAATTTCGCGAGCAGGATAAGCGCTGGCGTGTAGATCGCGAAGAGCGCCTGATCGATTCGGCCCAGGCGAACCGCGAGCTGGTTAGAAATCTGGCCCACGAAATCAAGAATCCGTTGGGCGGAATCCGTGGCGCTGCACAGCTGCTTCAGTCCGAACTCGATTCGGCAGATCTGCGCGAATACACGGAAGTGATCATCAAAGAGGCCGATCGCCTGCAGGATCTGGTCGATCGTCTGCTGGCACCGCATCGTAAGGCGAGGATGCTGGCCGAACTCAACATTCATGAAGTCTGCGAGCATGTTCGCTCGCTGCTGCTGGCCGAGTATCCGCGTGGACTTCGAATCGCCCGCGATTACGACGTCAGCATTCCATCGCTGACCGGCGATCGCGAGCAACTGGTGCAGGTGCTGCTCAATCTGGTGCGAAATGCCGCGCAGGCGCTTCATGGACGGGGCCGAATCGAACTCCGAACCCGCATAGCACGCCAGGTCGTCATCGCAAAGCAGCGTTGGAAGCTGGCACTCGAATTGCATGTCATCGATGACGGTCCAGGCATTCCGGAAGATATTCGCGACCGTATTTTCTTTCCGTTGGTGTCGGGCCGTGAAGGTGGCACAGGTCTGGGGCTGACGCTTGCACAAACCTTCGTGCAGCAGCACGGAGGACTGATCGAGTGCGAGAGTCGGCCGGGCCGAACCGATTTCTGCATCCTTCTGCCTTTGCAGTGAGTGTCCAAAGATGAGCGCAGTCTGGGTGGTGGACGATGATCAGTCGATTCGCTGGGTGCTTGAGAAAGCGCTCGGGCGTGAAGGGTTCGAAGTGCGTGCGTTTTCAAGCGCGCGGGAGTGCCTGAGAGCGCTGGCAGTCGATGAGCCCGATGTTCTGGTCTCCGACATCCGGATGCCTGGAGAGTCGGGCATTGAATTGCTGCAGCAGGTGAAGGTCGATCACCCAGGCATGCCCGTGATCATCATGACCGCGTTCTCCGATCTCGAGAGTGCCGTGTCCGCTTTTCAGGGCGGGGCCTTCGAGTACCTGCCTAAGCCGTTCGATGTGCCCAAGGCCGTAGAGTTGATCCGCCGTGCTGTCGAGGAATCGCAGCGCGACCAGTCCGGCGCGGATCCGGTTGAACCGGGTGTAGATATCCTGGGTAAGGCGCCGGCAATGCAGGAAGTCTTTCGTGCGATTGGCCGCTTGTCCCAATCGAATGTCACGGTACTGATCACCGGAGAGTCGGGAACCGGCAAAGAACTGGTCGCTCGCGCTCTGCACCGACACAGCCCACGTGCTGATCGTATTTTCGTCGCGCTCAACACCGCAGCGATTCCCCGAGACCTGCTCGAGTCAGAGCTCTTCGGTCATGAACGCGGAGCCTTCACTGGCGCTCAGCAGATGCGTCGAGGGCGCTTTGAACAGGCCGAGGGCGGCACTCTATTTCTCGACGAGATTGGAGATATGCCCGCCGAGCTGCAGACGCGCTTGCTTCGCGTCTTGTCCGATGGCCACTTCTATCGGGTGGGCGGGCACCAGCCCCTGAAGGCCAACGTACGAGTGATTGCCGCCACGCATCAGCATCTTGAGGACCGCGTCCGGCAGGGGTTGTTCCGCGAAGATCTGTTTCATCGGCTCAACGTGATCCGTCTTCGCCTGCCGGCACTCCGAGAGCGCTCAGAAGATATTCCGCTCCTGGTGCGGCACTTTCTGTCGCGCAGTGCCCAGGAACTGGGCGGTGAACCGAAGCGGGCCAGTGATGATGCGATGCGCGTCATGAGCGGTTTCCCCTGGCCCGGTAATGTCCGTCAGCTCGAAAACGTTTGTCGCTGGCTGACGGTCATGGCGCCTGCGCAAGCGATCGACACAAAGGACCTGCCGCCCGAGGTACGCGAAGGCGTTGCATCCGAAGCGGCCGGTTCCGCTGCGATGGCTGCTGCGTTTGCCGCGATGGCAGCGTCCGCGGGCGCGAGTCAGCAGGCAATGTCTGGGGTTACGCAGCCCGCCGGAAGTATTCAAGACTCAGGTGTTTCTGCGTTTCAGTCCGAGGCGATGCCGTTTGCGCAGGCGAGCGGACGTGCAGAGGCCCCCGCCTTTGGTTTTCCGGCCGCAACTGCGCCAGGCCCATCGTCCTCCAGCGCCCGGATGCCAGCGCCGCAGCCCGACGGTGACCCCGCGCCTTTTGAGCGCGCTGGTGCCGATGCGGCGCCTGCCTGGGTCGCACTGCTCGAAAAAGACGTGTCACTGCGGCTCAGCACGCAATCTGTGGAGCAACGACTGCAGGGAGACAGTGAACTGATGGATTACCTGACCCGTCAGTTCGAAGCAGCCGTGATTCGCACTGCGCTGCGACACACGCGGGGACGGCGTATTGATGCGGCGCTCAGGCTAGGCATTGGCCGCAACACCATCACCCGCAAGGTCCAGGAACTGAAGCTGGAAGAAGGCTCTGATCTAATCTGAAAGTGCCCGGTCGCGGGGCGCGCTCTGGTTTTACGCAGGCGCCAGTTCGGCCAGCACCGGAGCATGATCTGAAGGCTGAGGAAGTTTGCGAGGCTCGCGGTCGATGCGACAGCCGACCAGTCGGGTGGCTGTACCCCGGTCAACCATAATGTGATCGATCCTGAGGCCCGCGTTTCGGCGGAATCCGAGTTGGCGGTAGTCCCACCAGCTAAAGCTGCGTTCGGCCTGTGGAAACTGGCGGAACGCATCAATGAACCCAGCCTCTGCGAGCTTCCGAAAGCGCTCGCGCTCGGGCTCCGAACACAGCACCTGGCCTTCCCAGGCGGCCGGATCATGAACGTCTTCAGAAGCCGGCGCGATATTAAAGTCTCCCAGTAGCGCGATCGGTTGCGTGGCAACCTGAGGGCTGATCCAGTCGATGAGCGCATCGATCCAACGCAGTTTGTAGTCGTACTTATCGCTTCCGACTGCCTGCCCATTCGGGAAGTACGCGCAGACCACCCGTATGCCAGCCACCGTGGCGCTGATCAGGCGTTTCTGTTCGTCGGCAAACACCGGGTTTCCGTAAACGATATCGGTTGGGACGCCGACGGTATCGCGGCGACACAGGATGGCCACGCCGTTGTAAGTAGGCTGGCCACTGAACACGGAGACATAGCCTGCCGCTGACAGCTCGGCCTCGGGAAACCGTTCGTCGATCAGCTTGGTTTCCTGCAGACACAACACGTCGATGGGGTGGGCCGCCAGCCAGTCGAGCACTTGCGGCAGGCGGACCTTCAGAGAGTTCACGTTCCAGGTGGCAATGTGCATCACAGTATCCGCGCGTCAGACCGTTTCGACCATGCCGCTGTGGCGAAGCAGCGCTTCAGGGCTGGGCTCACGACCCCGGAAGGCCTTGAATGATTCAAGCGCTGGGCGGCTGCCGCCTACTGAAAGGATTTCTGCGAGGAAACGCTGACCGACGCGATCCAATGCCTGAGGGTCGGTAGCGGCTTCCTCGAACGCGCCATAGCAGTCTGCGGACAGCACCTCGGCCCACTTGTAGCTGTAGTAGCCCGCGGCATAGCCGCCTGCGAAGATGTGCGAGAAGCTGTTCTGAAACCGATTCCAGACGGGCGGAATTAATACGGCGACCTCTTGTCGCACCGTGTTGAGCAGCGTCTGAACCGAGGCTGAGTCGGGCACGGCCTGGCTCTGCGCGTGCAGCAGCATGTCGAACAGCGCGAACTCGACCTGCCGCAGCGTTTGCATGCCAGCCTGGAAGTTTCGCGCCGCCAGCATCCGGTCAAATAAATCGCGCGGAAGCTGTTCGCCCGTGTCGACATGAGCGCTCATGTCGCGAACTACCTCCCACTCCCAGCAAAAATTCTCCATGAACTGGCTGGGCAGTTCGACGGCGTCCCATTCAACCCCGTTAATGCCTGATACGCCCAGTTCGTCAATACGAGTGAGTACGTGGTGCAGTCCGTGGCCGAACTCATGGAATAGCGTAATGACGTCGTCATGGGCGAGCGTGGCTGGGCGGTCGCCAACGGGCGGTTGAAAATTACAGTTGAGATAGGCCACGGGGGTTTGCAGGCGGTCGCCCGAGCGCTTGCGACCGCGCGCGTCATCCATCCATGCACCGCCGCGTTTGCTGGCGCGAGCATAGAGATCGACGTAGAACTGGCCGACCAGTTGACCGTCGCGTTCAACCCGATAGAAGCGAACATCAGGATGCCAGGTTTGGGTGGCCTCTTCGGCGATTCGAAGCGAGAACAGCCGTTCAACCAATGCGAACATCCCAGCAAGCACGCGCGGCGCCTGAAAGTATTGTTTAACTTGCTGCTCTGAAAACGAATAACGCGCTTCCTTGAGCAGTTCACTTGCCCACGCGGTGTCCCAGGCTTCGAACGTAGCCAGCCCCAGCTTATCGGCTGCGAAGCTGCGCAGTTCGGTGAGATCACGCTCGGCGAACTTTCGGGCGCGCCGCGCGAGATCGCGAAGAAAGTCGATGACTTCGTCAGGCGTTCGGGCCATTTTGGGCTCGAGCGACACCTGGGCAAAGTTCGAGTAACCCAACAGCGCGGCCTCCTCATGCCTGAGGCCGAGCGTTTCAGTGATGAGGGGTGCATTGTCGAGGGCTGCATCGCCGAGGTCGGATGCACGCGTGACATAGGCGCGATACATCTGCTCTCTGAATGCGCGGTCTTCCGCGTATTGCATGACGGGCAGATACGACGGCATGCGCAGCGTAAATTTCCAGCCGCTGCGCTGGTCGGCCTGCGCCTCCGCGCGTGCGGCCTCGCGCACGTCCTGCGGAAGACCGGCAAGCCGCGACTCGTCTTCAATGAATAGCGAGAATCCGTTTGTTGCGTCGAGCAGGTTCTCGGAGAACTTTTGCGACAAGGCCGCCTGACGCTCCTGAATCTCGGCATACCGCTCACGCGCTGGGGATACGAGTTCGGCGCCACCGAGCCGAAAATCGCGCAGTGCGTTGTCGATGATTCGTTGACGCTCGGGCGAGAGCGCAGCGAACTCGGCGCTTGCGCGAAGCGCTTTGTAGCATCCGTGAAGGCGTGTGTCCTGGCCCAGCTCGGTCCAGAACTGGGTAACGCGGGGCAGTTGCGCGTTGTAAACCTCGCGCAGTGCGGGCGAGTCGTCAACGGCGTTCAGATGACCGACGATCCCCCAGGCACGCGACAGGCGCTCGGTTGCAGCTTCCAGCGGTACGACGATGGTGTCCCAGCTGACCCGCGTCGTTGGTTGGCAGACGGCCTCAAGGGCCGCGCGTGCCTCGGCGAGCAGTGTGTCGATGGCGGGTTCAACCCAATCGGGCTTGAAGTCAGCAAACCGGGGTAGGCCGGAGAAGTCGAGAAGGGGGTTATCGCGGATCGATTCGGTCATCGTGGTGTGCTGCAAAGAAGTGAAGGGGATATTGAATCAGCAGTGAGCGGGAATTAGGGCTGTCGCTCAGCGGCTTCCAGGGTATTGACGAGCAGCATGGCGCGCGTCATGGGGCCTACGCCACCAGGAACTGGGGTGATCGCGCCGGCGGCGCGGGCGGCTGACTCGAAAGCAACATCGCCGCACAGTTTGCCATCGGCGTCGCGGTTCATTCCGACATCGATCACGATGGCCCCGGGTTTGATCATGTCACCGGTAATCATCCTGGCGCGCCCGACTGCCGCGATCAGCACGTCGGCGCGGCGGGTGTGCGCAGCGATATCGCGTGTGCGGCTATGGCAGATGGTGACCGTTGCATCGGCTTGCAGCAGCAGCATCGCCTGGGGCTTACCGACGATATTGCTGCGACCGATGACCACTGCCTCGGCGCCAGCCAGTTTCGCACCAGCATGTTCGAGCAATCGCATCACGCCGTAGGGTGTGCAGGGCAGAAAGCCGGGTTGTCCGGTCATTAGCGCCCCGGCGCTTGCCACATGGAATCCGTCTACGTCCTTGGCGGGCGAGATGGTTTCGATGACTCGGCGCGCATCGATTTGTGGTGGCAGAGGGAGCTGCACCAGGATGCCGTGGATAGTGGGGTCAGCATTGAGCGCGTCGATCCGCGCGAGCAGGTCACGCTCGGAGGTATCCGCGGGCAGTCTTTGTAGTACGGATCGGATGCCGGACTCCTCGCAATCTTTTACCTTATTGCGAACGTACACCGCAGAGGCTGCATCCTCTCCCACCAAAATAACGGCAAGCCCCGGCGGGCGTCCTTTTGCGGTGAGCACGCGCGCGCGCTCGGCAACCTGTATGCGCAGGCTTTTTGCCAGCGCTGCGCCGTCGATCAGTGTGGCTGTCATAGGAGGCATCCGGGAGATTGACCACCCCCAATTTAGCATGCGTCGCAGCCCAACTTGCGCGAGCGTTCAGCCCAAGATAGAATCGCGGGCTTCGTTGGGGGTATAGCTCAGCTGGGAGAGCGCTTGCATGGCATGCAAGAGGT
>CAZORB010000188.1:0-7229 GCA_964581825.1 uncultured Bordetella sp.
CGGTCGCCTTGTGATGCGCGACGGCGATCTGGTGAGCGATGCGGCCGGGTGGGGGGCATCGGTTAAATCCATCCAGCAGATGCCGCCCGCCATTCCGCGCAATACCGACACCACGACGCGAGCGATTGCAACGCGGCCTGCGGACGCACCGGCATCGGCGCGGCCGGTGGACGGCGTGCAGGACACGCTGTGGGCCGACGAGTCGTATCTGTATCCGCTTGCGAAAAGCAGCCACTGATCATGAGAGTCCAAAAAGTCAGTGTGCAGCGGGTGGCGTGCAGCGGCCCGGGCGATCTGTCAGGCGTGCGAGCGCTGATTGCCTCGGGTGCGCTTGACCCCCGCGACATCGTGGCGGTCATGGGTAAAACCGAAGGCAATGGCTGCGTGAACGACCACACGCGCGAGTACGCGAGCGTGATGTGGGCCGGGCTGCTGGCTGAGGCACTGGGCTGCACCCCCGATGAGGCGCATCATCGCGTGGCGCTGGTGATGTCGGGCGGCACCGAAGGCGTGCTTGCACCGCACTTCACCGTGTTCAGTCGCAGCTGGACCGAGGTCGCGCAGCCCGCCAGCGAAAAGCGAATGGTGATCGGTTGCGCGCAGACCGCAGCGTTCGCACCAGAGCATCTTGGCCGACTCGAGCAGGCGCGTGCCACGGCAGACGCGGTTCGCGCAGCGATGCGCGACGCTGGCCTCACTGATCCGGCAGATGTTCATTTTGTTCAGGTGAAGTGTCCGCTGCTTACCTCCACTAAAGTGGGCGACTGCCTCTCGCGTGGGCTTGAACCGGTCACGCGAGACACCTATGAATCCATGGGCTACTCACGCGGTGCATCAGCGCTTGGCGTGGCAATCGCGCTCGGTGAAACCGATGCTGCCTCTCTGCAGGAATCGGATGTGCTGTCTGACTGGGGCCGCTTCTCAAGCCGCGCGTCGGTGTCAGCAGGCATTGAGCTCGATGCCAATGTGGTGATCGTCTTTGGTCAGTCAGCCGCCAGTGCGTCCGACGTGGCAATTGGTCATACCGTGATGCGCGATGCGATTGACGCGCGTTCGGTGCGTCGCATGCTTGCCGAGCAGTTTGGGCTCGATCCCGATCGAGACGGCGGTATTGGCGACCGGTTGGTGAATCTGCTCGCTAAAGCCGAGGCCAGTCCCGATGGGCGGGTGCGCGGCTCGCGCCACACCATGCTCAACGACTCCGACATTCACAGCACCCGGCATGCCCGTGCGGCGGTGGGCGCCGTGCTCGCCTCGGTGGCAGGACACAGCGCGCTTTACGTGTCCGGCGGTGCCGAGCAGCAGGGCCCACCCGGTGGCGGGCCTGTTGCCGCGATTGTTCGAATCCAACCGACGGCAACTGCCGTCTAACCCGCGAGGCAAGCGATGGCTGAACCTTCCTTTATTGAACTGAGCGATGTGTCGTTGCGCTACGGCACGGGCACGGTAGCGCTCGCCCGCACCTCGCTGTCAATTGAGACCGGCGATTTCGTGGCATTGGTTGGGCCCAGCGGCTGCGGTAAATCCACCATCCTCAAGCTGGTGGCGGGGCTGCTGCAGCCCACCGCAGGCGGCGTGATCGTTCGCGGTCGCGAGCAGGGTAGCCCCTCCGTGGGGGGCGAGCGCCTCAGGCTGGGCATCGCTTTTCAGAATCCCACGATGCTGCCCTGGCTCACGATTCGCGAGAACGTCATGATTCCGCTGAAGATCGTGCCGCCGTTTCGCGCCAGCTACCGCGCCAAGCGCAACGGCGAGTTTGCCGACCGCGCGGAAGCGCTGCTTGCGCAGGTAGGCCTGAAGGGCTTCGGGGACAAGCGCCCGTGGCAATTGTCGGGGGGCATGCTGCAGCGCGCCTCGTTGTGTCGCGCGCTCATCCACGACCCGCAGCTGCTTCTGCTCGACGAACCCTTTGGCGCGCTCGATCAGTTCACGCGTGAAGAGCTGTGGGCGATTATGCAGAGCCTGTGGATCGAGCGCCGACCCACGGTGCTGCTGGTCACGCACGATTTGCGCGAGGCCGCGTATCTCGCCAATCGGATCTGCGTGATGAGCTCACGCCCAGGCCGAATTCTCGAAACGCGCGAGGTGCCGTTCAGCCGCCCGCGCACCATCCAGTCCAGTTACGCGCCGGAAATGGCCGCGCTGGTCCAGGCGCTTCGCATGCGAATTGCCGAAGCGCGCAGTCAGGAAGATCAGGCCGAATCCCAGGAGGTGGCAGCATGAGTTGGTCTCCCCGTTTACGTCAGCGCCTGTTGTCAGCGCTTGCGCTCGTCTCGTTCTTCGTGATTTGGGAACTGCTTTGCCTCGCAGTGGGCGTGTCCGACCTGATCCTGCCGCGGCCCTCGCAGATTGCCACGGTGTTATGGGACAAGATGCCGCTGCTGTGGCCCCACACCCTTCAGACGCTCAAAACGACACTGGCGGGCTTCGCTCTGGGCGTGTTGACCGGCATCGTGATTGGCGTGGCCATCGGGTCATCCAAGCTGGCCTATGACGTTGCCTATCCGTTGCTGGTGGGCTTTTCCAGTATTCCGAAGGTGGCGGTGGTGCCAATTTTCGTGGTGTGGTTTGGCGCGGGCACGGTGCCGGCCATTCTTACGTCCATGGTCATCAGCATCTTCCCGGTGGTGGTCAACGTGGCAACGGGCCTGGCCAGTACCGAGCCCGAGCTGGAAGACGTGCTGAAGGTGCTGGGCGCCAGCCGTCGCGATGTGCTCTGGAACGTGAGTCTGCCGCGGGCCATGCCGTACCTGTTCGCCTCGCTCAAGATCGCCATCACGCTGGCGTTCGTGGGCACGGTGCTGGCGGAAACGGTGGCGGCCAATCGCGGCATCGGTAACGTGATGATCATCGCCAGCGGTAATTTCGACGTGGCCCTGGTGTTCTCGGGTCTGGTCATCCTGGCCGCCTTGGGGGTGACGCTGTATCTGGTATCGTCGTGGCTCGAATCGCGGGTTACCGGCTGGGCGCAGCGTAAGGGTGACATGGCGATGGTCTGAACCCTGGTAACGGTGAGTGATATGGGCGCGCTGCGTTGCGTGGCAGTGTTTTGTGGATCGAACTTCGGCAGCACGCCGCACTATGCGGAGGCGGCGCGCGCGCTGGGTCACGCGCTAGGACAACGCGGCATCAGCCTCGTGTATGGCGGCACGCACATGGGGCTGATGGGTGTGCTGGCAGATGCCGCGCTGCAGGCAGGCGCTGAAGTTACCGGCATCATCAACCGCCGCCTGCACGACCGAGGGCATTTGCATACCGGGCTTACCCGCCACGAAATCGTGCCCGACATGCGGGTTCGTAAAGCCCGCATGGGCGAGCTGGCGGATGCCTTCATCGCACTGCCCGGCGGCCTGGGCACGCTCGAAGAACTGTTTGAAGCGGCCACGCTCACACAACTGGGCGATCACAACGGTCAGTCGGCCAAGGCCTGCGGTGCACTCAATGTGCGCGGTTTTTTCGACCCGATGCGCGCACTGCTCGACCGGGCAGTGTCCGAAGGGTTCATGAAGTCAGCCCACAACGACATGATCGTCATGTCGCCTGACCCGCACCAGCTGCTCGATGCGCTCGCCACTTGGCAGGCGCCCAGCGTCAACAAATGGATCACCCCTTCTCAAGGAACCGGATCATGAAAATTCGCATCACCGCGGGTGGACATCAGTTCATCGCAGAAACCAATCCCGACGCCCCGCGCACCGTTGCTGCCTTTGCCAAGCTGCTGCCCTATCGCCAGAAAATCATTCACGTGCGCTGGAGCGGTGAAGGCTGCTGGGTGCCGCTGGGCGATTGGGTGCTGGAAGACGAGCAGGGTAAGGTGAGCTTCGAAAACGCAACCAGCCATCCGGCGCCGGGCGATATTCTGTTTTACCCGGGCGGCTACAGCGAAACCGAGATCATCATGGCCTATGGGGCCTGCTGCTTCGCGAGCAAGCTTGGGCAACTCGCGGGCAACCATTTCCTTACCATCACCGAAGGTCGCGAAAACCTTCGCACGCTGGGCGTGAAGGTGCTGTGGGAAGGCGCGCAAGACATCGTCTTCGAAGCCATCAGCTAATCCGGCTGTGACGCTGCAGGCGGCGGGGCTGCGGATTTCGCAGCTTCGCGAACAGCTTCGCTTACTGGGGGCCGGGCCGCTTCACGAGGGCCGTGTCATGCGGCTCTGGACCCATGCGCTGCCCTGGGACAGCCCGCGGCGGCACCCTGCCGATCATCTGCCGCGTCGGCTCGATCTGGCGTTCCCAGACCTGGTGGCGTCGCTTGAGAAACTTGCCAGGCTTCAGCTTCGCGAGCCCAGCAGCGACGACGAGGGCGAGCGCCTGTTGTTCGAACTGGCTGATGCTCAGACCGTTGAGTCGGTTCTGCTTGCACGCGGTGGCGTGTGTGTCTCCACGCAGGTGGGATGCGCGGTCGGTTGTACTTTCTGTATGACGGGTCGTTCGGGGCTGCTGCGGCAACTGGGTAGCGCAGAAATTGTGGCGCAGGTGGTTCAGGCGCGACGCCTCCGAGCGGTGCGCAAGGTGGTGTTCATGGGCATGGGTGAGCCTGCGCACAATCTTGACAATGTGCTCGAGGCCATCGAACTGCTCGGCACCGAGGCCATGATCGGCCACCGTAATCTGGTGTTCTCCACGGTGGGCGATATGCGGGCGTTTGAGCGATTACCGCAGGGCAAAGTGCGCCCAGCGCTTGCGCTGTCGCTTCACAGCACGCGTGCGACGCTGCGTGAATCGTTGCTGCCCCGAGCGCCCCGTATCGATCCCGCCGAGCTGGTGGCGTTGGCGCAAGACTATGGCCGTCAGATTGGCTATCCGGTTCAGTACCAGTGGACGCTCATCGAAGGTGTGAACGACACCGACGAAGAAATCGAAGGCATCGTCCGGCTGCTGGCGGGCCAGTATGCGGTGATGAATCTCATTCCCCTGAACGCAATACCCGACTCCCCCTATCGGCGCCCCTCATGGGAGCGCGCGGCCTTCATGGCTCGAACGCTGCATCAGCGCGGTGTGCTCGCCAAACTTAGGCGCTCAGCCGCGCAGGACGTCGAGGGCGGCTGCGGTCAACTGCGCGCCAGAACCATTGCGATTCATCCGCCGGCCGGACGTGCGCCAGGAGGGCGGGGGGCTGCGCCCGCAGCAGGGGTGTTGCGGGCGGGGGCTGCAGTGGCTGCCGCCGGGGGCGCTCCAGCGCCCGCGCCTGCGGCAGGCGTCGCGGGCGCCTGATCGGGAAGCTCGCAGGCCGCCTTCAGCAGATCTGCATCGGGTGTATCGGGCGGCACATTGAACCAGTCGTCATTTTCGCTGGTGCCCAGCAGCTTGCCATCGCCCCCCGTCTGGCTGAAGTAACTGGCCTCCAGCCTGCGCGCGCGCTGGTCTTTGCAGTCGATCTGAACCAGCGCCCGAAACGACCGTACGCCGCTGTACGCATACGGCGCAGGGTTGGTGATGGGCAACGGATGGTTGACCAGCACCCACACGCGCGCGAGGTCTCCCGCGCGGCGCGCGGTACCGGTTTCCATCATCCAGATGTCGCCATTGCGTGCCTTGCTCACCTCATTCCACTGAGCCTGTGCGCAGGCCGCGCCAGGGCCAAGTGTCAGTGCCAGTGAGATCGCGAGCGGCGCTGCATGGCAAACACGCATGGTTGAAAACACTTTCATCAGAGTGATCGCTGTTTGAAGACCCATTGGCGCGAAGCGACGAAATTGAACACCATACAGAGCCCGGTGGCCAGTCCCTGAGCAAACCAGACCGGTGCCTCGAATGAACCGTGGGCCAGCCGAAACAGCAACGCATTCAGCACGATGGATCCGGCCACGACCACAGTGTGCCTGGGCAATGCCCGGGCGTGCGGCACATCCGACTCAAACGTGTGGCGACGGTTCGCCCAGTAGGCCACAGCGGCGCCCACCAGCGACCCGAGAAATGTCGCGACAAGCGGGGAGGCCCATCGCAGAATGATTAGCGCGGCCATTACTGCGAAGTGTGCAAGCGTGGCAGCGCCGCCCACCACCGCAAAGCGCATCGCCTGGGTGATCAGGCTTACCGGGCTGCGACCTGGGGCGCTCATTGCGCAGTTCCAGCGTGTTCCGCCAGCGCCCGGCCGGTATGCGGAGGCACTTCGAACACCGTCAGCCGCTGCTCAATGGGATGAGGAAACCGCCAGCCGCTGCGCGCTGCAACGATGGTGCGGGGTGCGATCGGCAGGCCTCTGGCCTCGAGCCAATCCCGTGCGCGCGACTGGCACGCGCTGCCACCCGGCAGCGGCGGGCAGAGCAGCACGCCGTGTTCGCGAGTCCAGTTGGGATGCGGGGCCAGCGATGCCTCGCGGCTGTCAGGAAATCCGGGCAGGGCGCGGATCGCCGGGTCAACATAAAACGCGAGCATTGCGTTATCGGGCCAGGCGCCGCCCGACCAGCCGAGTCGCTGCTCCGGGTGCCGCGCACGCCAATCGCTGACCACCGCCTGCGCGAGCGGCTGGGTGGCGCGGTAGTAATCGCGCTGTCCGGTGAGCGCGTACCCCACCGCCAGCGCAGCAGATACGAGCAATACCGCCCCCAGCACATAGACGGTCAGCCGCGGGGAGGTGATACGTGTGACCGCATCCGAGGGCCCATGCCCTGCAGCGTGCTTGCCGACCTCTGTGGTCGACGCGGCCGACAGGTTGCGCAGCCAAAGCAGCGGAAACGCGAAACCGATCGGAATCGCCCAAGGCGTAGAAAGCTCGACCGCCCCGGTCAGACCGAAGCCGAGACTTGCAGCCCACGGTGTGAACGCGATCCAAAACACGCTGTCGCGCCAGCCTGCCGGGCGCCATGCGCAAGCGAGCAGGCCCAGCAGACGAGGGCGCTCGCCCTGGCGTTTCATCGCCACGAAGAACACCCCTACGCAGGCAAGCCAGCCGGGTGCCCAGTAAAAAAAAGGTGCCAGCGCAAATCGCGCAGTCATGGAGGCGCTGACCTGTCCGCCGCCCTGGTCGAACGCGTAATGCAGCATTGCGAAACCGCTTGCCTGCAACCACAGCACATGCGGTACCAGCGCTGCCAGGGTCACAGCGAGCGTCCACCAGGGGCGTGGGCTCGCGAACCAGCTGCGCGCGGCAGGATGGGCGAGGGCCGCCAGAAACAGGCCCAACAGCAAAACGCCGCTGTAGTACTTGCTGAGCATTGCCGCGGCACAGCACAGCCCGCACAACGTGCTCCAGGCCAGGCCCTGCCAGCCGGTGCGGGTCAG
>CAZORB010000189.1:0-5762 GCA_964581825.1 uncultured Bordetella sp.
AGTTGTCACGCTCTTGAGCATCTGGCGAATCCGCAGATCGCGGCGCAGACGCAGGGTCGAGTTGGTCGACAGGTAACTGGAGCCCCATATGACAGTCTGCCCGGTTGTCGGGGCATCGGATGTGCGGCCAAAGTTGAGCGTCAACGTTTCTGTGCTTCCGGCCGCGAAGCCGCCCGCGCCATCCCAAGAGATTTGGCCGGGTACCTCAGCACCGACACGGCGCGTGACTTCGCCTGTCAGTAGCAGCGTGCCTGCGCTCTCGTTTGGCACCGACAACACGCCAATCCGGCCTGCACCCCGGAAGACGATGCTGCTATCCGGATGAATACCCTGATCGAGCGCGGTTTGAAGCGTACCGCCGGCAATGATGGTTTTGCCTGAGTAAGTATTGGTCCCGGCAAACTGCACCAGACCAGGACCTTCGATACGAATGTCAGCGCCATTTCCAGACGCCCACGATGCGCCGTCGATACTTGCCGCGCTGTCGTCGGCGATCGAGCCCTCAAACCGAATTGTTTTTCCCGCGCCCGGGCGCAAGGTAACGTCACCGCCCTTCATGATGAAGAGATCGGTACCAGCTGCGCCGCCCGCTTCGCCGCCGTTGGTGCTCGAACCTGCCAGTGCATAGTTGTTCCGGAACAGGGCATTGCCTGTAATGGTCAACACGCCCCCACCTGCGGTGCCGTCCCCGCGCACGAAAATGGCGCCGCCGTAGCCGGAGCCACCGCCGCCCCCGGATCCGTCGCCAGCCGAGCCGCTACCTGCGCCGAACCCGGCGCCACCTCCCTCTCCCGGATCGCCGGCTAACGCAAATCCGGTTGAACCGCCTTTACCAGCAGCACCGCCGGAGCCGCCACCGGCTCCAAATCCGCCCGAGCCGCCGCTTCCGCCTGCGCCGCCAGAGCCGCCTTCAGTGTGGGACATTCCGCCAGGCCCGCCGTTACCGCCCGAGCCGCCCGCACCGCCTCCGAAGAATTCGGCACCAGCGCCACCGCTACCGCCCTGGCCGCCGTCTCCACCACGGGCACGTGTGCCCTCATTCATGCCCTTGATCCACTCGACGGAATTGGCGATCGCCTTTCCCATGGCGATTCCAGCCTCGACCGTTGCGAGGACCAGAGCGGCGCCTTCAGCAGCATCAGGGAAAGGCAGATTGACCAGTACCGCCGCTGCTTCCGCAGTCTGCGATACAAATTCCATGGTCGTGTCTTTGACTTCCTTGATCAGCTCGTAGTTGACCGGAACGCCGGTCGAGCCGTGGCCACCATCGCCCCCTCGACCCCCAGTGGACCTGGCGACAATCCAGTTGCCGTTGAGATCTGCGTTCTGTCCGCTGAAGCCAGCCAACCCCTCGCCATCAGTGATATAGGGCAGGAAGGAATTGCCGTTGTTGCCGCCCTTGCCATTGATGCCGCGGATAGCGTTGGCGGGAATCTGAATGTTATTCAGTGATCCCCCGACGGTCAGCGGTGAGCTGGCAACAAATCCAAGCACTGCACCAGTTGGCGCCGCGCTAAGGGCAACGGTGTTGTTGGCTGCGGATACCGCCGCGATCCTGGTTCCTGCTGCGATCCCTTCACCGCTCACAAGCATGCCCGCTTCTAAACCTTTAACAGAGGCTAGAGTGACGAGATTGCCGGTTTGGGTGCGCACCCCCGCTGCCACAATTGCACTGGGAACCGCAGTGAGCGCATTGCTTAGGGTGATGGTGCCAGTCGAAGCGTCGTACGCCTGAATGGTGGTGCCTGATGGGATGCCGTCGCCGGTAATGGCCGCACCAGTTTGAATCCGGGAGTCGGGTGTCGGGAGTTGAAGTTTGTTGGACCCGATTTGGCCAATTTCAGACTTCGAGGTGAATCCCAGCGCGTTTGTTTTGAGCGGGTTACTTAACGTAACCGTCTGCAAGCCGGAGGGACCGTCGGCAATTGAGACGATCTTGGTGTTCGGATCAACGCCGTCGCCGCCAAGCGTCATGCCCGTGGACAGACCCAAGGCTGAAGCCTGAATCTGGATTGTCTTTCGGTCACCCGCATTGGGGATCACGAACTGCGAGCTGGAAATGCTCGGCGCGTTGACGAATCGGAGGGAATCCGGCGTCAGCGTTGCAGACGTGTTTGTCAACGGCTTGCTGAGCACAATCTGACTGATCGAGTTATCCGATCCACGAACGATCTCTTTGACCGTCGTGCCGGTCTGAATCCCCGTTCCGAGTACGGTAGACCCCACCGCAAAAGAGCCTTGCGATCCAAGGCTGGTTAGTGCAGATCCGGAAACCGTTGCGTCTGTTGCGGTGCTGGTGACCTGTAGGGTATTGGTACCTCGGTTGAGCGACTTGATTGCGCTTGATGAGACGGTTAAGGGCGCATCGAGTTCGATCGTTGTGCCCGTGATCGACTTGATTCGGCCAACCCCGCTTGCCCCTTCAATCGACACCAACTGCCCAACCCGGATTTGGGTGTTGGCGGCGCTCAAATTGAGTTTGTCGATTGAGAAGCCGCCCCCTGCAACGTCATTAAGTGTGGGTGCAATATTGAATGAGGTGAGGGGGGCTGCTGTTGCCTCGCGTTCAACGAGCGCAATGTTCGCGCTTTGGATCCTCACATCAGGTTTACCACCGCCTTCGCCGCCCTTCACGACGTTACCGGTGAATTGCACGTTGCCAAGTGTTACGGCTGCGCCTGTGTTGACGAAAAACACGCCTCCAAGACCGGCGCCGCCACCACTGCCGTTGCCACCGCGAGTAACGAAATCTGTAAACGTGACGCCGTTGGGACTGTTGATCGCCTGAGCGGGAACTTCGCTACGGTCGGCGCTCAGCAAACCCGCCTCCATTCCTAACATGTACCCAGTGTTTCCTGCGCCGGAAATGATGGTTGACGTCTTGAAATACTCGTCTAGGTTCACCGGGGTAGGTGGCGCCTGCGCGTGCGCCGCAGCTGCCACCGCCAGGGAGGATGACGCGATGAAGCCCGTGACCGCTGAACGTTTGCTTTTTGATTGTGAGCGCGTGGTTTCCGATACCGCAACGAAGCAGTTCAGGGAGTTGTTCCAAATCACTCGAAAAACGAAATTTAATGAAGGGCGCTGCATCACGACACACTCCGAGGTCAACTGCGATTAGAGGCACATCAATACTCAGTCCTATGCGTTCCGACGTCGCCGGTGTGACTGGGTAAAGAGCACTCGAAAATTAGTTGCGCGAGGGTATCCGGTGTCAATGTGACGATCCCTTCAATTACTTTCGTAGACATTCGTAAGCCCGCAACGTGCTGAGGCCCCAGCCCCCCTCGCTGCGCCCGGTCTGCTTTGGCAGCGATTGGCCGCACGCTACTCACAACCGCTCCCTGCACTTCACCAACCTGCTTGATCGCTATCCGATGAGCGATTCACAACGCGCGGCAATCGACCGGGGCAATGCCCTGATGTTGATTTCCAGATTTGGCTGAGCGTCCCGCGCGTTGCGAGGCGACTGTCGGATACCTTGACATCGTTGCTTCATGTTGGCAGATTCCCCGACCTGAAAGCGCTAACCTTTCGCAGGTTTTGGAGAACACATGAGCTCGATTTCGTCGATCCCACCCGCCGTCACGGCCAATACAGTCGGCTCAGGCACGGGCGAGCTTTCTGTCGACGATGCTCTGATAATGGTCCAGATCGACCGCGTGCGACTTTGCGAGTCGCAGCTGACCGATCAGATCAACACCATCCGATCGCGCAATGAGCAAATGAGAAAGCTCAATGACATTCAGTCGGTGCTTCTCAAGGTCAAGGGAATGTTCGACAAAACCGAGGGCGATGCCAAGTTCACCGACATTTCCGGCATCACTGGAAAGCTGATCGACGGGAAAACAGCTGACGGCAAGGAAATCGAGAAGGAGCCACTGAAGGAGATGCGTGCTGCCGCTAAAGCCTGGCAGGAGGCCGGGCTAGACCCGACTTATGGCGCCAAGCTGAGCGGCCCCTTGTGGTCCAAGACCGATTTCCGATACAAGGACATCGAGGTGATGTCTACCATGGTCAAGTCGCAGATCGACTCGATGTCAAGCAGTTCGCAGATGGATATGGTCAGGCTTCAATCTATCAACAATAAACGGTCGGAAGCTTTCGACACCATGACGAACAGTCTGAAGAAGCAGCAGGACAACAAGTCGTCAATTGTCAGTAATTTCCGCTGAAGGCTGCCCTGGCCCTCGCGGCCGCAGAGTACAACCGCGATTCGCTTTGCAATTGTCACGGGCAGTCCGGCAGGCGCTGCGATACCTACAAAATTTTCGGCTACCAACTCTGGCATGCTGAACCAGGTGAGGCCGTATTGCGCTACCTGCTCCTGGTATAGGGGAAGCATCTGCGGCCCCAGGGTCGTGAAGCCAACGCGGCTTCCCCGCTGACACGCGGTGATCACTGCTTGATTCCAGCATTCCGACCACAGGCTGCTTGAGCGCCCGTCGTAGTGTGGTTAGGCCGGCATCAGTAGAGATCCCGACAATGACGGCATCAAAGGCGGAGGCGTGCAATAGGCCAAGGTTAACGGTAGAGCCGGCGGCTTTGAGGTTACCTTCGCGATCAGCAACGATGGCTGGGCTATCGATAGACGTCACTCCAGTGACCGTGGCAATGCCCTCTAAAACGCGTGAAGCGGCCGCCGTCAGTCGGTCAGTTACGAAGGTGGATGTATTCGGATTGATGAGCAGGATTTGCATGCTTGGGTGACTGTTTCGATGGGACCCGGGTGTGTTGACTGTGTACGGTGCTCACTGCCAACTCAGTCGACCTGCGCCGGTAACCACGTGACTATCTCTGTCGCGCCCCCAACACGGTGCGATTTGAGGGATACGACCCGTCACTGAACCAGCGCGTCATCTTCCACTGGAACAATCGCGCTGAAGTCGGTGCCCGCGTGAAACTCAGCCCGGGTAAATGCCGTTTGCCGGTTTTCCACAGAGTTCACGTTGATGTAGAACAGCGCGCGCCGCAAAGGTGTGATGTTTGGCGTTGAACCATGCACCAGATTGCAGTGCATGAAAATAACCGTACCTGCGGGGCCAACGCCCGCTTCAACGCCGCCCCCGCGCTCTACGAGCTCGATCAGGCGGCGCTCGGCGAGACGCATCAGCACGTTGCCCGTAGCGTCGCGAACAGGTTCAAAGTCGTCGATGACGCCGTCGCGATGCGAGCCAGGAATAAACAATAAGGGCCCCTGAGCGGCCGTGACGTCGTCGAGAAACACGGTGATCATGAGCGCGCGAGGCTCGGGTAAGCCATCAACCTTGCGCCAGGTTGCGTAGTCCTGATGCCAGTCGAAGCCGCCGCTGCCCAGGCCCGCGTTGTAGTTCAGCCGCGACTGATGAATGTAAACGCCCGAGTCCACCAACTGCTCGGCTGGCCGAATGACCCGCGGATGCCGACAGAGCTTGTTGATGGCGGGTTCCTGTTCGTGGGCGCCGTGAACCATTCGTACGCTGTCGGTGTTGAACTCTGGCGTGACGTTGGGTCCCCCGCTTTGCACGCTTCGCACGGCCGCCTGCTGGATCGGCGCAATCTCTTCACGAGAAAAGAGCGATGGAAACGTGAGATAACCAGTTTCGTGAAAGCGGGCAATCTGTTCCGCGGTCAGTTCCATGCTTCAAGAGTCCTTAAGAGGTTCGGTGAATCGATCGGCGCATGCTACTGCTTTATTCCAGCATCCCGAATCACTTTCGTCCAGAGTTTGAGGTCGGCCTGTACGTTTCCAGAAAACTCTACCGGTGAATTACCGACAGGCT
>CAZORB010000189.1:5772-7178 GCA_964581825.1 uncultured Bordetella sp.
TGCTCCCATCGCACGGATTCGGCTGTTCACCTCGGGCGCGCGAACCGCATCGTTAACTTTCCGGGCAAGCCAGTCAACTGTCTCGGCTGACACGCCTTTGGGCGCACCCAGACCAAACCAGTTTGCAACTGTCATAGGAATGCCCGACTCTTTGAGGGTCGGAATCTGGGGCAGCAGCGCCGAGCGCGTGTCGGAGGTCACGGCGAGAACCCGCATGCGGTCGTTACCCAGCTGGCCCGTGATGGTGGGTAGTGCAACGAAAGTCCAGTCGACACTGTTGCTGAGCACTCCGGTGAGCGCTTCGCTTGCGCCGCGGTAAGGAACGTGCGTCATTTTTACGTTTGTGGTGGCGAGCAGGAGCGACGTGAATACGTGGTGCAGCGTCGCAGTTCCTGGTGTACCAAAAGTGACTGAGTCGGGCCGCTCGCGCGCAGCGCGGATCAGATCGCCTGCCGTGGTGTATTGGCGCACCGGGTTCGTAATGAGTGCGAACGGCGATCGCGCGTACATGCTGATCGGAACCAGATCGGTTTCCACGTTCCAATCGAGTTTCTCGCCGTGGAGCCCCGGGTACATCGTCAGGGTTGAATCCATTGCGATCAGCGTGTAGCCGTCGCCAACCGACTTAGCGGCAGCGCCATAGCCGATCAGGCCGCCAGCGCCAGTGCGATTCTCGACAACGAAACTTTGGCTGCTGGTACGAGTGATTTCCTGTGCGATAAGGCGGGCCAGAATGTCGCCAGTACCGCCTGCGGCGTAGGGCACAATGATTTTGACGGGCTTGTTGGGGTAGGGCTGCGCCATGAGCGGGGCAGCCATGAGAGCACCAACGGTTGCCAGTAGGCCGATTAGTGTTGCGCGACGTGTCATGGTGGTCGATATCTCAGTGATGGGTTGATGCATTGAAGCGAAGCGCGGATAACTTTGAAAAGATGTTCGCCGCGAACGGTTCTTGCTCGATCGCACGGACGGCTGATACGAGCTCCTGGAATGCGGTGCTTCCGCCGTGAATTCCAGACAGGCAGTCTTGAAGGCGGACCACCAGCTGGTCGAAATTCCACACCATGCGCTCGTAGGGGTAGTCACCTTGAAATACCGTACCGTCCTGCATTTCGATGCTGATTGAGGGCGAGAACATCGGTCGAAGTGGCTCGGGAACCAACTCAACGCGCGACATGAATGCTGCGGCGGCTGGATCAACACCTTTGGCTGCAGCCCCAACAGGGGGGAGCCCCCCAGCCACGGGATACGCACCATGAACCGCCGTGTAGGCCGCGAAGTAATGAGTGGTTTCGCCAGCGACTGGCTTCTGCCAATCGGCGAAGCGTGGGAAAGCTGGGCTGGGGTATAGCGTTTCGATGGTGTTCATGGCGACCCGGATCCGCGCGACCTGTTCGGGCTTGACC
>CAZORB010000190.1:0-7027 GCA_964581825.1 uncultured Bordetella sp.
GGGAATGGGCACCACGCCCAGCTTATAGATGCGCCAGAACTCAGCGGCGGCTTCGCGTCCGGTTCCGGTGGTACCGGCAAGCCGGGGCATGCGTCTGAAAAATGACTGAAAGCTCATCTGACCGAGCGATTCATTGGGATCAGTCACATCGACCCCTTCGCGCGCCTCGATCGCCTGATGCAGGCCAGCGGTGAGCGTTCGACCTGGCGTCATTCGCCCAGTGAATTCATCGAGCAGCACCACCTTACCGTCATCGACCAGATACTGATGTCCGCGCAGGATGAAGTGCCGCACCGTGAGCGCCTGGCGCAGCAGCTCTTCGCGACGCGGTTCCGCGCGCCAGACAACGCCGAGCTCCGACGCGCGCGCGGTCAGCGCGGTGCGTGCGCCCTCGCGCAACAAGACGGTGCGCTGCCGGCTCAGAAGCTCGTAGTCCCGACCCTCAACCATCTGATCGGCGATGGTCGCCACCAGCCTCGCCGCATCCGCAAGGCCCAGATCGCTTCGCGGTGCGGACAGAATGAGCGGCGTGACGGCCTCATCAATCAGCACATTGTCGGCCTCGTCAACGATCACCGAATGCAGGCCGCGCACCTGGATCTGCGGGGCCTGTGTGTCGGGGGGCACCGTGCCAAGCCAGCGCCTGAGCGCAAGCCGCTGCGGATCGTGTCCGGCGCGCGCGGCAAGCTGGTCGCGAAGAAAGTCGGCGAGCATTTCTTTGGCCGTGAGATAGACGACATCAGCGCCGTAGCTCACGACCCGCTCCTCGGGCTTATCGGTGGACACCACCGCAGCCACAGACACCCCGCATCGCTGGTAGAGCGGCGACATTTCTTCTGCATCACGCGCGGCCAGGTAGTCGTTCGAGGTAACCAGGTGGCAGGGCTCGCCACTCCAGGCAGCCAGCACCGCGCCAAGCGATGCCGTGAGCGTTTTGCCCTCTCCGGTGGCCATTTCTGCAAGCCAGCCGTAATGAAGCGCAAGCGCGCCCATGAACTGCACCGGATACGGCCGCATGCCGAGCGCTCGATAGGACGCCTCGCCGATTGACGCCAGCGCCTCCACCAGCCTGCCGCCGGCCTCGATGGGGTCACGTCGTACCGCTTCGCGAAGCACAATCAGCTGGTCGGCAAAGGCGGCATCATCAAGCACCGCAAATTGCGCACCGGCCTGCGCCACGCGCTCTGAGGTTCGCTTGAGCTTGACCGCATGGTGACCGCGGCGCCTGACCCAGCCATGTGTGGCATGCGCAAACGCGTCTGCGCCCTCGGGCAGCTTGGACGCAAGCGGCAGCGGCGGCGGCACGAAGCCGGCCGGAACGCCAGTGCGGGGCGATAGTGCGGCGGCGGCATCCATCGGTTAGACCCGGAACCTGCGCTGCAGGAATTGTCGAACGCCGCGCTCCCACTGCAACAGCAGCGGCGCGTCATCGAGCGTGAGGCGGATGGTACCGAGCCGGCCATGCGCCAAGCCCAGCCCACCACCCAGCGCTTCAAGCGGCAGCAGCGCCTGAATGCGAAAGAACGGTTCGGCGGCAGTGAGCCCGTTTTGATCGGATGCGCTCACCGCAATATCGCCGCCGCCTGCAAAGCCGAGCGCCCGCGAGGGCAGCGTGCCGGTTTCAAACGGAACGATCTTGGCCTCGGGCGCCACGATGTTGAGATGCTCCTGGCCACGAAGCCGCAACTCAACCTGATGCACCCGGTTATCGAACAGGTGGGTGGCCACCTGCGGCAGCACCGCGACAAAGCGCCAGCCATTGGGGTCGACGATCGCGCCCAGGGGCGAGCCCCGCGCCACCCAGCGACCCAGCCCGGTATCAAGGTCGGGCGCGCTCCAGATGCCGTCGATTGGCGCGGTCACCAGCAGCGCGGCGCGCTGTCGCTCAAGCTCAGCGATAACCGATTCAACCGCCTCGCGCTGATGACGCAACGGCATCAGGTCGGCCACCGACAGCGACGTGGCGCGCAGCTCCTGCGCAAGCAGCTGCTCACGTTGCAGGAGCGCTGCGCGCAGATCAAACAGCAGATCGGGGCTTTCCAGCCGCATCAGCGGCTCACCCTGACGAACGCTGGCACCGGGCAGCGCCATCAGTTCGACCAGAAAGCCTGGCGACTCTGAATTGAGCTGCCGATAGGCGCTGGCCTCCAACACACCCGAAGCACGGATCCGATCGGGCATCGGCACTAGCAATAGGGGAACGATGACGACAGCTGCCACCGCCAGTGCAAGCGCAACGGTGCGCGCCCGATAGTGGTTGAGGCGCGGACTGGTGGTGAGGAATTTAAGAAACTTCCAGAGCGGCACCACCACCACGGTAAAACCCAGTATCCAGGCGAGCGCCACCCCCAGATCGAGGTATTCGCCTGCGATGAAAAACACGATGGTGGCCATCAGCATCAGCCAGTAGACGATGCTGGTCACGCCATAAATGGGCAGCAGCCAGGCTTCTGTGAGCGTGCGCGCCGCAGGCTTGGCATTTGGCAATAGCAGCAGGAACCGCTCACCCAGATAGCGCAGCTGCTCGCGCGAGCGCTGGAACAGATTCGGTACATCCAGAAAATCGACCAGCATGTGATAGCCGTCGAATCGGAGCAGCGGGTTCAGGTTAAAGAGCAGCGAGGACACGCTTGCTACAAAAATGACGTTGTAAGCAATGGCATTGACCGCCCCCGGCGCGGTATTGGCCCACAGCAGCGCCGCCACAGCGGCCACACCCAGCTCGGCGATCACGCCGGCAGCGCCCGTCAGCAGCCGCTCGGCGCGACTTCGAAAGCCCCAGCTCGAGGTGGCATCGACATAAGGCATGGGCGCGAAGATGAGCAGCATCACGCCCATCTTGTGAACCTCGCCGCCATAGCGCTTGCACACCGCCGCGTGGCCGAACTCGTGGACGACCTTGGCAATGATGAAGCCCACATAAAGCAGGGGCAGGTTACCCGGCGCAAGCAGGCCCGCACTCTGGCTAAACAGCATGTCGGCGGAATCGATTACCGCCTTGCCAGCCAATGCAAGCAACGCCAGATAGAGCACCGCACCGATGGGGCCAAACAGAAACCGAATCAGCGGCATGGCCGCCTGCAGCATGCGGTCGGGGTCGATCAACGGAATCTTGATCGCAAGAAACCCCATGAGCAGCGCCTTGGTTTCCTGGCGGCGCCGCTTGCGATAGCGCTCAAAAAGGCTCGCACCCGCGCTGGAGCGATCGAAGTTCAGCAGGTTCGACAGATTGAGCTGGCCCAGCAGCTGTACGACCTCTTCCTGGGTGAGCGCCGTGTCGGGGTCGGCTTCGAGCGTGAGCATCCACGCCTCTTCAATGGTGCGCTCGAGCGACAGGCGACTGACAAACGCCCAGGCCTCGCCGCTGACCCGAAACCAGTCTGATGACAGGGTGTCGCGCAGCATCACCCAGGTATCGCCGCGGAAGGTTTGCCGGTGGGCCCGAACGCTTGAGCGTAGCTCCACCCGCACCTTGGCAACACGGTGCCAGGAGTCGCTAAACGTTCGAGAAGCTGGATCGTCAAAACTCATGATGCAGCGCTCAAATCCAGAAAACCTGTCTCAGATAGCGAATGGTGCGATACGTAAGCAACCAGATGATGCTGCGCTCGCCCGCTTCAAGCCGAGCACTGCCGCCCATGCCAGGTCGCCACCACGGTTGAAACTCGGCCTCGATGCGGGCGCGGGCCAGATACACATTGCGCCCCTCGCGCATCGTGGAAGCAGGATCGATTCGTTCAACTACCAGGGGATAGCGAAGATCGGGGCGGCCCACAAACGAGAATTGGCCACGCATGCCGATTGAAATTTCGTGGACATCGGCCTGATCCACTTCAAGCTCAACGTAGGTGTCACCTGTGTGAGCGAGCTTGACCAGCAGATCGCCTTTCCGAACGGGCGCGCCCAGGTTTTTCTTCAGTTCGCCTTCGACCACCACACCGGTGAAGGGCGCACGGAGCTGCGCGTGCGCAAGCTGATGACGCGTGAGCTCTAGCTTGGATGCAGCCTGCTGCTGGCGCGCCAGCGCAATCTGCATATCGGCAAGCTGCCGCGCGGCCTGGGCTTTCTCGGCCTCACGCCCATAGCGAACTGCATCGGCCGCGGCCATCGCTTCTTCGAGGATGAGTTCGCGCGTATCGAGCTCGACCAGCAGCGCGCCGGTTCGCACCGTATCGCCCACTTCGATGTAGGCATTGCGCAGATAGCCGTCAAACGGTGCAGGAATGAACAGGATGTCTTTGCTGCGAAGCGAAACCGGGGTGCTGATTCGATAGGGCCAGGGAAGCACGGCCAGCAGCGTCATCAACACCGCGGTGCCAACCCCCACCAGTTTCCAGGCGGTATAGCTTGGCCCAAGCAGCAGGTCGCGCCATGCAACGAGCCGCGCAAGCGCCCGAGCGCCAATCCAGCGATCGGTGTCATGAAGCACCACGAGCTGCCGCGCGCTGGATTCGCCAATGAGGCGCAGCTCCCAGGTTTCGCCGGGCTCGAACGCGCGAGCGCGGCGCTCGAGCGTCAGCACCGCAACCGCGACATTGTCGACTCGCAGCGGGACCGATAACAGGTGCCCTGAGCCCTGCGTTCGCGCATAGGTTTCATGCGCCCGGCCGACGATCCGGGCATCGGGCGCAGTCGGCCAGGCAAGTTCGATGTTCTGGTCGAGCGCCTCTTCCATGGCAGACTCGAGCTCGCGCGAGGCGTTGGCGCGGCGATCGAACTTTTCGACATGACTGACCGCTGTCAGCCGCACATAACGGCTTCGAACCCAGCCAAGCGATACCCTGTCGCACTGAAAGCGCACGGCAAGCTCGTTGGCAAGCGTGAGCGCGGCGCGCATGAAGCGGCTTTCAGCGCCAAGACGAATCGACAGCTGCAGCACGTCGTACAGACGCTCTGCACCAGTGGCCTGGGCCGAGCCAGATTGCGCGGCGGCCTGCGATGCGGATTGCGTAACGAGTGCACGAACGCGCGCGTATTGAGCGGGAATGGATACCGCCAGATCGGCCAGCGCGATCAGCGTTGCCGCATCCGCTGGAGAAGCCCCTGCGATCGGGGCCTGCGGCAGGATGACGATCACGGCGGTCTGCCCGGCCTGCACCGTATCGGCCGCCAGCCGCGCCGAGATAGCGGGCGCGCTCCCGGGTCGCGCCGCTGCTCCTGCCGACGACGGCGACAGTGCGGTATCACCCAGGGCTGTTTCAACATAGGGCGATTCATCGGCTGCGCCGTCAGCGAGCCGAAGAATTCGAAGTGCGTCTCCGGTCTGGTCGGGCGCGCCCTGCGGCCACTGCGCCTGCGGCTGCCATCCCCGCTCATCATCGCGGGCAAGAAGCAGCACCCGACGCGCAACAAACGCGAGCGCTACCGCCTCAAGGTACGCAGGCCAGAAGGCCTGCGCATCCCCCGAAAAAGATGCGAGCTCGGCGAGCCTGGCTGAGCCCCGGCGGATATCGGCACCTTGACGGGCGAGCAGCTCTGCGTGCATCAGCGTCTGCCTCGGTTGGCGGGCGCTGACGCGCCCGACGAGGACACTGCGGTGGCAATAATGCGGCCCGCCGTTCCGGGCCGAATCGATCCATCGGCATTGTCGAATTCAGCGATCACATCCACCAGGCCACTGGCGGGATCGGCGACCGGCGATACAAACACCAGCTGCGCAAGCCGGGTTAAAGGCTCTGCATCGGAGCCGAGTTGCAGCATGACTGAACTGCCGGCGCGAACCCGGGCGGCGTCCGCGATCGGAACGGTTCCGCTGAAGCGCGCCGTGCGCACATCAACGACCACCATGACCGGCTCGTGGGGTGCCACGCTTTCACCGATACGCGACACGACCCGCGTGACCACGCCGTCGATCGGGGAGCGCAGGTGCCGCCGCTCGTAGGCCTCGCGCGCCAGATCAAGTTCAACGCGCTCGCGCCGCTTGGCAAATTCAATCGACTTTCGCTCGGCGATGATCGTGCCAAGCGCAAGCTCTTCATCTTCCACCTGCTTGCGCGACACCCCGCCTGTGGCAAGCAGCGATCTGGCAGCCCGCACCTGTTCGGTCAGTGTGAGCTCTTTCGCGCGCAGCTCTTCAAGCCGGGCGTTGTCCTCCAGCATGACCTCACGGCGTCGGACCTCTAGCGCCTCGAGCGTTCGATCCATGTGAAGGAGGAGATCGCCTTTGCGCACCCGATCGCCTTCCTTCACGAACAGTGCCTCGATGCGGCCGGCGGCGGTCACACTGAGCTTCAGATCATGGATAGCCTGCGTGATGCCCGCGGCAGGCGTCACGGCGCCCGATGCGGCCGCAGGCCTCGCAGCACTGGCGCCTGCAGGCACAGCCGAACCCGAAGTCGGCCCACCGCCAGAGACTGTTGCAGACGGTGCGGAAGAGGGTGCTGTGGGAACCGCGAACGATGGGGCTGCGGGCTCGGGGATCCTGGGCAGGTCGGCGCGACCAGACGCGGGAAGCGACTGCACCGGCCCGCGTTGCGCGCCAGCGGCGGGCACATTCAGCGCGGGCGATGCGGCGGGTGAGGCGTCAGAGGCCCAACCCGAGGTCGGGGCGGCAAGGACTGCGAGCGGCAGGGCGATCGCTGCCACGCGACGCGCCCCGGCGAAGTGCTTCTGGTACTGCATCAGCCACGCCATCAGCGCCAGCGATCAAGCAGTTGTCCCTGCGCTGCCTCGAGCAGTACGTCGGCCTTGCTCCAGGCCACCTGCTGCTCGACGACTGCAAGCCGCGCATTGATGGCGCGCTCTTCGCGTAACAGGATTTCACGCATATCGCTGCGGCCCGCGGAAAGCCGGGTGCGCTCAAGTTCGAGCTGACGCTGCTCGCGCTCGGCGACGTCTTTCCAGAGCGACCAGCGTTCGTTGGCGCTTGCCAGCATGCCGATGCCGGTATCAATGTCATTGGCAATTGCCACTTCAAGCGCCTTTAACTGCAGCAGAGCATCCTCCCTACGCAGCTTCGCGGCCTGGACATCGGCCTTCGCCTGCCGGTTTTCCCCCAGCGGCATCGACAACTGCAGCCCCAGGGTCC
>CAZORB010000191.1:0-7014 GCA_964581825.1 uncultured Bordetella sp.
AGGACGGACGCGAGCTGATCATGATCGGCCACGCCGGCCATCCCGAAGTGGAAGGTACGATGGGCCAGATCGACGATGGGATCCATCTGGTCGAAACCGTCGACGACGTTGTGCGGCTGCAGGTGGCCGACCCCACCCGGCTTGCTTACGTGACGCAAACCACGCTATCGGTCGATGACTGCCAGGCGGTGATCGATGCGCTTCGTCAGAAGTTTCCGCTTATCGCTGAGCCCAAGAAACAGGACATCTGCTACGCGACGCAGAATCGCCAGGATGCAGTCAAGTTCATGGCCCCACAGTGCGACCTGGTGCTGGTCATCGGGTCAAAAAGCAGCTCCAACAGCAACCGGCTGCGCGAAGTGGCTGAGAAAATGGGCTGTGAGGCACGGCTGATCGGCTCAGCGGCGCAGCTGGATCCCTCCTGGTTGGTGGGTCGGCACCGAATCGGCGTGACCGCTGGGGCCTCAGCGCCCGAGGTATTGGTGTCCGAGGTCGTCGCACGGCTGCGTGAGCTAGGTGCGGCGCGCGTGAGCACGCTGCCAGGTGTCGAGGAGAAAGTAACCTTTCCCCTACCCCGCGGACTCAGTTCGAAGCCAGCAGCCTCAGGACCGCCTGCCACTGATCCGGCGACACCGGCGTAATCGATAGCCGGTTACCCCGGCGTAACACCTGCATGTCTGATAACTCGTCGCGGGCGCGCATCGCGGCAAGCGATAGCAGGGGTGTGCGGCGGATTGCCTTGACGTCAACCAGAATCCATCGAGGCTGGTCGGTACGGCTGGCGGGGTCGAAGTAAGGCGACCCAGGGTCGAACTGGGTGGGGTCCGGGTAGGGGCTGGACGCCACCTCTGCGAGCCCGGCGATGCCAGGCTCAGCGCAGCCCGAGTGATAGAACAGCACGCCATCTCCGATCCGCATCGTGTCGCGCATAAAGTTGCGCGCCTGGTAGTTGCGTACGCCCACCCAGGGCACCGTGCCGTGCGGCGCTGCGAGCGCATCGTCGATGGAGCATTCATCTGGCTCGGACTTCATCAGCCAGAAGTTGGGTGGAGCGGCCACGTTTAGGCGATCCGGTGGCGGTGATCGACCTAGCGACTCAGGTCGGGGTCCGTGGCGGGCGGTGCGATCGTCACTGGCCCGACCCCGCTATCGACCAGCGCGCGGGCCACCAGCCCATCGCGCTTGCTGTCCTCGATGAATTGGGCGAGCAGTCGGTGCGCCCTCGTGCGGCCTTTCGGAACGCCCGCTGCCTGCCGAATCGTCATGAAGCTTTGCGCCAGGACACGTAGCGCGGGTTCGGCGCGCGCTGTGGCCTCCAGCGGCTGGCGGATACCCGCGACTGCCTCCAGCTGGTGCGACAGGAAAGCGTCGACGGCTGCATCGGAATCGGGTTCGCGAATGAGGGTGGCCTGCCGTACTTCGCGACTCAGAAATAGGTCATACGCGGATTTGAGGGCAACCACGATCCGATTACCGGGCTGATCGAGATCAGCCAGTGACATAGCCCGCGAATCCTGCCTCACCATGCAGGTTCCCTCGATATGAACGTAGGGCGCGGTGAAGTCGATGTCGGAGGCACGGGCTGGGTCGACTGCGAGAAACGCGATGTCCCACTCGTCGCGTTGCGCGGCATCAGCCATTTTTCCAGCGGTTTCCCAGGTTCGAAACTGGTAGCGAAGCCCGAGCTGCTTTGCAAAGGCTCGACCCAATGCCGCGCCGACGCCAAGTGGCTCTTCGCCTGCAGGGGCGCGCTGCGCGATGACCGGGTTACCGAGGTTGATCCCGATTCGCAGTACGCCGGTGGGTGCAACCTCGTTCATGGATGGCTTCCTGAGACAACGATTGGCTGCGAAAGGTGCCCCGCCTGTGCCGGCAGACCAGCATCCTGAACCGTGAAGTTCAGGTCGGCCACAGCAGGTACCGCATCAGGTTCATCCGACGAGGGACGATCACAACAGCGGCACGCGAATCGCCGTGGCCTGAGTCACATTATTGGTTCAAGGAATGGTTGGCCTAATCGAACACCGCAGGGCATTCAGATTGTATCGCGCCAGGCCGTCGCACCCGACTGTCAGAACAGGTTTTCCTGTTTGCGCAGCTCGGTCTCGAGCGTGTCATTGATTTTGCGCAGGCGGCGGCCCACTTCGGCCGTCTGCTCGGCCTGCGCGTCATTGCCGTTACCCAGGATCTGATGGGCGAACTGCAATGCCGCCAGCACCGCGATCCGATCGGTACTCGATACGCGGCCCGAGTCGCGGATGGCCCGCATTTTGGTATCGACCATCTGCGCGGCACGAATCAGCCGGTCTTTATCTTCCGGGGTGACCGACAGCCGGTATTCTCGATCCAGGATCCTGACGTCGATCTGTTCCATCTGGGGCTCGGTGAAATAAAGGGTTCAGCCGTCGCGGCGAGGTGTCCGGCCTGGCGGTTTCAGGAGGCGTCCGGAATGTCAGCGGGGAGTCGGGACAGCGCAAACTCAACCCGCGAACGGGCGTCCGCCATACGTTCGCGAAGATCAGCGTTACTTGCCTGACTGTCAGAAAGAGCCGCTTTCAGGCGCGCGTTTTCGTCAACCAGGCGGCGCATATTGGCAAGCAATCGATCGATTTGCTCGCTGAGAAGTTGCACGTCTTGTTCCATGCCAGGATGTTAGGCAGTGAGGCAGGGGGGGTCAAGTTGACCCGATCCGAGAGCCCAGGAAAACCTTCGGGTACCATCGCAGCCGGCCGGCGTTGAACGTTGAAAATCGAGACTAATCGGATGCTTTGGAAGAAGTTGACTGCTGCGCGCCTGCTGGCCACCGTGCTTGTCGCGGGGTGCGTGCTGGCGGGAAGCTGGCCCGCCCGAGCGCTTGCTGAGCCGCCGGCCCCGGTCGGCAGCTGGATCGCCGCGACGGGTGTCGCGCCCGCTCAGGTGGGCCTGATCGCATTGCCGGTGACAGGTGGCGCGCCGCTCATTGAGTGGAACGCCGCGCGAGCGCTGAATCCCGCTTCAACCATGAAGCTTCTGAGCACCTATGTGGCGCTGACTACGCTTGGACCAGATCATCGCTGGGTGACGTCCGCGCATCTGGATGGACCGCTTACACAGGGCGTGCTCGAAGGTAATCTCATCCTGCGTGGCAGTGGCGATCCCAAGCTGGTCGTCGAGGATCTGACCGAATTCATTCGCCGGATGCGGGCTGCGGGCTTACGCGACATCCGTGGTGATCTGGTGATCGACGATGCGCTGTTTGATCTGCGGGCTGAGCCCGGCGTACCGCTCGATGGCGACGCCTCGCAGCCCTACAACGTCGGGCCGCATGCAGCGCTCATGAACTTCAAGTCGGTACGGATCGTTGTCAGGCCGGCAGGCGACAAGGCAGTGGTTGCGCTGGATCCTCCGCTAGCCGATGTGCGATTGGTCAATGAGCTCGTTGTGCAGACCGGGGCGTGTCAGCCTGGTTCGCTCGCACTCTGGGTTCGAGACGGCGGTGTTACGACAACCGCTGGGGGCGGGTCGACTGCAACGATTCGCGTGGGCGGAAAATATTTTCCGTCGTGCGGCGAACAGGGCATTTACGCAGCGGTTTTATCGCACCGCGAGTTCATTCACGGTTTTTTCAAGGCGGCCTGGCAGGCGGCAGGGGGATCGCTGCGCGGCAAGACCCGCATCGAGGCAGGCGCTTCGGCGCGCCTCCCAACTTGGCAGCAGTGGGTATCGCCCCGTGCGCTCTCCGAAGTCGCACATGACATCAATAAGTTCAGCAATAACGTCATGACGCGTCAGGTGCTGTTGGCGGCCGCTGCCACCCCTGCTCAGCCGGGTTCACCTGAGCGAATGCGAGAGATGGTGGGGCAATGGCTGGACAGCCGGGGGCTGCGGTTTCCAGAACTGGTGATCGACAATGGTTCTGGGCTCTCGCGAGAAGAGCGGATCAGCGCTGTAAACCTGGGGCGACTGCTGGTTCATGCGGCGGCAGGCACACATGGCGATTTATTCCGGGTCACCCTGCCGCAAGTCGGCATTGACGGGACCATGCGTGCGCGATTACAGCGCCACCCGGTCGCAGGGCGCGCCTGGATCAAGACGGGCAGCCTGCGCGACGTGAAATCAATCGCTGGCTACGTGGATGCGGCGTCAGGGCGCCGCTATGCGGTGGTCATGATCATCAACGCTGAAAAGATCCTGGGGGCTCAGCCCGCCCAGGATACGTTCCTGCGCTGGGTGTACGACAACGGCTGATCGGTAACCGATTGGGGCCCCGCTCAGAGGCCTAGCTCGCGCCAAATCGCATCCACTCGGGCACGCACATCTGCCTGCATGGAAATCGGCCGGCCCCACTCGCGATTCGTTTCTCCTGGCCACTTGTTGGTTGCATCGATGCCCATTTTCGATCCGAGGCCCGACACGGGCGAGGCGAAGTCCAGGTAGTCGATCGGCGTGCTGTCGACCAGTGTCGTGTCTCGTGTGGGATCGACACGTGTGGTGAGCGCCCAGATCACTTCTTTCCAGTCGCGTACGTTCACATCGTCATCGACCACGATGATCATCTTGGTGTACATGAACTGGCGCAGAAAGCTCCAGATGCCAAACATGACGCGCTTGGCATGCCCGGGGTACTGTTTCCGCATGGACACCACGGCGAGGCGATAGGAGCAGCCTTCGGGCGGCAGGTAGAAGTCGACGATCTCGGTGAACTGGCGACACAAAATAGGGACGAACACCTCGTTCAGCGCAACGCCGAGAATCGCGGGCTCATCGGGCGGTTTGCCCGTGTAGGTGCTGTGGTAGATCGGGTCTCTGCGTTGCGTGATCCGGTCGATGGTGAATACCGGAAACCAGTCCTGCTCGTTGTAGTAACCCGTGTGGTCGCCGAAGGGTCCTTCGAGGGCCATTTCCCAGCCGTTTAGCGCGGACGCTGGTGGCTCACCGCGCCAGCCGAGCCGTGCTGCGTGCCCGCGCGTGAGGCTGCCGTCGGGGTCGGGGCGCAGCGCGCCTTCGAGCACGATCTCAGCGGTGGCCGGGACGCGCAAATCGCTGCCGATACACTTAACGATTTCGGTTCGACCGCCACGCAGCAGGCCCGCAAATTGATATTCGGACAAGGTGTCCGGAACCGGCGTGACTGCGCCCAGAATGGTGGCGGGATCCGCGCCCAGCGCCACTGCCACTGGGAAAGGCTGGCCTGGGTGAGTCGCGGCGTGATCACGAAAATCCAGTGCGCCGCCCCGATGGGCAAGCCAGCGCATGATGGTCTGATTGCGCGACAGCACCTGCTGTCGGTAGATACCCAGATTCTGTCGCGGCTTTCCTGGGCCGCGAGTCACTACCAGCCCCCAGGTGATCAAGGGTGCCGCATCTCCAGGCCAGCAGGTCTGCACGGGAAGCTGGTCGAGATCGACCTCGTGCCCCTCGAATATCTGCTGCTGACATTGCGCGGTCGACACCTCGCGCGGACTCATGGTGAGCGCGTGCCTTAGGAGCGGCAGCTTCTCCCAGGCATCACGAAGGCCCTTCGGTGGCTCAGGCTCCTTGAGGGCTGCCAGCAGCTTGCCGACTTCGCGAAGCGCCTCGGTAGATGACTCGCCCATACCGAGTGCGACCCGGTGAGGGGTGCCGAACAGATTCGCCAACACAGGCGTTGACCAGCGCCGCGCACCCTGCTGCGGCCGTTCAAACAGCAGCGCAGGCCCCTGCGCACGAAGAACCCGATCGGAAATCTCGGTCATTTCCAGCTGCGGCGAGACCGGGGTGGCGATTCGGCGGAGTTCGCCTGCGCGTTCAAGTTGGGAGATGAAGTCCCGCAGGTCGGAATATTTCATGCGTCAGCTTTCGTTCGAACTGAAGATACGTGGGGGGATGGGCGGTTTCCCACCCCGCAGTGGGGGATTCGCCTGGGAGCAGTCCGTTTGGCGGGTCAATTTGTCCGACCGCACGCATCCACTTAGAATCCGGCCGAATCCTAAAACCAAACGCCTCCTTCCGCTTGGCGCGGCACGTTAGCCGCGCTGGCATCTGGCGCGACCTGTCCGAAGTTCGCGGGTCAATCGCCTGTCCTTCCCCGTTTTCATTACCGATCGTGCATCCGCCATCAATACATTTTGCGGAACTCGGTCGAGGGTAACGGAGGCTTCTTGCTGGAGAAAGCCGATGAATGTCGGAGCAAGATCCCAACGTGTTGGGTTGAAAGATTTCGCGACTGCGCTCGTCGTCGCCGCATGTTTGACGACGAGTGTTCTCTGGGCGCTGTTGCTACTCAATCCGGTTCGCCCAGCCGCCTCCTCGACGCGTATCGTGGCTGGCGCTGATGAGCCACCAAAGCTCGCGGGGCAGGGCGAGTGGTTACGCAAGGCCTCGGTCAGGGAGACGCCGTTGCCCGCGCCAGAGCAGCCTGTCGCTGCCGAGTCGCGCCAGCCAGATGAACGCGCCGTGGCACAGCGCCGGCTGGTTGCCACGATCGTTGAACGCCATCGTGTTGAGGCGGACCATGCAAGCTCGGTGGTTGCGTTAGCGTATCGAATCGCCGAAGAAGTGAAGCTCGATCCGCTGCTGCTGCTGGCCGTCATATCGGTGGAATCCTCGTTTGATTCCCAGGCACAGAATCGCAGCGGGGCGCAAGGCCTCATGCAGATCAGAACGCATCTCCATGCGGAACGCTTCGAGCCCTTCGGTGGCAGAGACGCAGCGTTTGATCCTCACGCGAACATTCGAGTGGGCGCAGACCTGCTGCGCGGGCATCTGGTGCGCGAAGGCAGCATCGAGGCTGCGCTGAAAGCGTATGTTGGCGCTGCCCGCAGACCCCATGACAGCGGCTATGGCGCGCGGGTGCTGCGTACGCGCGACCTGCTGAAAGACGTCGCTGAGGGCCGCGACGCACTGGTACTGCGCAGCAGCCCGGATAGCTTCCCGCGCGCCGGCGGTGCCGGGTCCTAGCGCGGCAGAACAGAAAGCTCAGCCGCGCCGGATCAGATCGGCAACCCGCTTGACGGCTCCCTCTAGTTGCGGACGCGACGTAGCGTAAGACAGCCT
>CAZORB010000192.1:0-6817 GCA_964581825.1 uncultured Bordetella sp.
AGATCAAAGGGCTCGCGCTGCGCGAGCCAGCCTGCATCAAATCCGCTCAGCGGGATCGCTCCGCGCTCAGCTGATCGACCGCTCTGCCCCATCGCTCGGCCGCGAGCGGCCAGGGCACGAGCGCCGCGCGCGCGGCGCAAGCGCCCTCGGCAAGCCGTTGCCTGGCATCGTTCGAGGTGATCAATGATTCAAGCACCGAGGCGAGCGCAGTGGTATCGCCGGGCGCCACCAGCTGACAGGCAGCCGCGGGAATTGTTTCGGGAACCGCACCGACCCGGGTTGCAACGATCGGTACCGCACGAGCAAGCGCCTCGGTAAACACCATGCCATAGCCCTCGTGGTCGGAGGTAAGTACGAACAGATCAGCCTCTCGCCACGCCTGCTCGAGCCTGTTGTCGGACTGCTCGCCGTGTAACGTTACCCGAGCGGACAACCCCAGTTCATGGATTGCCGCTCGAAGCGAGTCTGCAGTCGCCCGATCGCGCTCCAGGCTACCGATACAGTCAAGCTGCCAGTCAGTTGACCGCACCCGCGCCAGCGCCTCCACCAGCATTCGGTGATTCTTGCGTGGGGTCACGGTAGCAACGCAGAGCAGGCGCACCGGGCCCGTCCGCGGCGGGCGATCCACCGCCTCAAGCGATGAGGGCCTGTCGACCCCAGGCTCTGCGATCGCGATTCGCCGCGGCGAAATGCCCGAGGCCTGTACCAGCCGAGCGGTGTTTGGACTTGCGCAAATCAGGCCATCGAGGCGCGACCACAGCGCTGTTTCGAGTCCGCCCAATCGGGTGGCCTGGCCCAACGACAGTCCGGTTTCCAGTGCGAGCGGATGATGAATAAAACCGAGTACAGGTTGACGTTTGACCGCCTCAATCAGTGACTGATCGAATGCGGGCAACGCCAAACCGTCAATCACCACGACCGCATCAGCGGGTGCCTGCGCGAGCGCCGCCCCTGCGGCCTCTCGCGCAACATTGTCAGCCAGTGGGAAACGCCCGGACAGCTCGGCGACATCCACGGTCCGGCCCTGTGCACGCAGGCATTCGACCACGCGTCGCGCAAAAATATAGCCCCCGGTTCGCTGCGAGATTGAACCGGGTATTGCCAGAACAATGCGGCGTGTCAACGCAGCGAGCCCTCGAAACTGGCCCAGGCAACCGGCGACTCGCGCAACACCACGCGCATTGACTCCAGTGCACCCGCCGTTCCGGGCCCCACTGCGCCCTGTGCAACGCGCGCCTTCATCCGCCGAAAGATTTCGCCGGCCATGAACTCAGTGGTGGTGTTGCGACCGGCAAGATCGGGCAGCTCATCGAGGTTGTGATAATTGAATCCGGCCAGCACTTCTTTCAGCACCTGCAGTGCAAGCCCGATGTCGCAGACCAGGCCATGCTCGTCGAGCTCGGCTCGACGAAATTCAACTTCAACGCCGTAGGTTGCGCCGTGGAGCTTTTGCGCGGGCCCGAAGACTTCGCCGCGAAAACTGTGGGCAATCATGATGTGATCGGAAACGGCAAGCGCGTACATGCGGAGCTCCAGGGGCTAAAGGGGAAAGAGGAAGAAGAGCGAGTTGTAGTTAGTCGTAGATCACGCGATGGCACAACTCGCCATCGGGCGAACGCGTGAGCCGTGTCAGGGTGGCAGGCAAATCCTCGAAGCGGCTGCGGCCGCCCAGGCATGCGTCAAAGATCGGATCTTTGAGCAGTTCAAGTGCCAGTCCCAGCCTGCGACGGTAAGTCCAGCGTGCGCGCTGTGCAGTGGCCACTGCCCCCACCTGCGACGAACGAATCGTCAGGCGACGCGAGTGAAACGCCTCGCCAAGCGGCACACTCACGTTACGTTCGCCGTACCAGCTGAGCTCGAGAACGGTGGACTCGAAGCCGGCGATACGAAGCGCAGTGGCAAGACCGTCCGCGTGTCCGCTCGCATGCAACACCAGGTCGGCATCCGCCGTAGCCTCTGCGGGCTTTGCATAACGACAACCTAGCGCGCGGGCCAGTTCAGCGCGCCGCGCGTCGATATCGATTAACTCAACCTGTACGCCGGGCATCCGCGCGAGCAGTGCGGCGCACAGCGCGCCAACGACCCCAGCGCCGATCACGGCCACGCGATCACCGATCCGCGGCGCGGCATCCCACAATCCGTTAATGGCCGTTTCAAGGTTGGCTGCAAGTACCGCACGTTCGGCAGGGACACCCTCCGGCACGGGCACCAGTGCATCCACAGGCACCACATACCGATCCTGATGCGGATACAGGCAGAACACGCGCTTACCGATCCACTGCTCGGGTCCCTGCTCGACGATTCCCACCGAGGAATAGCCATACTTTACTGGGCCCGGAAACTCGCCCTGCTGATGCGGGCAGCGCATCAAGGCAGTTTGGCTGACGGGAACCGCGCCGGAAAACACCAATGTCTCGGTGCCGCGGCTGACGCCGCTTACGAGTGCTCTGACCTGGGCCTGCCCCGCTGCGGGCAGGGCCAGGGGTTCATCGCGCAGCTCGCCGCGAAACGGTTCGCAGACCCAGAACGCGCGGGCGGAGTCAGTCACAACGCACGCGACTCTCAATCGCGACCCGGAGCGCCTCAGTCACGGAACACGCACTCCACCATCCAGTCGGCTCCCAATGGAAACTGACGGGTAGCGGGCCTGAGACACTCCCGCAGATCTTCGATGGCAGGCAGTTGGATTGCGGGGCGCCCCGACCCAAGAATCACCGGCGCAATGGTGAGCTGAAGCCGCTCCAGCGCACCCGCTTTGAGAAAGCGCGACACCGTAGTTCCGCCGCCCTCGATGAAGAGCCAGCGCAGCCCGCGCTCGGCGAGGACGCGTCGGATCGCCAGAGGATCGAGGTCACCAGAGGGTGTGCGCTCAACAGCGATGACCTGAGCGTGACCAAGCGATTGTCGGCCCAGCGTCCTGTCGGCAGCCACCACCAGCAGCGTGGGGGCGACAGGGTCGGTGAATACCCGCTGCGACCCGTCAAGCCTAAATTCGGGATCGATGACGACCCGCACCGGATTCGGCCCGGTGCAGCGACGCACCGTGAGCTGCGGATTGTCGTAGGCCACTGTGCTCACGCCGACCACCACGGCGTCCGATAGCGCGCGCATGCGGTGCGTGTGCAGCAGGTCCTGGTCGCCGCTTAACCACCGCGACACGCCACCCAGGGTTGCGATTCGGCCGTCCAGGCTTTGCGCCAGATGAGCGATCGCGAAACCCTGATCGACGCTGACCGCGCAGAGCGGTCGGTACATCGCAATGATCGCAGCGTCCTCGCCTGTAGGCTCAGCGCCCCGTTGATCGAAGGACATGGTTTGCGAGACATGCCCGGTTGCGCCCGATTGACGATGACGCATCGCAAGCAGGGACTGCCAGACTGCGCTGTCCACCGGCGGAGGTTCGGGCGGCAAGGCCTCCACAACCGGAATCCGTTCAGTGACTGCGTTCATGGCTCGCTCGCCTCATTAACGGATCGCGGGCGCCGAGCGAAAGTCGGCGAACCAATGATCAGGTGCGCTCAGGTTGTGGCGCGAGGGAAGATCGCGACCAAATCGCGCCGCTTCGGCTTTCACGCGACCGAAACCAATGATGGGCGCCGACCGCGTACCCGAAGCATCCCGCCATGACGCGACTGACGCATCGGCATTGTCGACCGTGACCAGCATCGAACGCAGCGCGGCAAATGGCGCGCCGGCGCGAGAAGCTTCGCTCATAGTCATGGTGACGCGGGTTCGCTGGGGTGAGGCTTCGCTCACTTCAAGCCAGCCGGTGCCGCCGCGCGCAAAGTTGAGCGTGAACCGCAGCCTGGCGGGATCGAACGATAGGGATCGGATGACCACCAGGGGGCGACCATCCTCTTCGATCGGCCCAAACAGGAACGAGCTGCCGTAAGCGCTATCGGGCAATTGAGGCGGCGGCAGCGGCTTGGCACGCCAGTAGCCATCAGCGGGATAAACCACCAGGATTTCGATATCGCGGGTGGGGCCCCGGCGCAGCAGCTGCAACAGATGCAGACCCCGCTCGACCCGGTCACCCACCCGGACCTCAACCACATCGGGTCGCCAGAAATTGAAAAAGGTATGACCCACCAGCCGAATCGACGCATCCTCATACAGCGTGAGTTCACGCGGCGTGAACGAATGCTTGGGATCGCCGCTCATATCGCAATGGGTGAAGTCGGGCGCTGTGCTGTCAGTGGCCACTGCTGAGATGTACGGAGGATGCTCGGCGGACAGCGTGAAACTGCGCACGCCAGCTGCCTCCACCTTGACGTAGATGTTGTCCTCTTCAGCGCAGCGGGTCGGCTTGCTTGCATCAATAAATTCGACCGGCATGGCTACCGGGGCGACCCACGGCAGCCACAGGCCACCCGCTGCGGCCCACGCCGCCAGGCATCGACGCAGGTTCATCGGGCGCCAGCAGTCGCGGAGCTGAATCCGAGTAGTGCCGATGCGCAGTCGGGGCCAGCGCTACGCACTTCCTCGGGCAGCCTGCAGAGCCCAGCATCGCGTACAAGCGCCCCCACTCTGGGCGACCCCGAGACAATCGCGATCAGCATCGCGGCACCCAGGCCCGTGTAAAACGGTAACGCAATCCACAGAGCCCCTGGCGCAAGCAGATACAGCGACACCGCAAACGCAATGCCTGCCAGGGTATGAATCCACAAGCGGCGCAGTGCGAACCCGATCGGCACACCCTCCGAGTCGCGCTGTTGCGCGGTCCACCCGACTTGCCGACCGAACGGTAGACCAAGCAGAAACAAGGTCACTGACAGGGCGCAAATTGGCACGATGACCATCGTGAAGACTGTTTCAGCTAGTGCGCTTGCCAGTACCGCGGGCGCACCGCCAAAGGCTTCGCGCAAACGCCGCCTGAGCAGCACATCTGCCAGGGTCGCAAGCTTTGGCGCAAAGTTCATCGTAAGCGAGAGCACCAGCATCAGCATGCCCAGCTCAGCGTCCATAGGGCCCTGGCGAATCAGCCCAAACAGCGTGAAACCCATCCAGCCCGGCCCACTCAGGTACATCGCGATCGCAATCCACAGCTGCCAGCGGCTCACCGGGCGCAGACCTGGCATTCCGATGAGGCGGAAGTACTGCATGTTGCCCTGGCACCAGCGCAGGTCTCGTCGAATGAACTCAATCAGATGCGGAGGATTTTCTTCCCAGCTGCCGCCCTCATCGGGCAGCACCCGGACCTCATAGCCTGCGCGTCGCATCAACACGGCTTCAAGCTGATCGTGGCTCAGAACGTGACCGCCAAGCGGCGGCCGCCCAGGCAGCACCGGCAGCTTGCAGTGTTCTGCAAAGGGCTTGATCCGGATGATGGCGTTATGCCCCCAGTAGGGTCCGCAATCGCCCTGCCACCACGCCGCGCCCAGCGTCCACGACCGCATGCCCAAACGCATGCCGAACTGAAACACTCGAGCAAACGCGCTGTCGGAAGGTAGCGCAGTGACCAGTGTCTGGAGAATGCCGATGCGCGAATTCGCCTGCATGATTCGCACCAGCCGCATCATTGCGGCAGGCGTCATCACGCTGTCAGCATCCAGCACAATCATGTATTCGTGACGATCGCCCCAGCGATCGAGGAAGTCACGCAGGTTGCCAGCCTTGAAGCCTTGACCTCCGACACGCTGACGCCAGGTCACTGCCACGCGCCCTTCGAAACGCGCCGCCAGTGAATCGGCCAGCCTCTGCTCGGCGGCCAGAATCTCGGGTTGGTTGCTGTCACTCAGCATGTACAGGTGAAACCACCGACCTTGCCCGGTGTCGGCCAGCCGTTCAAGCATCCAGCCGAGGTTACGGGCCAGCCGCTCAGGATCTTCGTTGCGAATGCACACGGCGATTGCGGTGGAACTGGTGATGGCTTCATCGCCCCGGATGCTTCGCAAATGGGGCGCGACCAGCCCTTCGGGATCGCGCGAGAACGTCATCAGGAGAAAACCGATCAGCGCATTCCAGAAACCGATCGTGGTCCAGGGCAGCGTGAGCGAAAACGCGACGAGCATCGCGATGCCCCATCCATCGACGCCAGCCGGCAGAAACAGCGCCGCTGCCATGAGTGCCAATAACATCGCAGCCGTAAGCGCCACCAGCGCGCCGAACAGCACTCTGCGCGGGGTGAGCGGCGACGACATGTCGGCCGCGTCGGAGGGCTTGGCGGCAAAAAAATCAGAGTTCATTGAAGCCTACTTAGAACATGCGGCGCGCCAGGGCATCGCGCGCCATGAAGCGGTGGTAGATCCCCCCCGCCATGTGTGCCAGGAGCAGCACACCCATTGAAATTGCGCCGCACCAGTGCGTAAACGACAGCGCCTTGGCGAGCGCCTCGTCTTTGCCAATGGGTGACGGCAGTGGCAGCACCTCAAACACCTTCAGAGGGAAACCCCAGGCGTTGGTCGCGAGAAACCCGGTAACGGGCATCAGAATGAGTAGTGCGTAGAGGCTTGCGTGCGAGAACCCAGCCAACAGCCGAACCCAGGCAGGAGTGTCAATTGGCCAGACGGGCGGCGGATAGAGCCACCGGTAGACCAGCCGAAGCAGTACCAGCACAAACACCACAACACCAAAACTTTCGTGGAGGTTGTAGAGCCGCATCTTGAATGCCTGATCGGCGGGTTCGAAGTAGCGGATCCAAACCCCTGCCGGGATCACCACCGCGATAACAAGGAGGGCGGTGACCCAGTGAAGCAGCTTGGCAGGCGAACGAAAACGATCGGATGACGACTGAATCACGATTCAGCTCCGTACGCGGACGACGCGATCAGTGCGATTCGATGCGAGCCCAGGCCGAGTGGTTGTGGATCGACTCGAA
>CAZORB010000193.1:0-6793 GCA_964581825.1 uncultured Bordetella sp.
GTGCGTTCGCGTTCAAGGTCAACAAGCGTGAGGTCCGCGTCAGCGCCCTTTGCAAGTGAACCTTTAACCGGGGCGAGATCAAACACTCGCGCCGGGCCCGAGGTGATCGTGGCGCAAAGCTTTTGCAGCGGGATGCGCCGCTTGTGCCAGCCTTCCGACAGCAGCACCGGCAAAATAGTGGCGCTTCCAGGAAAGCCCTGCGAGGCGAGCCACATGGATTTGTCTTTGGTGGCCCGCTTGCGCGCCACGTGATCGGACGCCACCACATCGATCGTGCCATCGGCAATGCCCTCCCATAGCGCCTCGCGATCGTCGGCGGTGTGGAAGGGCGGGTTGGCCTTTCCCATTCCGCCTAGATCGCTGTCCTCGGTATGGGTGAGATAGTGCGGACAGGTTTCGACAAATACCTGATCGAAGCGCTTGCGCCAGAAGCGGACTTCGTCGAGCGAGAGGCGCGTTGACAGATGCGGGAAAAACACGCGCGCCCCCAGTTTCTCGGCCAGGAACATCGCACGAATCGCGGGTTCAGCTTCGGTGAGCGCGGGCTTGCATAGGGCCCAGTCGCGTAGCGTGCTGCCGCCGCTTGCCTGAATTTTTTGCCGCAGACGATTCACGATCTCAATGTTCTCGGTGTGACAGACGATCATCGGCCGGCCGACTTCAGCGGAGCGCTTGAGCAGGTCGTAAAAAAATCCGTCGTCGGTTCCGTCGAGCCCCAGATACCGCCCTTCTTCACCCTTGAAGTTCATGAAGTACTTGAAGGAGGTGACACCGTAGTCGCGGATGTAGCGGTCCAGCTCATCGATGTGCAGTTCATTGGCGGTGCTGAAATGAAAGCCGTAATCGACATGCATTCTTGGACGCGCGTATTCCTGCTCGCGCCGATACACCTCGGAATAGGCCTCGTTGTTCAGGAAGTAACCGAGAATGGTGGTGATGCCGCCTTGCGCCGCGTACACCGTTTCAGTGGTGTATTCGGTGATTTTTTCGCCCATACCGAAGTGCACATGCGCATCGATGCAGCCGGGGAAAACATGAAGGCCGTCTGCGCGCTGTTCGGGTATGCCGGATGGCGCTGCCTCGCCGGGGGCGAGCAGGGCTTCGATTCGGCCGTTGATTACCAGCACATCGCCCCGCTCGGGAGCTTTATCGGGAAACACCAGCGTGGCGCCACGCAGAACGAAATCAGTCATCGGTGAGCCTTCATGAAGGTTGCGTCAGGTTGACGTCGATTATAGGAGCCCCGTAATCTCGATTACCCCGATCAAACCGGAAACCCAACATTGATGAGCCCGCCCGACCCGAGCACGCTGCTACGCAAACTGGAGGTGGGTGGTCGTACCGCCCTGTATTACAGCCTGCCGGCTGCCCAGGCGGCTGGCTTCGATTGGCTGGGGAGCGCGCCGTTTTCACTGAAGCTGGTCTTTGAAAACCTGCTGCGCCAGGCTGGCGAGGGCTTATCGGATAACACCGATCTGGCTGCAATCGTACGTGCGCGCACCCAGGGCAGCGCCGAGGAAATCGGCTTTCGGTTTGCGCGCGTACTGATGCCCGATTCGTCGGGCGTACCTCTGTTGGGCGACCTCGCGGCGATGCGTGATGCGATCGTACGCCTGGGGGGCGACCCAGCGCGTCTGGCGCCCGCCGTACCGATTGACCTGGTGGTCGATCACTCGGTCATGGTGGATCGCCACGGATCTTCAGAGGCGCTTCAAACCAACCTCGCAATTGAGCTCTCGAGAAATACCGAACGCTATTCGTTTTTGAAGTGGGCTGCGCAGGCATTTCCAGGTCTTCGCCTGATCCCACCTGGCCAGGGCATTCTGCACCAGATCAACCTTGAGCATCTGTGCGAGGTCGTCACCGTCGCGCCCGGCCGAGCGGGCGCATTGGCCTTTCCCGACTCGGTCATCGGTATGGACAGCCATACGCCCACCATTAACGCGCTGGGTGTGCTTGGCTGGGGCGTTGGCGGACTCGAAGGCGGGGCCGCAGCGTTAGGCGAGCCCGTGTCGATGCTGGTGCCCGAAGTGGTTGGGTGTCGACTTACCGGGCGTCTTCGTGCGGGGGTGACCGCTACCGATCTGGTGCTTACGCTAACCGAGTTATTGCGTGCAGCGGGTGTGGTGGGAAAGTTTGTCGAATTTTGCGGCGCGGGGCTGGGTCAGCTTACGGTTCCCGACCGGGCGACCCTGGCCAACATGGCCCCCGAATATGGGGCAACCGTTGGCTTTTTTCCGGTGGATGCTGAGACGCTCCGATTTCTTGAGCGCACGGGGCGCTCGCCCGCTTCCGTGGCGCTCACCGAAGCCTATTGCCGTGCCCAGCGGTTGTTTCGTGACGCAGCCTTGCCTGAGCCGTTGTTTGACCAGCTGATAGAGCTTGATCTGGGCTCGGTCGAACCGAGTACCAGCGGCCCCAGTCGTCCGCAGGACCGCCAGCCGCTTTCGGCGACGCGACAGGCGTTTCTGAAGGCATTTTCCGAGCCACAGAAGCCAGCAGGCGCTGGTCTGCGTCACGGGGACGTGGTGCTGGCGGCCATTACCAGCTGCACCAATACGTCGAACCCGGCATCGATGCTTGCCGCCGGCCTGCTTGCCCGGAACGCTCGCGCACGCGGCCTCTCGTCCCGAGCCTGGGTCAAGACCTCGCTGTCACCGGGCTCGCGGGTGGTGGCCGACTATCTGCAGGTAAGCGGGCTGCAGGGGCCGCTCGATGCGCTCGGCTTTCATCTGACCGGCTTTGGCTGCATGACCTGCGCGGGTAACTCCGGGCCCCTGGCGGCCGAGCTCGAACAGGCCATTCAGGCTGAGGGTCTGGCTGTAGCGGCGGTGCTGTCAGGCAATCGAAATTTTGAGGGACGCATTCATCCTTCGATTCGTGCCAACTTTCTGGGCTCGCCTGCGCTGGTGGTGGCTTATGCCCTCGCGGGCACCGTGTTGATTGATCTGCAGACAGAACCCTTGGGTAAAGATTCCGAGGGGCGCGATGTGTATCTGGCTGATCTCTGGCCTGATCCAGACGAATTGGCTGCGCTTACCGTTTCGGCTCCGGCCACCGCGCTATTTGAGCGGCGGCGAGCTACGCTTCTTGACGCTCCAGCGGGATGGTCGGCGCTTTCCGTCGCTGAGGGTGCGCGCTTTGCGTGGCGAGAGGGCAGCACATTCATTCGCCGCCCTCCGTTTTTCGATGAGATGCGCTGCGAGCCCCAGGCGCCGCAGGATATTCGGGGAGCACGAATGCTCGCGCTGTTTGGCGACATGCTCACCACCGACCATATTTCGCCAATAGGCGATATTGGTGCCCACACGCCAGCCGGTCGGTATCTGAGCGGGCTTGGCGTCGCGACAGCCGATTTCGTCAACTATGGCGCGCGACGTCTCAACCATGACGTGATGGTGCGCGGCACGTTTGCCAACGTTCGCCTGCGCAACCGCCTGACGCCAGCCCGGCACGGGTCTTCAACGCTGCTGTTCCCAGAGGGCGAGCCCATGTCGATTCACGACGCGGCCATGCATTACCAGTCACGAGGTGTGCCACTGGTGGTGGTGGCAGGGGCTGAGTATGGGGCCGGCTCATCGCGTGACTGGGCTGCCAAGGGCACGCGGCTGCTGGGCGTGCGTGCGGTGATCGCCGAGTCTTTCGAACGGATTCACCGCTCGAATCTGATCGGCATGGGCGTGCTGCCGCTACAGTTTGCGCCCGGCGTCAATGCACACACCTTATCGCTGACCGGCCGCGAAGCGTTTGATGTGCTGGGTATCAGTGCAGGGATCGAACCACGCGCGCAGTTGCAGTGCAGCGTGTATCGTGAAGACGGCAGCGCTCAGACGATTCCGTTATTGGCAAGGCTAGACACCACGCGCGAAGCGCAGGACTTTCACCACGGTGGGCTGCTGCACCGACTTGTCAGGCAGCAGCTTGCTGCGAGCGGCCCAACCGACGTACGCAGCCTCGCGTGACGATCATGCGCCGTGAGCACGATCCGGATCGCACTTGGTTTACACGCCGGGCGATCGCGCTGGCCTTGTGTGCGCTGCTCCTGTTCGGGTGGGTCGGGAGCCGTGCGCTTGCCTCCGATACGCATTCGCTGTCAGCCGCGCGCAGCGGTTATGCACCGGGCTACCTCTGGCAGTCAGCCCGCGGCCACCTCTCAATCTGGTGGTCGACACGTCCGATTGAGGCGGTGCTGGCTGATCCTTCGGTCGCTGCATCGGTCAAACAGCAGCTTGAGCTCGCACGCACCATCCGCCGGTTTGCAAGCGACCGGCTCGGTTTGCCCGACAACGGCAGCTTCACCCGCTACGCGCAGCTCGACCGACCCTTTGTGGTCTGGAATGTGCAGGCTGCGCCCGAGTTGTCGCTGGATCCGGTACGGTGGTGCTTCCCGGTGGCGGGTTGTGTCGCCTATCGCGGCTACTACCGCCGCGAGGAGGCCGAGGCATTTGCAGACAGCCTTCGCGCGGAAGGCCTGGACGTACAGGTTGCGGGAGTCGCCGCGTATTCAACCCTGGGCTGGTTCGACGATCCGCTGCTCAGCACCTTCATTTCGCAGCCGGAGCCGGAGCTGGCTCAGCTTATCTTCCATGAGCTCGCGCATCAGGTGGTCTGGGTGCCTGGCGACACGCGCTTTAACGAATCGTTTGCGACGGCGGTGGAGATGATTGGTGTCGAACGCTGGTTGCAGTCGACGCAGGCCGATCCCCAGGTTCGCGCGGCGTGGCTCGGTCGTCGCGAGCGGCGCGAGCAGGTGATTACGCTGCTTGCTGGCGCCTCGGCGCGGCTGCGCAGCCTCTATCAGTCAAGCAGTTCAGCCGATGAGAAACGCGCGGGCAAGGCCCGCATCGTTGCTGACCTGCGCTCGGAATTTGCGGTGCTTCGCGCACGCCACCCAAGTCTTGCGGTCTGGGATCGGTGGTTTGCGCAGCCGCTGGGTAATGCGCACCTGATGTCAGTGGGTCTCTACCACGATCTGGTGCCCGCGTTTCTTGCGCTCTACCGCGCGCAACAGCAGGAACTGCCCAGGTTCTATGAGGCTGCCCGTGCACTGGGTTCGCTTGCCCCTGATGAGCGCGCGGCGCGTCTGGCCGCGCTGGCGCGAATGGAGTAAAAAGACACCAGAATCCATAACCACAGACCCGGCCGTGCGTGATCGTGATCGAGCGCGGGTCGCCACTGGAGGCACCATGCAGAAGTTCTGGCTCGCGTCGTATCCGGCCGGTGTGCCGCACGACATTGACCCCAGCGTTTACGGATCCCTGGTCGATCTGATTGACGAGGCCTTTCGCGTACATGCCTCGCGTACCGCTTATGTGGGGTTCGGTGTTTCGATGAGCTTTGCCGAACTGGATGCGCGCTCGCGCGCCTTTGCAGCATGGCTGCAATCGACCGGCTTGCGCCGAGGCGACCGCGTGGCGCTGATGATGCCCAACGTGCTGCAGTATCCGGTGGCGCTGGCTGGCGTGCTGCGTGCGGGAATGGTCATCGTCAACGTCAATCCGCTCTACACCGCGCGAGAGCTCGAGCATCAGCTGAAAGACTCTGGTGCGCGCGCCATCGTTATTCTTGAAAACTTTGCGCATGTGCTGCAGCAGGTGGTGGCAAACACCTCCGTTGAGACGGTGGTGGTCACAGGTATGGGCGACCTGCTGGGTGGCCTCAAGGGCATGCTTGTGAATGCGGTGGTCAAGCACGTCAAAAAAATGGTGCCCGCCTGGGATCTGCCCGAGGCGCTTTCGTTTCGCGAGGCGGTCAAGCAGGGCCAGAATCTTGCGCTGGCTCCGGTTCAGGTGGGCCATGACGATCTGGCGGTGTTGCAGTACACGGGCGGCACCACCGGCGTGTCAAAAGGTGCGGCGTTATCGCATCGCAACCTCATCGCCAATCTATTGCAGTCTGAGGCCTGGATTCAGCCCGCCGTCAACAATCCCAAGCGGCCTCGTCCGGCAGGCGAACCCATCACGGTGGTATGCGCGCTGCCGCTCTATCACATCTTTGCATTCACGATCTGCGCGCTGCTTGGCATGCGTATTGGTGCAAAAAACCTGCTGATACCCAACCCACGCGATCTGGACGCGCTGGTGAAAGAGATTCGTCCGCACCGCGTCAACATCTTCCCTGCGGTGAACACGCTCTATAACGCGCTGGTCAACCATGAAGGTTTCCGGCAGCTCGATTTTTCAGGACTGGTGGTGAGCAACGGCGGCGGCATGGCGGTGCAGGCGGCTACTGCTGAAAAATGGCTCGCGCTCACTGGCTGCCCAATCTGCGAAGGCTATGGCCTGTCGGAAACCTCGCCCTCGGCCACCTGCAATCCGACGGATACTGATGCGTATTCGGGCACGATCGGATTACCGCTGCCGTCCACCGAGGTGGTCATGCTTGATGACGACGGCCATCCGGTTCCGATCGGCGAGCGCGGCGAAATCGCGATTCGCGGACCGCAGGTCATGACAGGCTACTGGCAGCGACCCGATGAAACCGCGCGGGTGTTCACGTCGGACGGCTTCTTTCGAACCGGCGATATCGGCGTGACTGACGAGCGCGGCTTCGTGCGAATTGTTGATCGCAAGAAAGACATGATCCTGGTCTCGGGCTTCAATGTGTATCCCAACGAAGTCGAGCAGGTGGCGGCGATGCACCCCGGGGTTCTTGAGGTCGCAGCGGTGGGCATTCCCGATGAAAAAACCGGCGAGACGGTCAAACTGTTTGTGGTTCGGAAAGACCCTGCACTCACCGAGCAGGCCCTGATCGGGTTCTGCGCGGGGCAACTTACCGGAGACAAACGACCGCG
>CAZORB010000194.1:0-6754 GCA_964581825.1 uncultured Bordetella sp.
CAGGCGCCCGATCCAGTGCTGAAAGCAGGTGATCGATCGCATCCTGGTGACTGCGTACCGTAGCGAGCGGCTCGAGGACAGGCTCGGCGCTGGCAGTGGGAAGCCATGTCAGCCTAGCCGATCCTGAAGGCCCACCCAAACCAGACACCTGCCCGCGAACCCGGGCGATGGTGGGCGCGGGATCCCTCGCAGACGATGACGCCGCCGCACGTGCGGCGTCCACCGCAACCACCGCGAACTTGACGCTCGACGACCCGCAGTTAAGAACCAGGATCGAGTCGTCGGCGCCCATCGTTACCAGTCGACGGTTTGTGCCATTTCCTCGGCTGCCGCGCGCATCGCAGGGATGAACTCCATCGCATCGGCCAGCCCCAGGCGGGATGACGGCAGATGCATGGCGAGCGCAGCCACCACCCGTCCATCGACATCGAGCACGGGCACCGCCAGACAGCTGACACCCGACAGATATTCCTCGGTGTCGGTGGCGTAGCCCTGCTGACGAACCCGGTCGAGTTCCTCAGACAGTCGCGACGGATCAACCATGGTGCGCTGCGTATGCCGCACCAGCGGGCTCTGGCGGATAAACCGATCGCGCGCGCGTCGGTTCATATACCCCAGGAACAGCTTGCCGCTTGCCGAAGCATGCAGGGGCTCAACCGAGCCTGCGCCCAGGCTCAGTTTCAGCGGCCAGCCGGTTTCGATCCGGTCGAGGTACATGACCGCGTTACCGTTGGGAATGGTGAGATTGCAGGTTTCGCCGACGGTTTCCACGAGTTCTTCGAGGATCGCATGGCGAGCTGCGCGTCCGGGCGAACTGAGCAGCACCTGACCCGCCAACCGGTTGAGCCGCTCGCCTCCCTGATAGCGCTTGCTACCCGGTTCGCGGCCCACCAGCCCGGCGAATTCGAGCGTACTCAGAATTCGAAACACCGTGGGCTTGGGTAAATCAACCTGCTTGCAGAGCTCTGCGAGTTGCGGTGGCGTCTGGCTGCAGGCAATCGCTTCAATGATTTTGAATGCACGCAATACCGCCGACCCTGACGGGACGGCATCGTCTTCGACGGGCAAAACTTGACTGGACATCTGGACTCCTCCCTGATGAGCGCCGTGAGCCACTTCGCCGGGCGCCATGCAGGGGGGACCTGCTGACACTTCTTCGGGCGTTGAGGGGAATCCCTCCGGGCTCGCCGGCAAATATAAGGGCAAACCCGTAGTTTGTGAAATGAAATCTGAAGCCCGAAAAACGAAACCTGTCCGGACAGCCTGGCGCCGCCCGAGCCCACGGCTGAAATCAGGCAGTTTTTCGACGCTGCGCGCGATGAAGCGCATGCAGCGTGATGCCCCGAACTTCGGCCTTGCTTTGCTCGATGTGCGCACGTAGCAGCATCTTCGCCTGGTCGGCTTTCCGCTGCAGCACCGCCCTGAGAATTCGGGCGTGCTCCTGGTAGGTGGCATCGATTCGGTCGTCACGCGTGAAATCGAGCCGGCGCACGATCCGAATTCGTCCTGTCACATCTTCGTGAACCCGCGCGATTTCATCGTTGCCAGCCGCTTTGACCAGCGCGGCGTGGAAGCCCTCGTCAAGCTCGCCCACCGCATGTCCATCACGCAGTCGCTCGCCTGCCGGTAACAGCCAGATCTGCCGCAGTGGCGCGAGCAGCGTCTCGGGCGATTCAGATTGCGCGAGCCGTGTAATCGCATCGAGTTCGAGCAGCACGCGGAGGTCGTAGAGCTGATCGATTCGATCGAAGTCGATCGGGCACACGAACCAACCGGTTTTCGACTCGACCTCAACCAGGCCCTCATCACGCAGCCGCGTGAGCGCCTCGCGGATAGGCGTGCGGCTGACCCCCATCTGCTCGGCAAGTGCGGCTTCGGACAGGCGCTGCCCGGGCGTAAAAGAGAACTCGTGCAGCTCGCTTTTCAGGCGCTGGTACACCTGCTCCGAGAGCTTGTCTTTGTCGCGCCGGCGCGCGGCAACTTCAACAGCGGCGAGAGGCATCATCCTGCTGAGGATACCTGCTTCGCCGCGAACAGACAGGCGGCGGCACGCGCTTCGATAGGGACAAGTCGCGGCTTTTCCCGGCCGCAGCGATCCTGCCCCTCCGGACAGCGCCCATGAAATCGGCAGGCGCTTGCCGGCGGATCGATCGGGCTGCGCGCCTCGCCCTGCAGGCGGATGCGTGGGCCCTGCCCAGGAATCGATGAAATCAGTGCACGGGTGTACGGATGCAGTGGCTGACGGAACACCTGTTCCGAGGGCCCGATCTCAACGATTTCACCCAGATACATGACCGCCACACGTTCGGTCAGAAGCCGCACGACATTGAGATCATGCGAGACGAAGATCAGCGCAAGCCCCAGTTCCCGGCGCAGACGCTCGAGCAGCTGCAGCACCACCGCCTGAACCGAGACATCCAGCGCGGCGGTCGGCTCGTCCAGGATCAGCAGATCAGGGCGCACTGACAGCGCCCGCGCGATCCCGACCCGAGCCTTCTGACCACCGGACAATTGATGCGGATAGCGGGGCAGCAATTCAGCGGGGAGTCCGACCTGCGACGCGAGCTCCGCCACCCGCTCCCGCAGCGCATCGCCCTGCATCCGCTCCAGTAACTTCAGGGGCTCGGCGATCGCATCAAACGCGGTGAATCGCGGATTGAGGCTATCGGTTGGATCCTGAAACACCATCTGAATGCGCGCCCGATCGGGACGCCTCGCAAAGCGCGATGCAGGAATCGATCCGATGTCATTGCCGTCGAATACGATCCGGCCGTCAGTGGGGTCGTGCAGCCTTGCGAGCAGTCGGGCAAGCGTGGACTTGCCGCAGCCCGACTCACCCACCAGACCCAGGCTCTCGCCTCGTCCAACGGTAAGCGAGACATCATCCACCGCATGGAGCTGCGAACCGCAGCCGCCTGCGAGCGGAAAAAATTTGCGCAGACGCTCAACGCGTAACAGCGGCTCGGCTGAGACCGCCGCGAAATCGCCAGGCAAGGCTTCAGATCGCGCGTCGGCGGAACGGGTTGCCGCAAGTGTCATCTGACTGCCCCCTGGTCGCTGGCTGTTGCGCTTTTACTGTTTGCGTCGACGTCAGACGGATACCAGCAGGCGACACGATGGGCCGGCGCGGATTCACGCTCACCCAAGAGCGGTCGAACGCGTCTGCAGCGCTGATCGGCGCGCTCGCACCGCTCGGCAAAGCGGCAGGCGGGAAGATCATCGCGCCGCAGATCAGGCAGATTGCCCGGCACCGGCGCCAGGGCGGAAAGCGAGCCCGAAGGACCCGGCGTCGAACTGATCAGCCTGCGGGTGTAGGGATGGCGCGGTTCGCGAAAGAGCGATGCGGTCGCCGTATCCTCAACCACCTGCCCCGCGTGCATGACTACAATCCGGTCGCAGTAGTCGGCTGCCAGCGCCAGATCATGCGTGATGAAGAGCGTTGCCATCTGGCGCTCGCGCGCAAGGCCGGTGATCAGGTCCATCACCGCAGCCTGGGTCGTGACATCCAGCCCCGTTGTGGGTTCGTCGGCAATCAGCAGCGACGGCCGACAGGCGAGCGCAAGCGCAATCATCACGCGCTGACACATGCCACCGGACAGCTCAAAGGGATACGCTTCTAGCCTTCGCTCCGGATCGGGGATCGCCACTTCGCGCAGCGCCTGAATCGCGCCCTCGTGCAAGCCCCGGGACAGATCGGCCCCCCGCGCAATGGCATGCCGTCGCAGTACGTCTTCAATCTGCTGGCCCACCCGGCGAATCGGATTGAGCGCAGTTCGTGGGCTTTGAAACACCATCGAGATCTCACGACCCCGAAGCTCGGCAAGCGTCCGTGCATCGGCGCGTAACAGATCGATGCCACCAAAGCTTGCTGCGCCACCCGTGATCCGCGCGGCCCTGTCGCTGATGCCCAGAAGCGCGTAACTCAGCACCGACTTACCCGATCCGCTTTCGCCAACCAGACCGACAATCTCGCCCTTTTTCAGATGCAGGTTGACGCCCTCCAACGCACGAACGCAACCGTCGCGGGTACGGAATTCGAGGTTGAGGTCACGGACCTCAAGCAGCGGCGGATTCGAGGCGGTCGCGGTGGTGGCCGACAGAGTTGTACGCGCTGAATTCAAGACCGTCTCCTCGGATCGAGCAGATCGCGCAGCGCGTCTCCCAGCAAATTGAAGGTAAACACCGCAAGCATGAGCGCCGCACCGGGGAAGAGGCTTACCCACCATTCGCCCGATACGATGTATTGCGCGCCTTCAGCCACCAGGATGCCCCACTCGGGCTCGGGCGGCCGTACCCCCAGGCCAATGAAGCTCAGCCCCGCAGCGTTCAGAATGGCCCAACCCATGTTGAGGCTGACCTGCACCGCGGCAGCAGGCAACGCATTGGGCAGCAGATGTACGGCAAGAATTCGTAAATCGTGATTGCCGGAAAGTTTGGCGGCTTCGATCCACCCGGCCGAGCGCCGCACATTCGCCTCGGCACGGGCAACCCGAATATAAAACGGCAGATTGATCACTGCGGTGGCAAGTACGATGTTGCCCACCGTGTTGCCCAACGCAGCAACGATTCCCATGGCCAGCACGAACAGCGGAAAGGCCATGATGGTGTCTGACAGCCTTGTGACGATCCGGTCCCACCAGCCGCCGAAATACCCGGCGGCGAGGCCCAAAGGCAAGCCGATCACAAAGGATGCAGCAACAGCCGCGAGCGCGATCCCCAGATCGAGGCGAGTGGCGATGATTACGCGCGACAGCATGTCGCGGCCCAACGCATCGGTGCCAAACCAATGACGTGCCGAGGGCGGTTGGAGTGCCGCCGATGAATTACTTGCAAGCGGATCAAACGGCACGATCCAGGGCCCGGCAATTGCCAGCACCACCAGACAGGCGAACAGCAGGGCAGCAAGAAGCGTCACCGGGTTATCGGTTAGCACATGCCGGGCATGTGCCCAGAAAGAGCGTGGCGCGCTCATGAATCGACGCTCACTCTTGGATCGACCAGCAGATACAGCAGATCAACCAGCAGATTCACGAACACGAACAGCACACCCATGGTGAGCACAAAACCCTGTACTGGCGCGTAGTCGCTGGCGGTGAGCGCATCGATCGCATAACTACCGATGCCGGGCCAGCCAAATACTTTCTCAACAATGACGCTGCCCCCCAACATGAAGCCAAACACCATGCCCAGGGTGGTGATGACCGGCAGCAGCGCATTTCGCAGCGCGTAGGTAAACAGAACCGTGGCGGGCGTGAGCCCCGAGGCCCGCGCGGTTCGAACGAAGTCCGAGCTCAATACCCCCAGCATGGATGCGCGGGTCATTCTTGCGATCGGCGCAAGGACAAAGATTGCCATCGTGGCGACCGGCAGAATCAGCTGTTTGGCAGCAGCCCACCAGATCGCCACATCGCCTGCGATGAGTGAATCAATCAACAGGAAACCGGTGACCACCGGAGGCGCTGAGAACACCGGGTCAAGACGCCCCATGGGCGAGGGCGCCCAACCCAGCAGATAGTAGAAAACGTATGCCAGAAGCAGGCCGGTGAAAAATGTGGGCAGCGACACCCCTGCGGTGGTAATGACTCGACAGACCTGATCAATCCAGCTGCCCTGCCTGACCGCTGCGAGCACGCCCATCGGCACCGCGATGCCGCAGGCCACCACCAGCGCGACCAGCACGATTTCGAGCGACGCGGGCAGCCGCTGTGCGAGCTCGGTAAGCACTGGCTGGCCGGTGGTGAGCGACAAGCCAAACTCACCCCGCGCCAGGTCGGCGAGATACCTCAGAAACTGCTCCGGGAGCGGCCGGTCCAGGCCGAGCTGCCGCCGCACCTGTTCGATCGCCTCAGCGGTGGCTGCGGCGCCAGCGAAATAGGCGGCCGGATCGCCCGGCAGCGCCCGCGTCAGCAGAAAAGTGATCACCACGACACCGAACAGGCTCGGTACCGCAGCGATCAATCGTTTGGCAATCAGACGCAGCATCAACACATGCTCCTAGAGACCCGGCGTTTCTGGGGCTTAGCCCTTCGACAGTTGACGATAGTCAGGCTGCAGATGGAACCAGTACATGTAGCCCTGCACCTCGCGCCGCATGGCCACATCCATGGTGGGTTGCAGCAGCGGCACGCGCGGCACCTCGTCGTAGGCAATTTGAATCATTTCCTTGACGGCGCCCTCGTAGACCGAGCGCTCGGTGGCGAACTGCGCAGTGCTGATCAGCTTGTCGAGCGCCGGGTTCTTGTAGCTCATGGTGTTGAACACGGCATCCTGTCCGTGATAGCACCAGAAGAAAAAGTACTCGGGATAATCGAGCCAGCCACCGAATCGGTTGACGATCATCGGCATATCTTTTTTCAGCAGCGCCGCGCGCCAGGTCGCGCCGGGGATCTTGTTGATCTGCGCCTTGATGCCGATCGACGCGAGCGATTCCTGAATGAGCACAGTCATGGGTTCGCCGATCGTTGCGCCGCCCAGATCAAAACTGATCGTGGTCTCAAATCCGTTGGCGTAGCCGGCCTCCGCAAGCAGCGCCTTCGCCTTGGCGACATCGGTGGCATAGCCAGTGGCTTGCGGCCAGGCAATACTCGCCACTTTTGGCGCACCGCCATAGAGCTTGGCTGCGCGACGATAAATCGCGGTATCGAAAATTTTGTCGTAAGGCAGGACCCAGGCTACGGCCTGCCGGACCTTCGGGTTGTTGAAGGGCGGCTTGGTGACATTCATGCCCAGATAGAAAATTGAGTTTTCAATCGGC
>CAZORB010000195.1:0-6689 GCA_964581825.1 uncultured Bordetella sp.
CGCTAACTTTGTAGGCGACGGCCCGTCTGCGCTCGTTCTCGGCGACAACCTGTTTCATGGTCATGACCTGATGCGAAGGCTGGCGGTAGCCGACGCCCAACCGGGCGGCGCAACTGTATTTGCCTATCCGGTGGTCGATCCCGAGCGCTATGGCGTGGTCGAGTTCGACGATGCGGGCCATGCGATCTCGATCGAGGAAAAGCCAACCCAACCACGCAGCCGGTACGCGGTCACTGGCTTGTATTTTTATGACAATCAGGTGGTGGATATCGCGCGCAACCTCAAGCCTTCAGCGCGCGGCGAACTCGAAATCACCGACCTGAATCGCGTGTACCTAGAGCGCGGGCAACTCGATGTGCAGGTGCTGGGCCGCGGCGACGCCTGGCTTGACACCGGCACGCACGATTCGCTCATTGAGGCCGCACAGTTCATTCAGACACTTGAGAAGCGCCAGGGTTTGAAGGTCGCGTGCCCCGAAGAAATTGCCTGGCGTCAGGGATGGATTGACGATCAGGCGCTGCGCGCGCTGGCTCGCCCACTCGTCAAAAGCGGCTATGGCGCCTACCTCGAGCGGCTGCTCGAGCATCAGGTTTTCTGAACGGAGCTGGCCTTGAATATTTCACCCAGTTCAGTGCTGCCTGACGTGCTCGTGATCGAACCGCGGGTCTTCGGTGACGCGCGCGGTTTCTTTTTTGAAAGCTTCAATTCCCGCGCGTTTGGCAATCTCTCAGGTCTTCATCCCCAGTTCGTACAAGACAACCATTCGCGCTCAGCACGCGGCGTACTGCGCGGTCTGCACTATCAGATCCGACAGCCGCAAGGGAAGCTGGTTCGCGTCGTCCGGGGCACGGTGTTCGATGTAGCGGTCGATCTGCGTCGCTCGTCTCCAACCTTCGGGCGGTGGGCAGGCTGGGAACTGAGCGAAGATAACCACCGACAGCTCTGGATTCCGCCGGGTTTTTGTCATGGCTTCGTGGTGCTGTCTGAATCGGCTGACTTCCTTTACAAGACCACCGACTACTACGCGCCCGAGCACGAACGCTGTCTGCGCTGGAACGATCCGTCAGTGGGTGTGGACTGGCCGGTTGGGGGGCTTGAACTGAAGCTGTCGGAGAAAGACCAGCGCGGGCTGCCGCTTGCCGAATGCGAGTGTTTTGAATAAGCCCGTCATGAGCGCGCAAAGTCCGCGAATTCTATTGTTAGGCGTAACCGGGCAGGTTGGCTGGGAGCTTGCGCGCAGTCTGCAGCCACTGGGCGAGCTGCGTTGCACCACCCGCAACGAGGCGAACCTCAGTGCGCCTGCTGAACTCGGGGCACAGATCGCGCAGGCATCGCCCGATGTCATCGTGAACGCTGCTGCTTACACTGCGGTCGACCAGGCCGAGAAGGAACCCGCGCTCGCGCACGGCATCAACGGCGAGGCGCCGGGTGCACTGGCCCGAGCGGCGAGGCAAGTCGGTGCCCTGCTGATTCATTACTCCACCGATTATGTGTTCGCGGGCACGGGCGAGCGTGCCTGGCGAAACACGGATGCAGTTGACCCACAAAACGTCTATGGCCACAGCAAACTGGCGGGTGAACGCGCGATCGCTGAAGCGGGGGGCGACTGGCTCACCTTCCGCACCAGTTGGGTGTATGCCGCGCGCGGCCGTAATTTCGTTCGCACGATGCTCAAGCTCGCGGCCGAGCGCGACACGCGGCGCGTCGTGGCCGGCCAGATTGGCGCGCCCACCTCGGCCCGCCCGATTGCCGACGCGACCGCACAGGCGCTCGCGGTCGCGCTGGCCGAGCGGCGCGACGGCCGCTTCAAAAGCGCCATCCATCATCTGTGCGCAGGCGGCCACACCAGCTGGCATGGCTTTGCGCAAACCTTATTTGAGCGCTGGCAGGTGATTGCACCGGGCCAGCGTATGGCGCTGCGTACACTGTGCGCAATACCCAGCACCGACTATCCAACGCCTGCGCGTCGCCCACTCAACTCCCGGCTCGACTGCTCAGATTTTGAACAGCGCTTTCGCCTGACGCTGCCGCCCTGGCAGCAGGGGCTTGATCTGGTGCTGGCCGAGCTTGCCGAATCGGTCAGCGGCCGTTAAACACGGGCGGTCGTTTTTCGGCAAACGCCCGAGCCGCGCCTGCGTGATCTTCGGTCACCATGCAGTTTGCCTGGTGCAGCGCCTCGGCATCCAGGCTGGGCGTCAGCGCGCAGGCTGAGGCTAGGCTCGTGATCTGTTTAATGTGACCATAGGCAATCGTGGGCCCTGCCGCCAGTTCTGCCACCAGCGCTTCGGTTTTCGCCTCGAATTCCTCGGCGGAAAACACCCGCGTGAGCAGACCCATCGCATAGGCCTGGTCAGCGGTGAGCAGGGGCGCGAACATCATGAGCTCGCGCGCCCGCGCAATGCCCAACATTCGGGTCAGCAGCCAATTGACGCCGAAATCGCCCGCAAGACCAACCCGCGCAAACGCGGTGGTGAGCTTGACATCGCTGCGCGCAAATCGAAAGTCACAGGCAAGCGCGAGCCCCAGCCCCGCGCCCGCCACAGCCCCGGGAATGACCGCCACCGTGGGCTTTCCCATCTCGTGAAGAAGCCTGACGGACTCAGCGCGATCACGAAGCTGGCTGGCCCGCTGCTCCACCGACCGCCCCGCGTCGCGTCCAGCAGCCATTGCTTTTACGTCACCACCCGCACAGAAAGCACCGCCGCTTCCGGTGAGTACCACCACGCGTACCGCGGGATCGAGCGCCGCCTCGCGCAATGCCGCGCACAGCTGGGTCGACATCTCCAGCGTGATGGCATTTCGAGAGCCAGGATTGTCGAGCGTCAGCGTGAGCACCGCGCCGCGGGTGTGGCGTAGAACCTGTCCTGTCATCGAGAGTCTCCGTTTGGATGGCCGCCGGGCGGCCAGTCAGTCGACGATGAAAAGTCGGGCACCGAATTCAGTGGATGAACGATGAGGCTCGGCGCCATCAGCCACCTGGTAGCTGGTTCCGGGCTTCAGCACGAACTGTCTGCCATCGGCGAGTTCGGTGTGAAGCTCGCCTTCCAGGCAGAGCAGGATGTGGCCCTTCGAGCACCAGTGGTCGGCCAGGTAGCCCGGAGAGTAATCGACCATCCGAACCCGGATGGGTCCGAACTGACGGGTTCGCCAGATGGCAACGCCCCGTTCCCCAGGATGCTCAACAGGCTCGATGGTCGACCATTCAGTGGTGCAGAAGGCAATGTCGTTAATCTGCATAGCTTGGTGGTTCTTGAGACGGGATCGGCCGACAAGAGTCGGTTTTGCTAGTCTGCAAGCGAGCACTATGTCCGGCGACCCGCAAACCCTTCAAGCATAACCGACCCGAGTGAGCATAGAACCCTGGTACTGGATCGCGTTCACCGTTGCCGCAGCGGCCGCGCAGAGCGCACGCAACGCGATGCAGCGCGAGCTCACGTCGGTGTTGGGCACCGTGGGGGCAACGCAGGTTCGCTTTCTTTACGGTCTTCCGTTCGGCATCGTGTTTCTGGGAATCGCGTTAGCGGTCACTGGCGACCCGATTCCCACTTTTCAAGTCACCTCGGTTGCCTGGACTGCAGCCGGTGCATTGGCTCAGGTCGTGGCGACCGCATTGATGCTCGCCGCGATGAAGGAGCGATCCTTTGTGGTCACCACGGCGCTGGTCAAAGCCGAACCGGTCTGGGTCGCCATTCTCGGTTTCGCGCTGCTCGGCGAAACCTTCGGCTGGTCACTGCTTGCTGGAATCGCTATTGCAACGGCGGGCGTACTCTGGCTGTCGTGGCCCTCGGCGGGTGTGGGCTGGTCGCTTCGCCCCGTTGCGCTGGGACTTGCGTCCGCAGCGGTATTCGCAGCCTCGGCCATCGCTTTTCGGGCAGCCATGCTCTCGATTGACAGCGGATCGGGCTTTGTCGTCAAGGCAACGGCGGTGATGGCGCTCAGCCTTGCCATGCAGGTGGTGGCCCTGGTTACGTGGATGCTGATCGCAAACCGGTCGCTACTTGTCGAGGTACTCCGGGTCTGGCGACCCTCGCTTGCCACCGGACTGCTCGCCGCCACCGCGTCGCAATGCTGGTTTCTCGCCTTTGCAATCGAGACCCCGGCGAAAATCCGTACGCTTGGTCTGATCGAGATCTTGTTCGCGCAATTTATCTCCCGCCGTATTTTCAGTCAGCAGCAAAGCGTAAGAGAGCTTCTTGGCATGGCCGTGTTGCTCGCGGGCGTCGTGCTGGTGCTTAGAAGCTGATTACCTGACGTTCAAAGCTGATCGTCATTGATTCGTTCCCTCGATTCGCTCCCATCCGTAGAGTCCACGACCAGACAGACATGAACCCACACCTGACCCTCTCTCGTCCTCGCCATGATGCGGCGTACCTGCGCAGTGTCATGACAGTAAGCTGTACCCCTCTGCATCGGTGTCAGTACGTATGAACGTTCATCATCTCGACACCGATGTCATGGTGATCGGCGCGGGCGGCGCAGGTATGTACGCAGCCATTGAGGCAGCCCGTCAGGGCGCCCGTGTCCTGCTGATTGACCGCAGCCTGATCGGTCGCGGCGGGGCCACGGTCATGGCGCAAATGACCGTAGCAGCGGCGGTCGGGCCGCCAGGCACCGACGACTGGCGATTCCACCTGCAGGACACGCTCAACGCTGGACGCGGTCTGTGCGACCCGCGGCTCGCATCACTACTCTGCGAGGACGGTGTCGAGTGCATCCTTGAAATGGATCGCTGGAAGGTCGGATGGGCCCGCGATGGCGAGCATCTGCGCGCGGTGCAGGCACCCGGGCACGATAGGCCCCGCTGTGTGTATGTTGATTTCCTCAATACCGGGCCGGCGGTGTCGCGAACACTGCGAACACAGGTCCAGAGAATCGGGGAACCCATCCGGCGAATCGGTGAAGTCATGGTCACTGATCTGGTCGTGCAAGAGGGTGCGGTCACCGGTGCGGTCGCGCTTCATGTCGCATCGGGTAAAGCGCTTACGATTGGTGCGCGCGCCACCATCATCGCCACCGGAGGACTCACTCGTCTCTATCAACGAAACAGTGCGTCCACCAATATGTCGGGTGACGGCTACGCGCTCGGGCTCCGAGCGGGAGCCTCGCTCATCGACATGGAATTCGTACAGTTCTTTCCCATTGGTCACCTGGCGCCGCGACTGGTCGGAATGGATCCGATCATGTGGGACCCCTTTCGCTACAAGCTGGGCGGTCGTTTGCTCAACGGCGCGATGGAAGAGTTTGTCGACCGCTGGGGAGGCGCCGATGGGGGGCGCTACACAGCCACCCGCGACCTCGCCACCTACGCGATCACGCAAGAGGTCCGTGCCGGGCGCGGCTCGCCCTCGGGCGGCGCATGGCTCAGCTTCAGTCATCTGGGCGAAAAAGAACTGCGCGCAGCCTTCGGCCCCGTGATCGACCGGCTGGCTGCCAACGGAATCGACCTGACGCGGCAAGCCATCGAGGTGGCTCCCATCGCGCATTACCACATGGGCGGTATTCGGGTGGATACCGCCATGCGGACCGGCGTGCCGGGCCTGTTTGCAGCAGGAGAGGCCGTGGGAGGCGCCAACGGCGCCAACCGCCTGTCGGGTAACGCCATCACAGAGGCGCTCGCCTTTGGACGGGTCGCGGGCCGTGAGTCTGCCGCCACAGCGGCACAACAAGACCTTCCACATTTTTCCAATGCAGCCGCGAAAGAGAGCATTGCGTTGCTGTCATCGGGCAGCCGCGCCAGGCTGAATACCGCGTCGTTGGTAGCGGACCTTCAAGCGCTCATGGCAACCGACGCAGGCCCATTCCGAACTGAGCAGAGCCTTGTCCGCGCGAAGGCTGGAATCGATCGTCTGCAGCGCGAGATCGGCGAGGTTCCGCCCGGCGATCCGGGGTCGCCGCACGATCTCGCCCGACTCGACTGGTTTGATCTGCGGCAAATGCTGCTGGTGGCAGACAGCGTCGTGACGGCAGCCGCCGAGCGTCGGGAAAGCCGTGGCGCGCATCAGCGGGAAGACGCTCCGGACACAGATCCCGCGTGGACGCTCAATCAGATCATCACGCTCGATTCGGCGGGCGCACTTCGCCTGACGCGCGAGCAGGTTCCAAGCTTCGACCAAGAGGCCGCCTGAGATGCCAGTCGCACGTCTTCTGATTCAACGTGGCGCAAAGGGCGAGCCCGCTCGACACGACGCCTTCGAAATCACCTTCGAGCCTGGCGAGTCGGTACTGGATGGCTTACGCAGGCTTCGCATCGAGGCTGACCCTACGCTTGCTTTTCGCTATGCGTGCCTGAACGCCAACGCGTGCAAGGAATGCATGATGACGCTCGACGGCGAGGTGATCTATGCCTGCACCGCACGGCTCGAGCCGCGCGACATGGTTCTTGCGCCCCTTCCGAACAAGCCCCTGGTTCGCGATCTCGTCACCGTCATCGCGCCAAGCGATGAGCGTTGGACACCAGGGTCTGATTAACCAAATCTTCTGAACACCAGGAGTCCAGCAATGCTCAAGTCTTCTCGTCGTCGGTTGTTGCAGGCCACCGCAGCCGGTCTTGTATTCCCGTCATCCAGGCTGTTTGCCCAGCAGCGTCTGTTGTCGGGCACGGTGAAGATCGTGGTGCCGTTCCCCCCTGGTGGAATCACCGACGTATTGGCGCGCGGACTGGCGCAACAGATGACAGGCAGCCTGGGCAC
>CAZORB010000196.1:0-6476 GCA_964581825.1 uncultured Bordetella sp.
GGCCTATCGGAGGGCGGACTAAATTGAGCGCTTGCAGCCAATCGCGGCCGTCCTCTCCCGACCACAATCAAGTCAACTCACCCGTCGCCCTCAACCGCTCGCCTTTACCAACGGATGCTCAGCCCCACGTTGCCCCCCTTGGCGGATGCACTTTGACGCTGTGAAGCATCGAGATTGATCCAGGCATCCGCGTTTGCGGACAGTGGGACACGAACACCGGCTTGCACAAACTGTGTGACGGTTCCGAAATTAGGAGTTGTGACCGCCCAGTTGGCGCCGTGCATAGCCATCTGGCGAGAAACCTGAGAGCGACCCTGATCGGCCTGATGCGTCACACCTGCGCCTAGCGTCCACATGCCGGGGCTGCTGTCAGGCACATTGAAGCTGCCCGAGATGGAGTAGCCCACAGTAGCCTGTGCAGACCCGAAGGACTCGCTCGCAACACCCAGTGCCGTCACAGCACTTCCCTGCTCGCTGAACGCCTTGGCGCGCGTCTGATCCACCAGGCCATTGACCCAAACACGCCCATTGATGGTGTCACTGAGACCGTGCTTCATGCCGGCGGTCAGCGACAACACCTGGCCTTGAGCTGTCGAATCACTGGCGTTGCTCTGGGTGCCAGTGGACAGGAAGGTTTCACGTGTCGTACCGATGGTGGATGTATTCAAAGAAAACACAGCTGAGTAGTCAAAGATGCCGTCTCGCCCGATGGCGTAGAGGGCGAGTGCCTGCGAATCCACATTGGCAGAACCAGACTGCGCCGAGTGAACTCGACGCGTGGACGCACCGCCGGCCACGCCGAGCTGCAGATCCTTGCGCTCATAGAGATGCGTACCAATCCAGAGGCTGGAGGCGTTGCTGCTGTAGGCAGACGCGTAGGCGTCTTGCTTACGCCGGAGATTGTCGCCAGACACATCGATCCACAGATTGCGCTCAGCCTTGACACCGGCCACCGAGCTAACTGCCCTGGTGGCCGCCTGCCAACCATGACGCGCCTCAGAGAGCGAAAAGGCGTGAATTTCGCCCGACGACTGCAGAATACTTCGGGCCAACGCATCAGCGCTCTGCCCGTACAGTCCGTTGAAGAACTTTTGCGTATCGCTCGTACCACGCGATCCCTGCGCTGGCCTGATTCCATCAAACGCGCGCGCCGCATTCACCATGTTCTGGATTCCGTACTGCTTGGCGAACTCTTCCAGGCGGTTCGGAGTCAAAACGAGGTCGATGAAGTTGCTGCCATAGATCACATCGAACCGAGTATTCGCGGGCATGCCATTGGCTGCAGTGGGATCGGCCACGGCAGAGAAGGCGCCCGTGGTGCTCACACCCGCCGCGTTAGCAGTCGTCACCACCCGGAACGTGTCACCCACCACAGGCGAGAAGGTGTTGTTAGCCGGTGGGGAAATTCCACGAAGTATGGGTATCAGAGTCCCGGCAGGAGTGAAGACGGCATTCGCACCTGTGAGCGCGATGCGGTCATAGGTTCCAGCGCCGCCCGCGGCGGAGTATGTCCGGCCATCAATCTCCGTCTCAAGGACAGAACCCGCGGCCATGGCGAAGTCGCCTCCCACAGACAGAGTCCCCGGCGAGTTACCAGGCCGGGCGGTACCCGACAAGGCCACCGCACCAGCGGTGGAGCCGCTGCCTGTCAACACCGCGCCAGCGCTGACATTCGTCACTGAAGAGGCAGTGGAGCCATTGAGCACCAGGGTGCCTTGGTTGACCCCCAAGGTGCCTGTGTGGGTGTTGGCGCCGCTCAAAATCAAGCTGCCTGCAGAGGTTTTGTTGAGTGCGCCTGCGCCCGAAACCACGCCGGAGACGGTGAGGTCTGTGCCGCTGGCCACGCTCACGGTGCCGTTGTTGGCGCCTACAGCCACCGCGCGGCTGGTGGCAAAGCTGCCTGTGGTGGCCAAGGTGCCGCCGTCAAGGCTGAGCGCGCCTGTGCCCAGGTTATTGTTGGCCGCGACCTGCAGCACGCCACCCGTCACGTTGACAGTGCCAGACAAGGTGTTGGCGCCGCTCAAGATCAAGCTGCCTGCAGAGGTTTTGTTGAGTGCGCCTGCGCCCGAAACCACGCCGGAGACGGTTAGGCTTGTGCCGCTGGCCACCTCCAAGGTGCCGCTGCTGGCGCCCACAGCAAGCGCACCGTCGCTTGCAAAGCTCGCGGTGGTGGCCAATGTGCCGCCGTTGAGGGTGAGCGCGCCCGTGCCCAGGTTGCTATTGCTCGCGACTTGCAGCGTTGCGCCCGCCTGCACCTCGGTGCCACCCGAGTAAGTGTTGATGCCACTCAAGATCACGCGGCCGTTATTCGCACCGGTATTCAAAATCACGAGGCGGCCACTGGCACTGCCATCGTTGCCGATCACGCCCGCGAACGTGCCGACGGTACCGTTTTGGTCAATAAAGCCATTGTTGCTGGTGATGGTGAAGCCGGAATTGACGACCGCAGCGGTGTCTACCTTGATCGTGCCGCCATCAAAGCGGTTGTTGAACAGGCTGCCGCCAGCGACGTTGGACAATAAATTGAAACCGGCGCTGCCCACGCGGTTGTTCGCGCTCACGATGTCGGGCTTGGCAGAACTGAACGCAGGAGGCAGTACACCGGATGCAAAGCTGTACGGACCGGGCAACGTCGCGCTAGTGCTCATCGGGTTGCTTGTAAAGCCGAGGGTAAATCCGCTGAAGAACTCAGGATCGGTCACTGTCCAACTCAGTTTGGAGAACGTACCCTGAAACTGAATAACACCATACCCTTCCAAGCCACTCAAGAAATAACCCGTGGCACTGCTACCAAAAAATGGCTGGCCTGAGGCCGATATACCGGCAGTCGTACCAGCGAGAGGTCGCGTCGTATCAGGCCCGTACCACAGTGAATCGCGTGATGGGCTACTGTTGTTACTGCTAAGAATCGTAAAAGGATTCGTAAACTGAAGACTGGAAACCCCATTCCCGCCCAAGGAAGTAACAGCCATCAGGACGTTGCTAACCGGCTCGCTGAATCTGACAGTATGAGCTTTGTACTCGTTAAGCGTGTAACCAGTTTGGGCAACCATGGTGGAATTCTGAGGACCGGTTTTCACAAAACTGGAACTGTAGGAGGAGTTGAGGCTGGGCCATTCGGTGCCCCACCAAGCTCCAGAGTAACTATTGACTTCGCCCGATAGCGTCAACCCGATTGACCGGTTAGAAACTGGATTAAGCACTGATCCCGTGGCTCCAGTGGCGTAGTTGATGCTCGAGGGAGGATACCCGGGAATGTTTGGTACATTGATGTTGGGAAGGGGGTAGGTAGACGGTAAGGCCCAAGTCGCCCAGTTGGTCACCTGGGCGAACGCGCTTGTCCCCAGAAACGACATGCACATCAGTGCACCAGCCACCAAACTATTGCACCTTGGCGAGACTGATCCCGCGCCAAGGCCGGCCTTGCCACCTCGGGAACTCTTCGCGCACTCGGAAACCGCCACCAAGCCACCACGAGCGGCCGACCACACCAGCGAATAAATCCGATTCATAGCCTCTTGATCCTTTCGACATACAAATAAGTTTTCTCGAAAGAATTCTAGAGAGCTCACGTACCTGTTAGCCAACCTTAACCAACAGCGTTGGTGGCCCGCCCGGAACCGACGGGTCTGGTGGGGATGAGATGGTCTGATCAGTCGTGAGCCGCATCAGCGCCGACCGGCAGCTAACGCACTTCAATGTCACACAGCAATCGGTAGCCGTATCCACGAACGGCCTTGATGCCAGGAGTGCCTGCACCACACGCCAGGAGCTTTTTCCGCAAACGCCCTATCCGCACCTCCTGGCTGTCCTTGCTGACCTCCATGTCAACACCCAAATGCTGTGCCACCTGCCAGTGCTCCAGTGACTGGTTCGGTGCGAGGGCCAGCGCTCCGAGGACGTTGACTTCAGCGGGTGTCAGTAGGAGCGTGGCCTGCTGCGGCCCCTCGAGGGTGAGCTTCCGGGTCCACAGCAGCAACTTGTTGAGGCTGGCCGCCTCATTGGCGAGCGTACGTTCACTCAGGTTTTTGGCAATCGCCTCCAGTTCTTCGGGTGCCACCGGCTTGGGCAGGTAGATGTCAGCGCCAGCGGCATAGCCAGCCACCTTGTCCACAACAGCCGTTCGGCCGGTGACCACCACAATTTTTGTGAGCGGTGCGCTCGCCCGGATTCTGCGCACCAGGCTTAGACCATTTTCGCCAGGGAGGTTCAGGTCAATGATGTACAGGTCGGGTAAGCAACCCATGGGTAGTTCGTCAATGTCTTCGGCCATGCCCACGCCCAGGACTCGATGACCCGCACGGGTCAATGCCCTGACCATGGCGTCACGCAAAACGTCGTAGTCCTCAACGATCAGAATACTCAAGACTTTGGTCAGCATTCGGTGGGACTGCAAGGTTCATGACCAAACCACTATAAGTGGCTCACACCTCGAAAACCGACAAAACCCAAACAACCGCCATCCTTACGTGGAAATACTCGCGGGGGGAACAATTGGCAGTCGCACTTCAAAAACAATCTGCCGTCCACCATCACCTTGCGAAGAGCGGTAATCAACGGTTCCCCCCAGCGCATCCACCAAGCCACGAACCAAGTACAGCCCCAGTCCAGAGCCGATTTGGTGCTGAGCGGCTGGGCTTCGGTAGTATTTCTCGAACATTCGGCCTCTGTCGGGCATGCCTGCAATCCCAACCGCATTACTCACGCAGAAACGAACCATGGGCGGCTGATGCCCAGTCAGTAGGTCCGCGTGGAAGCTGACAACAGAGTTCTCCGGGCTGTACTTCAGTGCGTTGTCCACTAGGTTAGCCAGCACCACCGACAGGAGGACTCTGTCGGTCTCAATGGCCGCGGGCAAATCCTTAACAAGCAACTGTAAGCGTTCCGAGTTCGCCCGCTGGACCACTTCGTCCACCAGAGCTGGCAGTTTTGTAGCTGCGAACCGAGGACTAAACCCGCCGTCGTCGAGACGCTCTGCCTGAACGCTGCGCTCAATCACGAGCCGCATGTCCTGAACGGCTCGGCGAATCTGTATGCCTTCGCGAGTGCGCGTGTCTGCCAGGAAACTCACGGCTGACAAGGGATTGCGCAGTTCGTGCCCCAGCATCGCCAGGAAGCGCTGCTGATCTTGACGTTTGGATTTTTCTTCCTGAGCCATGCGTTCGGCGAAAGCTATGCGCCACTCCGCCTGCTGCTGCAACTTGTGCTGCTGCTGCGCTCGCAACTGCAGCACTACCATCATCATCAAGCTTCCGGTCAAGGGATATAGAAGAAGCAGGTCCCAGATGTCGAGGGGACTGGAAAAAACATCCATCGCGACCAAGCGATTAAAGGCGCCAGTGAGCAAGACAAAGAGATAAAAACCAACCAGCGCTGCCTTTGAAATAACAGGCTTTTTGGAGTCATGACGGTCAGCCCAAATGCGGGTTGACGCCGCGGTCAAGAAAAGCGCACAAAAGCACAGGGTGAGCAAGACAGCCTGAACCCTCAGAGCCCAACTCACATACCCCAGAGCCCCCACCAAAAAAATGCAGGAGAAGATGAAGAAAAATATATGTAACGATTTAATCCATTTCGGGCTGGGCTTGAACTCCGATAGAAACTGAATGTCAAACCATACAACCACTAGAACCACTGCCAGAAGTCCGTAGTTTCCGATCTTGTCGACCCACTCCGGCGCCAAAGCCTCAGCGCCCAGCGTCCTCCAAAGCCCCAAAATTACCGCGGCGTACGCGATCATGAAAAACTCTCTGATGACATAAAGCCTGACCAGTCGGTCCCGGGAACTCAGCCAAGACAAGATTCCCCATCCCATGCAAATAAGCAGTACGGAGAAATAGACCAAGCCCCAAATCATCTGTTTGAAGTCTTTGCGGCGGGCCGTCTTCAGCTCCAACACTTCAACGGAACTGAACGTAGATGTCGTTGTCTTCAATCGAAGCCAGACATCTCTCGGGATATTTCCCAGAGGAATCAAAAAATTGCTATTGAGGGATTGGTAATCATCAAGCGTCCATGAATGTCGGTCTCCTGTGTATCGAACCTCGCCGCCAGGAGACATGGGGTCATGCAGCTGAAATTCATCCAGAATGACAGGTCGAAGTCGAATCACCAGCTCTTTGTCAGCTGGAGCATCCGGCCATTTAGCCGGATCGATTCTCAGGCGGATCCAGAACGCCGAGGTACTGAACCCTTGCCCAAAATAGGGACCGGTAAGCGGCCGCTGCGGGGCGGCCATCACCTGTGCGAGTGTCATGGTGCCGGCCGGATCCTCGACCCAAGACCGTTCGCTCACAGGTTCACGCGAAGACGCCGCAGCCGCAGCGGCGCTTAGCGCCAACAAGACAAAAGCCAGTATTTTTCCGAGCATCCCCATTCCCAGCTCACTCATTCATTCGGGCGCTCGTTATGGCCCGGCCCAGCAGGACAACAAAACGGTTGGGGATGTGCTTTGGGGAGTCCCATGACATCGACCG
>CAZORB010000197.1:0-6458 GCA_964581825.1 uncultured Bordetella sp.
CCGGTATTGCTGGGGCGGTCTACGCCTCATGGGTCAATTACATCGAGCCCCCCGATGTGTTTGACGTGCTCTACTCGGTCAAGCCAATCGTCATGGTGTTGCTGGGTGGCGCCGGCTCGGTTTTCGGTCCGCTGATCGGCGCGGGCGTCTTTCTGGGCCTGGAAGAAATTGTCTGGCGTCGTTTCCTCGAGGTGCACTCGGGCGTGTTGGGGTTACTGATCGTGCTGCTTGTGCTTTTCCTTCCCTCAGGACTCGCGGGCATTGCTCGCCGGCGAGCGAAAGCGGGCGCGCCATGAGTACCCTCCTCGAACTGCGCTCCGTCTCGCGCCGATTCGGCGGGCTTGCCGCTGTCAATGATGTCAGCCTATCGGTGAACCGCGGAGAAATCATCGGTTTAATTGGCCCGAACGGCGCTGGCAAAACTACGCTAGTTAATGTGATCACCGGCGTTCATCCGGCCTCGGCAGGAACCGTGGTGTTTGATGGGCGAGACGTGACGCGCTTCGCGCCGTGGCAGGCTGCCCGCGCCGGTATTGGCCGAACTTTTCAAATCGTCCAGCCGTTTCCAGAACTCACAGTCGTTGAAAACGTTGCCGCGGCCGCGTTATTTGCGGGCGGTGCTGCCTCCATTCGCGAGGCCCGGTCGCAGGCGCATCAGCATCTGGATTTCGTTGGGCTCGGCGAACTCGCCAATCGAAGCGCATCCGCACTGACGCTGGCAATGCGCAAGCGCCTCGAGCTTGCCAAGGGACTCGCGATGCGCCCCAAGCTTCTGCTACTCGATGAAGTAAACGCAGGGCTGAACCCTTCAGAAATCAACCAGGCACTCGAGCTGATTCAAGCCATCGCCTCTCGCGGTGTCACCATCCTGATCATTGAACACCTGATGAAGGTGGTCACCACACTTTGCTCGCGGGTGGTCGTTCTCCATCATGGCGAACTGATCGCGGAAGGCCCTCCTACCGACGTCATGCGCAATCCAAAGGTCGTTCAGGCTTATCTCGGCAAGCGCTATGCGGCGCAGGCCGAAGGAGCCACGCATGGCTGAGCCGTTACTCACCATTGATGGTCTGCAGTCTGGCTATGGCGACATCCAAGTACTCTGGAGCGCCAGCCTGCGAGTGGACCGAGGCAGTATCGCCTGTCTGGTCGGTTCAAACGGTGCCGGCAAGACAACCCTGATGCGGACAGTATCTGGGCTCGTGAAGGCGCGCGGCGGGAGCATTCAATTTAATGGGGCTGACCTCACCGGAGCAACGCCCGAGGCGGTCCTTAACGCGGGCATTGCGCATGTGCCCGAAGGCAGACGCCTGTTTTCCGCGATGTCGGTTCGAGACAACCTTTTGATGGGCGCCTACCTGAGGCGTGATGGCGATGCTGCGATCAAGCGCGATCTCGACCGCATGTACTCGCTGTTCCCGATCTTGTCGGCCCGTGCCACTCAGAACGCTGGCACGCTATCAGGCGGTGAACAGCAGATGTGCGCGATCGCGCGAGGCTTAATGGGCTTACCCAAGCTGCTGCTCATTGATGAATTGTCGCTCGGGCTGGCCCCGGCAGTCGTTGAATCACTGTGCGACGCGTTGCGACAGTTAAATGCTCAAGGGCTTTCAATGCTGGTCGTGGAGCAGGACGTTGCGACAGCGCTAGAGCTTGCTGACCAGGCGTTCGTGATGGATACCGGCCGCATCACGCGCTCGGGGCCCAGTCACCAACTGCGTGACGACCCCGCCATCCGGGAAGCCTATCTCGGTATTGTCTGAGCGGGCCACGCCATCAAATCGGGCTAGATGACGTATTCGCGGTTCACGCCGCGCATATCCATCTCGAACTCCAGATCAACCACAGGCGGGCGACAGAACTGCCAGCTGATGCCCGACTCGGCTGCCCCGCGACGCACCAGCTCTGGCGTCATCAGTGGGTGAATATCGTGAACCGTGTAGACATGCACGCCGGTGGTGTCCGCCCAGCTGACGCCGAGCTCTCCCATGCGACGCTCGTGCTCACCCAACACCCACCGCGCCTTCTCAAGCAGCCCTGCGGGCGTGGTGTCACCCAGCCGAATGATGTGGTCCCGATAGTTGCTTTTACCCTCAGGCGACTCGGCGGATCCCGCGATTACGAATGAAGCTCGCCGATCGGGCTTGGACGACTGTAGATCAAGCGGCACAGTGTAAGAAAAGGCGTAGAACGAGGGTTCGCCTGGTGCGTTGAACTCAGGGCATACGTTGGATCGCGCCACGGGGTTAATGCCGTCTCGATAGAGACCCCACCGTGCAAGCGTGCCGACATACACCTCGTTGAACGCTCGGAAGCCCGCTTCCGAGAACGGCTCAGGCGAGCGCAATTCGCAGCCGCAAAACGATGTCATCGGGCGGCCAAGCGAACGGATGTGCGACTCGATGGCGGCGAATCCCGCAGCCAGCGGAACCGGCCTGAAAAACCGAACCCGCTCGATCGCAAACCCTGGCAGCGCTGCGACACCGCAGGAATACTGGAAGACGCCATTGACATAGCGATAGCCGCCTTCGCTGAACACGGTCACGTTCGACATACGGAGCCCCAGGTAGGTGTCACTTCAGAGCGTGATTCTAGCTGGACGCCTGGAGACTGGCCTTGCGGGCCTGGATCCGCACTCTCGGAGTCAATCAATCAATCAATCGACCAGCCTGCGCGGACAAGCGGGACGATGTCTGAATCAGCGTGGGGACAAATCGATGCTCCGCCATAAGCGCATCGAAAAGGATCAGGCGGTCCTCTATGTACTCGTCGACCATCAAGTTGCGAAGGCGTCGCGCTTCTATCCAGTTATCAGCCGAGTCAACCCAGCCAAGCTTTTCGGCGCGGTCGAGGTTCTCGAGGGCTGCAGCGCGCGGCTCAGCGTACGCATCCAACAGCGCTGGCAAGAACTTGTCGGCGAGGGAGTCCTGCAGCCGGCTGAATCGCCCAACGAATGCCTCCAGCCGTTCAGATAGCAATGGATTGTCGTCGATGCCGATGAGGTCTTCTGCGCAGGAAATTTCGCTGAACAAGCGTTGGTCTGTCTCCTGTAGATGCCGCGTTTCTTTACCGACGACCCGAATGAGAAACGCGAGACGGGACTGAAGCGAAGCGTTAACCTTCACAGCGCGATCCCGTTTTCACGAGCAAATCTATGGATGGCGAATTCATTCAAGTTCGGAGCGCTGATCAGCACATCCACTTTCCGCCCGTTCAGCGCCCGGGACACTCGTGCGGACAGCCGGGCCATCATCACGGCCGGTTCGTTCACCGGAGAGCGAATATCAACAAGCAGATCAACGTCGCCGCCCTTCGAGTCGTTTCTGGCTCTTGATCCAAACAGCGTCACTTGGACCTCGTTACCAAACATTTCCCGAGCGATGTGACGAATCGATTCTGCCTGCGACACTGTGAGGCGCATGCTTGTCCTCGAATGGCTGGCGGAGAGTGTGAGATTCGAACTCACGGACGCCTTGCAGCGTCGCCGGTTTTCAAGACCGGTGCATTAAACCGCTCTGCCAACTCTCCATGCGTGGATTTTATCAGCCAAGGTACGATTTGCGCTTTCGAACACCCTAACTTCCCCGAGATGCTTGCCATCGACCATGCGGAATTGTCCGATTTCCTGCACCGCTCCAGGCGTCTGTTCGTCCTGACAGGCGCCGGTTGCAGCACTGAATCGGGGATTCCTGCTTATCGCGATGCCACCGGCGAATGGGCGCGAAAGCAGCCGGTGACCTGGCAAGCCTTCAGCGCAGACCCATTTATGCGCAAGCGTTATTGGGCACGATCAATGATCGGCTGGCGTGCCTTCGGACGTGCACAACCCAACGCAGCGCACCTGGCCCTCGCAGCCCTTGAGCGTAAGGGCCAGCTAGCCGGACTTGTCACTCAGAATGTCGACGGTTTGCATCAGTCGGCGGGTCATCGCGAGGTCGTTGATCTGCACGGTCGCCTTGATACCGTAGTGTGCCTGCAGTGCGGCGCGCGGGTCCTGCGTCGTCATCACCAGAAGCAGCTCGAACAGGCCAACCCCAATTGGATCCATCTTGCCGCCACCCGGGCACCCGACGGAGATGCCGAGCTGGAATCTGATGAATTCGACCAGTTTCAGGTCCCCCCCTGCCGCCACTGCAGCGGAACGTTAAAGCCTGATGTCGTATTTTTTGGTGAATCTGTTCCCACCGAACGTGTTCGCACTGCACTCAACTGGCTTGACCAGGCTGACGCCATGCTAGTGGTCGGATCCTCGCTGATGGTGTACTCCGGATACCGTTATGCGAGAAGGGCTGCCGAGCGCGGCATTCCAATCGCTGCACTGAACATCGGCCGAACGCGTGCCGACGAACTGCTGTCACTTAAGGTCGAGGCGCCTTGTGCCAGCGCACTGGCGGCCTGCGTCTCGAACTGACCCCGCTCAGCGGTCACCCAGCGGCAGCGCGGTTTCGTACTTCACCTGCTTCAGCGCAAAGCTCGAGCGAATATTGGCAACACCGCGAATCTTCGACAGCCGCTCAAGAATGAACCGCTCGAGCGCAGGAATGTCGGCCACCACAACCCGCAGCATGTAGTCCGAGTCGCCTGTCATGAGGTAACACTCCATGACCTCCGGCCAGGCGGAGATCGCAGCCTCGAATGTTTTCAGCGAGCGCTCAACCTGCTGCTCAAGCCGCACCTGGATGAACACGCTAACCGCCTGCCCAAGCCGGATCGGATCGAGCAGCGTGACATATCGACTGATGACACCTGCCTTTTCAAGCGCGCGCACCCGGGCAAGGCATGGCGAGGGCGATAGATGAACGCGCGCCGCCAATTCAACATTCGTGAGCTTTGCGTCACGCTGAAGCTCTTCGAGGATTCGGATATCGGTCGCATCGACCGTTACAGGAGGTGACGGCATATTCTGCTTCAAAAGCTTACCGGTGAGGCATTTTATGCTTATTTATACGCCATACACCACCCAGTTCAGCACCCGATGCTGCGAAGGCTCGCCTATAGTGCCTCCCGAACAGGAGACATTCAATGAGCGGCAGAGAAGCGCACGACCTCATCGCACGATCCATCGCCGAGGCGGTTGACATCGATCCGGAGGAAACCATCGAGTGGCTCGAGGCACTCGAGGCGTCAGTACGCGAATCAGGCTCCGAGCGTGGGCTCTATCTGCTTGAACGGCTCGAAGAGCGTGCGCAGGCCCTGGGCATCGTTCCACATGTTCAGCCGTTCTCCGCCTATCGAAACACCATCCCGCTCGACTCGCAGACACCATTTCCCGGCGACATTGCAATTGAAGAGCGCCTGACCGCGATCATGCGGTGGAACGCGCTTGCGATGGTCGTACGTGCCAATCAGGCCTACGGCGAGCTGGGCGGACACATCGCCTCCTACGCATCTGCGGCCGAGATTTTCGAGCTCGGGTTTAACCACTTCTTCCGAGGGCAAACCGAGTCGCGACAGGCAGATCTCGTATTTCTGCAGCCCCACTCTGCGCCGGGCGTCTACGCGCGTGCCTGGCTCGAAGGCCGGCTTGATGAGCAGCAACTGGCCAATTACAGGCAGGAAATCGGAGGTCACGGTCTCAGCTCGTATCCTCACCCTTGGCTGATGCCAGACTTCTGGCAGTTCCCCACGGGTTCAATGGGCTTGGGCCCGCTTAACGCCATTTACCAAGCGCGCTTTATGCGCTACCTCGAGCACCGCGGCCTCATACCTGAGCAGGGCCGTCATGTCTGGGGGGTGTTCGGTGATGGTGAGATGGACGAACCCGAATCGATTGCCGGCCTTACCCTCGCCGCCAGAGAGCGACTCGACAACCTGACATTCATCATCAACTGCAACCTCCAGCGGCTCGACGGCCCAGTGCGAGGAAACGGTCAGATCATCCAAGAGCTTGAGTCACTGTTCACGGGCGCTGGATGGAATGTCATTAAGGTGCTTTGGGGCTCCGACTGGGATGCCCTGTTCTCCCGCGATCGCGACAACGTGCTGCTCAGAGCCCTGGCCAGTACAGTCGACGGTCAATACCAAACCTTGGGCGCCAAAGACGGCGCTTACAACATCGAGCATTTTTTCAGGCGCGATCCTGCGGTACAGGCATTGGTTGCCCATATGAGCGCAGCGGAAATCGATTCGCTCAAGCGCGGCGGACACGATTTCAGAAAGCTTTACTCGGCATTTGCTGCCGCCAGGTCGCACACCGGCCGTCCAACCGTCATTCTTGCCAAAACCAAGAAAGGGTTCGGCATGGGGGGCGCCGGCGAATCCCGCATGACAGCGCACCAGGCGAAAAAGCTCGATGTTGATGCACTCAAGGCATTCCGGGACCGCTTCCAACTTCCCTTGTCTGACGATGACCTTGCGGCCCTTCGCTTTTACCGACCCGCCGATGACTCTGTCGAAATGCGCTACCTGCGACAGCGCCGCGAGGACCTGGGCGGATCGTTGCCGGCAAGGCGCGCCAG
>CAZORB010000198.1:0-6351 GCA_964581825.1 uncultured Bordetella sp.
CACGTTGAAGCTGAAGCTGTCGCCGCTCTCGACGAAGAGCACCCGGGGCGCGCTCGAGCTGCTGCGCATTCCGTACACCGGCTCGGGCGTACTGGCATCAGCCATTGCGATGGATAAGACCTGCACCAAGGACATCTGGCTTGCGCGCGGCCTGCCCACGCCAGCCTTCCGACGGGCCTCCGATCTTGAGGGCGCACGCCGTGCAGTCAACGAGCTGGGGCTGCCGCTTGCAGTCAAGCCCAGCCGTGAGGGCTCCAGCCTTGGCTTTTCGCGGGCCGATTCGCTGTCTTCGCTCGAGGCTGCCTTTTCGCAGGCTCGCCAGTACGACAGTGAAGTCATCATCGAGCGGTTCATCGACGGGGCGGAACTCACGGTTGCGATTTTGGGGTCGGGTGCCGCCGCGCGTGCGCTACCTGTGATCGAGATTCGCGCGCCGTCCGGCAACTACGATTACCAGAACAAATATTTTGGCGACGACACGCGCTATCTCTGCCCTGCGCCGCTCGCACCCGAGGTGGCCCGCGAGGTGGCTGAGCTGTCGCTTGCGGCTTACCGTGCAATCGGTTGCGAAGGCTGGGGTCGGGTAGACCTGATGCTCGCCCGTGCCGATTCGAAGCCCTGGTTACTCGAAGTCAATACCTCGCCCGGCATGACCGGCCATTCGCTGGTCCCGATGGCAGCACGTGAGGCGGGCCTGTCTTACGAGGACCTATGCCTGAGTCTGATCGGCTCGGCCTCGTTGAAGATCTCGCCGGCACGCCCGGCGCAGGGCTCGAACCAGGGAGCGCCCGCATGAGTACTGCCTGGCACGATACGCGGCTCTTGAATTCAGTGGCCAACGCGCTGTTCGCAGCCGCGCTCGCTGCGCTTCTTGCCTCATCGCTCTGGTGGCTGTCGCAGCGGCCGATGTTCGCCATCCAGCATATCCGTGTCGAGGCCGAGCCCGGTCATCCGCTTCGCTACGTGCATGAGCCGGTGCTTCGCACGGTGGTGGGTGACAGGGTCGGCGGTAACTTCTTTGCGATCGACCTGCAAGAGGTTCGCACGGCATTCGAGGCGGTTCCCTGGGTACGGCGCGCAACCGTAAGGCGGGTCTGGCCCGATTCGCTTCACGTAACGCTTGAAGAGCACCGTGCGTTTGCGATCTGGAACGGCGAAGGGTTGATGAATACCCACGGCGAATCGTTCGCGGCCAATCTCGACGAGGCCGAAGAGGACCGTTCGCTACCCCGGTTCTCAGGGCCCGCAGGCACAGAAAAATTGGTGATGGAGCGCTGGCTCGAACTGGTCGATGCGCTCAAGCCCCTGGGTCTTGCGCCGGCCGAACTCGAGCTATCGCCGCGCCAGGCGTGGACCGCGCGGTTGGCCGATGGTTCGCGGCTGCTGCTCGGTCGCGACCAGGGCGTCCCGGTGCGCGAGCGACTTGCGCTGTGGGCCGAGGTGTATCCGAAGGTGGCCGAACGGCTCAATCAGCGAGTGCAGACCATCGACTTGCGCTATCCGAACGGCTTCGCGATACGACCGGTAGCGCTCGGCGGGGATTCGGCGCGCGACTCAACCTCCTCCAGCAATACCAAACGGCCATGAACAGAATTTTCAGGACAAGGCGATGAGCAGGGATGCGAAAGATCTGATCGTCGGGCTCGATATCGGCACCTCTAAGGTGGTGGCGATCGTTGCGCAGATGCACCCGGACGGCCACTACGAGGTGGTGGGGCTCGGGCAACACGAGGCGCGGGGCCTGAAGAAAGGCGTCGTGGTCAATATCGAGAGCACCGTTGCATCGATTCAGCGCGCGCTTGAAGAAGCCGAACTGATGGCCGACTGCAAGATCCGCACGGTGTACACCGGTATCGCGGGAAGCCACATCCGCAGCTTCAACTCAAGCGGCATGGTGGCGATCAAGGACAAAGAAGTTAGCGAAGCCGACATGGCTCGTGTGATCGAAACCGCGAAAGCGGTGAACATTCCCACTGATCAGCAGATTCTTCATGTGCTGCCGCAGGAATTCATCATCGACGGCCAGGAAGATATCCGCGAGCCGATCGGCATGAGTGGCGTTCGGCTCGAGGTCAAGGTTCACATCGTGACTGGCGCGGTGTCGGCGGCACAGAACATCGTCAAATGCGTACGCCGCTGCGGGCTCGAGGTTCAAGATCTGATCCTCCAGCCGCTTGCCTCATCGGTATCGGTGCTGTCGCAGGACGAAAAAGAGTTGGGCGCTGTCCTGGTTGACATTGGCGGCGGCACCACCGACATCGCGATTTTTACTGCGGGCGCAATTCGCCACACCGCGGTGATTCCGATCGCAGGCGATCAGATCACCAACGACATCGCCATGGCGCTTCGAACGCCCACGCAGGATGCCGAGGAAATCAAGCTGCGCTTTGGTATCGCCAAGCAGTCGCTGGTGGATTCCGCTGAGCGCATCGAAGTGCCTGGCCTTGGCGACCGCGGGCCTCGAACCCTATCGCGTCAGGCGCTGGCCGCAGTGATCGAGCCCCGAGTTGAAGAACTCTTCTCGCTGGTGCATCAGGTGATCCGCGAGTCGGGCTACGAGGAGCTCGTGTCCTCGGGAATCGTACTGACCGGGGGCAGCGCCGAATTACCCGGCGTCGCCGAGCTTGCTGAGGACATTTTCTTAAAGCCGGTCCGCGTGGGCCGGCCGGTGTATTCGGGAGGGCTTGCCGATGTCGTGCGTTCGCCGCGCTATGCGACAGCGGTTGGGCTGCTTGAAGAGGCGAGGCTGCAGAGGTTGAGGGGCAGAAAGGTTGCGGAGCAGTCAGGATCCTTCACGGAGACGCTGCGCCGCATGAAGGACTGGTTCACGGGTAATTTTTAAGGAGACCGCGATGTCGTTTGAAATGATCGAAGAGGAAGTCGAGGGCGCCGTCATCAAGGTGATCGGTATCGGTGGGGCGGGCGGCAATGCCGTCAACCACATGGTTGGGCGTGGTGTGCAGGGCGTTGATTTCATCTCGCTCAACACCGATCGCCAGGCGCTGGCCCGCTCGCTGGCCAGCCACACGATTCAGCTGGGCGGCAATGGACTGGGCGCGGGCGCTCGGCCCGAGGCAGGTCGCGCAGCGGCTGAGGCGATGCGCGACGAAATCCGTGCGGCGCTGGCCGGGGCCCATATGGTGTTTCTCACGGCGGGCATGGGTAAGGGCACGGGTACCGGCGCTTCGCCCGTGGTGGCCGAGATCGCCAAAGAGCTGGGCGTGCTGACGGTCGGCGTGGTCACCAAGCCGTTCGATTTCGAAGGCGGTCGCAAAATGCAGATCGCGGAGTCGGGTATTGAGCAGCTGGTCGAGCATGTCGATTCGCTGATCGTGGTGCTCAACCAGAAGCTCTTCGACGTGATGGATGAGGACGCGAGCCTCGAGGACGCCTTCAAGCGGGCCGACGACGTGCTCCACAACGCGGTGGCCGGTATCGCCGAAATCATCAATGTGCCGGGTCTGGTGAACGTTGACTTCGCCGACGTGCGCACCGTGATGGGCGAGCAGGGCAAGGCGATGATGGGTATTGGCGAAGCGGGCGGCCTGGACCGTGCGCGAATCGCCGCCGAGCAGGCTGTCGCCTCACCGCTACTCGATGGCGTTGACCTTCAGGGCGCGCGTGGCGTGATCGTCAACATCACCGCCAACCGCAGCCTGAAGCTGAAGGAAACCAATGAGGTGATCAATACGATCAAGGCCTTCTGCGCCGAAGACGCCACGATCATTCACGGCACGGTGTTTGACGAGAATATGGCCGACAACCTGCGCGTGACCGTGGTGGCCACCGGTATTGGCAAGCGGGCGTCCCGTCCAGTTCTGGTGCCGCAGACGTCGCTTCGCACCGGCACCGATAATGCGCCGATCGCCGACGCCACGGGCGGCTATGATCGCTTCGACCAGCCCACGGTATGGCGCAATCCGCGCACCAGCGCCGCAGCGCAGGTGCAGGCGCTTGAAGAAAGCGGTGTTGAGCGCTTTGATATCCCGGCGTTTCTGCGCAAACAGGCGGACTGAGGCGGCGCCTCTTTCAGCCTGCGACGCTGGCCCCGGGTGGCGGACCTCTCCCGCCGCCCGCCGGCGCCTCCACCGGGCAGCGGCTGTCTCCCCGCTGCCCGGCGGTTCCGTCGCGGCTCGGGCCTGCGCGATGCATGGCCATTTGCCGCGGGTACGGCCGCGAGCGGTTAAAATCCAGTCCCCTTAATTTTTCCCTTTCAGGAGCCCTCACCATGACGATCCAGGTCGGCGATCGAGTGCCGGATGCCACACTGTTCGAATTCATCGAGGTCGAGGGCAATGGCTGCTCGGTCGGCCCCAACGCCTTTAAAGTCGCCGATATCGTTGGCGGCAAGAAAATTGCGGTGTTTGGTCTGCCTGGCGCCTTTACGCCCACCTGCTCGGCGCAGCATGTACCCAGCTACGTCAAGCACTTCGACGCGTTGAAAGCCAAAGGCATTTCCGAAATCTGGTGCGTATCGGTCAACGACGCATTCGTGATGGGTGCCTGGGCACGCGACCAGAAAGCCGCCGGTAAAGTTCGGATGATGGCTGACGGTAGCGCCGAGTTCACCAAAAAGCTTGGCCTCGAGCTTGACCTCACCGCCCGCGGGATGGGCCTGCGCATGCAGCGCTTCTCCATGCTGATCGATGACGGCGTCGTGCGCCAGCTTAACATCGAAGCGCCTGGCAAGTATGAGGCCTCGAGCGCTGAGGCGATGCTCGCCAAGCTCTAACCCGATCCCAGACCGGCGAACCCATGATGCGGCAGCGCACGATTCGCGAACTTGTCCGCACAGTGGGCGTCGGTCTGCACTCGGGCGAACGGGTCGAGCTTGTGCTTCGACCCGCCGCGCCTGACACCGGAATCGTGTTTCATCGAGTCGACCTTGATCCGCCGGTCTCGATGCCTGCCAAAGCCAGTGCGGTCAACGATACCCGGATGGCCTCAACGCTGTCGGCGGTGGCGGGCGACGGCAGCACCGCGCGTGTCGCGACTGTCGAGCATCTGATGTCGGCACTTGCTGGGCTTGGAATCGACAACTTACACGTCGATGTTGATGCCGCCGAAATCCCCATCCTTGACGGATCATCGGCGTCGTTTGTGTATCTGCTGCGTTCTGTAGGCATTACCGAGCAGTCGGCGCCCAAACGATTTATTCGGGTGACCGCACCGGTCGAAGTGCGCGATGGCGACAAGTTCGCCCGTCTGGAACCCCACTTCGGGTTCCGGCTCGATTTTTCGATCAGCTTCGGACATCCCGCCATCGACTCAACGGGCCAGCGCATCGTCGTGGACTTCGCTGAGCGGTCCTATACCCGCGATGTCGCACGCGCCCGAACCTTTGGCTTCATGCGCGATGTCGAAGCGCTGCGCTCCAACGGGCTCGCCATGGGGGGGAACCTTGGCAATGCAATCGTGATGGATGAATACCGCGTGCTCAACGACGAGGGCCTGCGGATCGACGATGAGTTTGCGATGCACAAGGTGCTCGATGCGATTGGCGACCTGTACCTCGTCGGCCATCCGCTGCTCGCGGGTTACGTGGCGCACAAGTCGGGGCATGCACTGAACAACCAGCTGTTGCGCGAGCTTCTGTCGCGATCTGATTGCTGGGAGTGGGCGACGTTTTCGGGATCTCGCGAGGCGCCGCGGCTGTTCGAACTTGACTGGCGCACCGCCTGAAGTCTGATTGCCCTGCCGGCGGGTTAGTGCCGGCGCACTGCGCTCAATCCTGAGCCCGTTGATGGCGCAGCAGCGAACCAAGCGCTCGGCGCAGCACCTCCGATTGGGCCTGAGCCTGAAGCGACTCAAACGCCTGCAGGGCATTCTGCGGAATAGGGTCGCGCGGCTTGCCCGAAGGGGCCTGGCTTACAGCGTCCGCCGTGCGGCGGGACCGAATCCGAAGCCGTTGAACCGCTGCACCGCGCTGCCGCAGCCGCGCAACCACCGTGGGTTCAAGCTGGCGCAGGCGTGCCGCCTCGGCTGCATTGCGTGCTGCCACCGCAAGCGTGCCATCTTCTGACAGGCTCAGTACGGTAACCGGCGACTGCGGATAGCTGGCTGCGACCATTGCCTGAAGCTCAACCATACTTGAGAGGCGGCTGGCGACCTCGCGAAACGCGGGCTCGGCCTTTAACCAGTCAATTGCGCTGGCGCGGCTGCTCATTGCCAACAGCCTTGCCGCACAGGATGGTCTTCGCCTGGTTCGGCGCCGCAGGCAACGGTTGGGTTGGGTTGTGGGCGGTGGCACATCGGGGATGAGTCGGCTCAGGTTGCTGGTGGAAATCAGCAGCGAACCACAGGCTAGCATGTTCCAGGTAGGCGAGCGTGCTAGACTCCCGCGGTTAAACC
>CAZORB010000199.1:0-6312 GCA_964581825.1 uncultured Bordetella sp.
CTCGCTCGCTGCACTCACCTGGCCGCTTAGCGATGCAGTAATCGAGGCATCGGACGTGCCCGCGATGGAGAGATCGACCCCCGCATCGAGCGCGGCATCGGCGACCGACGCCAGCACGCCCGCGTAAATATCGTTGCGAACGACGATGCCGCCTACGGCGGTGGCACTGCCGCCGCCTGATGCGGCAGACGCCGTCATCGTGACATCGGCTTCGATGACGGACTCGTCTTCTGCCTCAACCGCGATCGAGCCGCCGGCTTCGATGCTGACCAGGCCCGCATCCTCATCATCGTGGCCACGGATCAGCGCCCGGGTTTCAGCGCGGACGCGGTTGCTTGCCAGTATGCCCGACGCTCCCACTGCGGGCGCGGCAGCCGCACCGGCATTAGTCTCGGATTCATTACTGACTTCCGCGGTGAGCGCAATGGAATCCACCGCGCGCACGCTGATGTCGCCGCCCGCCGACAGATCAGTGCCGATGACGATGGCGGTGGTTTCCAGCGGAAGTTCATCGGTGAGCAGGTTGGTGCCGAGCAGCGCATTGAGCCCGGCGAGGGCAATGTTGCCCATGTCCCAGCCCACCGCGTTGAAGGCAAGCGACAGGCCGCCTGCCGCGCCTGGCGCATTGGTGACGGTACTGCCCGCCGACGTGGTGCTCTCAATCTCGGTTGCGTTGAGGGCCTCGACAACGATATTGCCCTCATCGCCAGCGCTGATCGTGCTGGCTTCGACGATGGCCTCTACCGCGCCGGTGAGCTGGGTCCACGCGACCGTGCCTCCGAGCGACAGCGAGAAGGTTTCAGAGGCTTCTTCCTCATCGCCCACCACCGCCATGGATTCGGTGACGGCGCTCATCGAGCCTTCGCTCGAGGCAATCACCGCAAAGTCGCCGGCCTCTACCTGGGCATCGGAGACCTGCGCTAGCACGCCACGATCGACCGTGGCACTGGCAGCGGCCACGCCGATCTGGATGCTCTTGACCAGCGGAAGCTCAGCCGAAAAACCTGCGCTCTCGGCCGAATAGACCGACTCATCGCGCGCAACCATCGCCACGGCGCCGGGCGCGGCCACGGTGACCTCCGATAGCCTGACCTCGGTGGTGCCCTCGGCATTGATCTTGGCGACCTTGCCGCGTGAACTGGCTGAGCTGCTGGTGAGCGCATAAATGCCCAGCGCCGAGGCGTCGATGTCAGCACCTGCCACCATGGCAAGCACGTTGTCGATGATGTTGACGGTCTGAACGCCCACCAGATTCGACTCGACCGAGCCCTCGATGCCGGCGGTCGCTTCCTCTTCGCCTTCATCGGCCTCAGCATCAACCGATGCGGCCGCCACCTGCACAGAGGGCGCATTGCCGTTTTTAGGCGGCGCGAGTGACACCTCGAATCCGCCATCACCAAGACTTGCCTGCGTATTGCGGATCAGTTCGATTCGGCTGATACCCAGATCAAACCCGCCCGTGAAGGCGCTGACCAGACTACCTGCGGTATCGAGGATCGCCGCGTAGCGGCTGCGATCAACCGCCTCGATCAGGACATCGATGCCTTCGCTGTCGTCTTCCGCATCGATGATCAGCCGGGCGCCACCCGCCACCACCGCGGAGGTAGTTTGGATGGAGGTGATGTCGACAGTGCCGAAGCCGCCCTCGCCTTGAACCGTCAGAAGGTTCTCGGTAATGGCCACCACTTCCAGCGAGCGCGCTTCAATGACGGCCCCACGACCGATTCTGGCAATAGCGCTGGTGCTCGCTTCGATGTCGAGGTTTGCAATGACGCCGGTTGATTCGAGCGCCACCTGCGCGCCCACCACCGACTCGAGCATGACCGCACCGCCCGAGCGAACGGTGCCATCGACAACGACCGAGGTGCTGAGCGACACCGCATCGTCTTCGAGTTCGTCGGCCTCAAGGCGTTGCTCGGCCTTCAGCAGCACGTTGCCACCGACCTGCAGCGTTTTGCCTGCGGGCAGCGTGATGGATTCGCTTTCCACGAGCAGCGCTGCGGTATCGAGCGACAGGCTGTCAAACGTGACCTTGTCGACGCCATCCAGGCCGCGGATTCCAAGCGCGCCAGTGGGCTTGGCAAAAATCAGTTCATAGAGGTTACTGCTGGCGGATAGTTTCAGCCGTCCGTCGGGCTGCTCGCTGAGCAGCACCTCGTCGTCGCCAATACCCAGATCGATCAGGAGATTGGTGGGGGCGCTATTGAGTTCGAGCGTCTTTCCGCCGCCGCTTTGCAGCTGGTTGCTTTGAGAGGCGCCCTTGGTGAGATCGATGCGGATCGCGCCCTGAGAAATGTCGGCAATGGTGGGCAGGCTTGAAGTGCGGTCGCCGACCTCGATGGTGACGTTGGCGGCGGAAATGGGCTCCTCGGCCTCGGGCCGTGATTGCTGCACCATCGGCTCGGCCGACAGCAGCACCCGATCTTCGAGACGCTCGACCTGCGCGCGACTGCGCGCCCAGGCGAGCCGACGCCCTTTGGGCGACCAACGCTTGAACCGTCTTCCAGAACTCACCGCACTCTCCCTATGGGATCCGCGCAACACCGCTGCTACTGAGCATCATCAAATGGCGCAAAAAACAGCCTCAAATTAGAAGGCACGTGAGGCGTTGACACAGCACGAAAACGGCATGGGCGATATCGCCGATGCCGTTTGAACGTGGACTGCTCAAACTCACCTATCCTCGTGATCCTCAAGCTGGATTTTTTGCGAACACTCTCCGACAAATCGCTGAAAAGATTGCCGCTTTAAATTTTGGCGGTTTCTGCAGATTTAGTCAGCCCTCGAATTCCGACAGATTCCGACGAATTCGCACAGGGGTTGGTCGGGCCGTTGTCTACGCTTAGACTCCGACGCCGTGCGCATTCGGATAATCAATCTGCTGACCTGGTGTTGGGCGCTGTTCGTCGCCACGGGATCACTCGCCGCGGTGGGCGGAACGCCCACACCCCATGTCGTGTCCAAGCCCAGCGAAAACCTGGCAGGTGCGATCTGGCTGCTCGAAGATCCGTCCGGTACGCTCACCCTGGAGGACGTACAGTCCCCGGCTAGGCAGGGTCGGTTCATTGCGTGGGACGCGGCGCGGGGCGACCTGAATCTGAGCTACAGCGATTCAACCTGGTGGGTACGGGTGCGCCTGCAGCGTGCGCCCGGTGCGCCCGACGCGTGGATCCTGAATATTGCAGACGCCTACAGCAAGTTCATCGATTTCCATGCGCCCGGGATGCCGGTGGTTTACACCGGCCACGCCCGCCCCCCGGACCAGCGCCCGCTCCTGAGTCCGCACTTTGCGTTTCCGGTACGGCTCAGCGACACCCCGCAGGACTTCTACTTTCGGGTGGCATCTCATTACGCGGTGAGCTTTCCGCTCAACGCCTGGCAGATTAAGGCGTACTCCCGCTACACGCTCAACGAGCGGCTGCTGCAGGCGCTCTATCACGGCGCACTGTTTTCGATGGTGGTGTACGCGCTCTTTATCTGGCTGTCGTCGCGGGATTCGCGCTTCGGCCTCTACGCCGCCTATGGCTTAGCACTTAGCCTCGGAATACTGTCGGGCAACGGCTGGGGCGGTCTTCTGCTCTGGCCAACCTGGCGTAGCTTCGACGAAGTAGCCTCGGGCCTGTTTCTATCGCTGACGGTATCCGCCCTGGTTCTTCTGGCCCGGTCGGTACTTCGTACCCGGGAAACGGTACCGGCCTGGATGGACCGCACCGCATGGGGTGCGGCAGTGCTCGGTGCAATCCACGCTCTGGCGACGCTGGCGGCCGTTGGGAACGCTCACCTCACCGCCCTGATGTTCAAATCGTTGCCTTTGCTGGGCGTGCTCGGAATTACACTGGTCGGGCTGATTTCATGGCGGGTGCGCGCGATCCCGCTTCCCGGAAAGCGCTACTTCATGTTGAGCTGGCTTGCGCTGGGGCTAGGCGTTGTCGTGGCGACGCTGCGAATTTTCGGGTGGGCGCCCACCAACACGTTCACCAGTTATGCGGTTCAGATCGCCACCTCGATCGAGATGCTGCTGATGTCGTTCATGCTTGCCAGCATCATCCGCGAAGAGCGACAGCAGCGACTGTTGGCGCAGTCGCGCCTGATCGATGCGCTTCGAGCTCAGGAGAGCAGGCTCGAGCGCGCGGTTGAGGAGCGCACGCGTGCACTGACCGAGGCGGCCGAAAGCGAGCGCCGAACGCTGTCCGAGTATCTGCGCTTCGCAGCGCTCGTATCGCATGAATTCAGAAACAGCCTGAACGTGATTTCCGCGCAGTCAGACATGTTGCGAAAACAAACCGTCGACCCTGGGGTGCAGTCGCGCGCCCAGGTCATCACTCAGCAGGTGGGGCGGCTCGCGAAGATCACCGACACCTGGCTGAAATCAGACCAGATCCTCAATTCGCCCAGCCCGCCTCAGATCGAGGCCATCGACTGCCGCGACTGGATCGAAAAGACCCTCGAGATCAGGCCTGATGGCTTTAACGATCACCGGATCACCTGGCACATCGCCAACGATGCAACTACCATCTGGGCTGACCGGAATCTGCTCGAAGTCGCGCTGATGAATCTACTCAGTAACGCCTGCAAGTATTCCCCGCCGCACTCAGCCATCGAGATTCGCACCTGCTCGATGCGTACCGAGGCAGGCATCCCGATGACGGGCTTGCGCGTGACAGACCGGGGCGAAGGCATCGAGCCGTCGCTTCAGGCGCGCGTGTTCGAGCGCTATTTCCGGGTGCGGCCCGAGGGGCTGGTGAGCGGCATCGGCCTGGGCCTGAGTTTTGTGCGTCATATCGCCGAGCAGCATCATGGCCATATCGATCTGGTGAGTCGGCCCGGCGATGGGAGTACGTTCACGATTTGGTTTCCTGATCGCGATACCTAGAAGCATCCATGAAAACAGCCTTGACTCCCAACACCGCCTCGCTAGCCGAACGCGCCCGAGTGCTGGTGGTCGAAGACGAGCCAGATCTGCGAGAGGCCATTGTGGCCTACCTCACCCTCGAAGCGATCGATGCCGTGGGAGTGGGGTCGCTCGCTGATGCGCAAGCCTGGCGCGACCAGCATGACTTCGACATCTTGATTCTGGATCTCGGCCTGCCCGATGGCGATGGCTTACGATGGCTTGAGGCGTTACCTGCGCTGGATCAGCGCGGCGTGCTGGTACTCACCGCCCGGGGCGCACCCGCGCAGCGCATCGTCGGTTTACGCGCCGGCGCAGACGCCTATCTCGTCAAGCCCGTCGCGCTCGAGGAGCTGTCGCTCCATGTCCGCAAGCTCTTCGCACGAATTCACACATCCCAGATCCAAGCCTCAGGAACTGCTATCGCCGCGTCCTCATCGCTCAACAGGTCTGCCAGCTGGCAGCTGAACGCGAAAACCTGGGTGCTGACGGCGCCCAACGGCAAGACGCTGTTGCTCAAGCACGCCGAACGGCTGCTCCTCCAGGCGCTACTCAGCCCGGCGGGCGAAGTCCTGAGTAAAGAGCGCGTCGTTGAAAGCCAGGGCGGCAACCCGGACGGCTTTGATTACCGCCGCATCGAAACACTGGTTCGGCGTCTGAGGATCCGGTGCCGCGAGTCACTGGATGCGGAGCTGCCCGTGCAAACCATTTATGGGCGCGGGCTCGCGTTCACCGAAACCGGTGCGGTGGTGCACGATACCGATCTAACCGGCGCCTCGCGCAGACGCTAGCAGCCGGCCACCAGCGGCTAGCTGCACAACCGACCCGACTCAGCGCTGCGGCATATCCGCATCCGAATACCCCAGGCTCACCACCGCATCGGGCGGTATTGGCGGCACGCTTTCTTCCCAGGCCTCCCAGCGGGCTCGCATGTCGGCCAGACGCTCGGCCTCGCGGTGCGCAAGATTGGCGCGCTCGCGTTCATCGCGCGACAAGTCAAACAGGTAATCATGGCCATCGACGCGCAGATACTTCCACGGCCCCTGTCGTAGGGCCCGCTGGCCTCGGTGGTTCATGCGCCAATACAGATCACGCGTCATCGTGCGGCTGGGGTCTCGCAGCACCGTTGCGAGCGACACCCCGTCCAATGGATGGTGAGCGGGCGGACGCGCCTGTCCGAGTTCGAGCAGCGTTGCCGACCAATCCATCGTCATGCATAGCTGCTCGCTCACGCCGCCGGCCGCAATGGCTGCGGGCCAGTGCGCAATCCAGGGAACGCGAATGCCACCCTCGGTTAAATCCATTTTGCCGCCCACCAACGGCCAGTTATCGCTGAAGCGCTCGCCGCCGTTGTCGCTGGTAAAAATAATCAACGTGTTGTGCAGCTGACCTGTCTCGCGCAGCGCCTCGACCACCCAGCC
>CAZORB010000200.1:0-4689 GCA_964581825.1 uncultured Bordetella sp.
ATCCCGAGAAAGCCGTACTCGTCGAGAACATGCTCCTCATGCGCAAGGAGGACTTTGACGAGATGCTCAACAATGCTGCCGAGCGCGGCGCCGAACGCTGCCTTGCCCATTTGGGCCTGGAGAACGGCAGCGCCGCCAAAGACATCCGCGACCTACGGGATCTGCTCGAGGCCTGGCGCGATGCCCGCCGCACTGCATGGCGAACGGCCATTCGGGTGATCACGACCGGCGTGCTGGCGGTGCTCCTGGTCGGCACGGCGATCAAGCTCAAGATCATGGGAGGTGGGCAATGAACTTTGACGAGTGCTTTGCCGCGCTGGTTGCGCATGAAGGCGACTTTGCCGACCTGGAGAACGATCCCGGCGGCAAGACCCGGTTCGGGGTGACGGAGGCCGTGGCACGCGCTGCGGGATACGGGGGCAACATGCGGGAATTGCCGCTTAGTCTGGCCAAGACCATCTACCGGTCGCAGTACTGGGATGCGGTTCGAGGCGATGAGTTGCCGGACGGGGTCCGGTACTACGTGTTTGACGCGGCAGCGGCCTCCGGCGTGCGGCAGTCGATCCTCTGGCTGCAACGGGCGCTTGGGGTAGCCGCTGACGGCGTCCTGGGGCCGGTGACGCTCTCGGCTGCCAATGCAGCGAACCCCGACAGGCTGAAGGCACGCCTGCTGTCTCAGCGTTTGCGCTTCATGGCTGGGTTGTCGAACTGGCCGTCGTTCTCGCGGGGCTGGAGCCGCCGCGTTGCAGATCTGTTGGAGGCATAGATGGCAATCGATCCCGTCACCGCAATGCTGGACATCGGCGGTAAGGTCATCGACAGGCTGTGGCCTGATCCAGTGCAGGCCGCTCAGGCGAAGCTCGAACTGATCAAGCTGCAGCAGTCGGGCGACCTCGCCCAGATCGCTGGTCAGTTGGAGATCAACAAGATCGAGGCCGCCAGCTCGAACCCTTTCACATCAGGGTGGCGTCCCTTCGTCGGCTGGACCTGTGGCGCCGGCTTCGCTGTGCAGTTCGTGATCGGGCCATTGGGCGAGTGGGCGTCCGCCTTGGCAGGGCATCCGGTCAAGTTTCCGCAGATGGACTTGGGGACGATGATGCCGCTGCTGTTCGGGATGCTCGGCCTCGGGGCGTATCGGACGGCGGAGAAGATTCAGGGTGTTGCCCGGTAAGCCCTAGCTCAACAGGGTTTCGCCTCAGCTACCGAAGCCGTCGCTCAACGTAGCGTCTGATCTGGAGTGCGTATCTCCGCTGCACCCCGATCTGCACCAAGTCGCTAACGGACATGGACGCCACCTGCCGCATGCTCTCGATCCCCGCCGACTCGAGTCTGCGAATGGTGCCGATCCCGGCCGTTTGCCCGTCGCGGTCAGCGTACAGTGTTTGAAGTCCTCTCAGAAGGCCACCCAGCGGGCTGCAGTGCTTGATTCGCTCCAGCAGTTCATAACCTTGGTACCGAATGTCTCGCAGGTAGCGCTTGACGTTTTTGATCTGATCGACGTCAGCCTCACAGTGTTCCCAGAGGTGGTGGTAGAAGGCGCGGATCTCGAACAGGTTATTGATTCCGGAGACCAGCCAGAGTGTGGTGTCTCGCCAGGCTTCTTCAACCCCTGCCAGGCCCGAGACGGACCAGCGTGACTCCAGATCGGTGATCGAAACCCCGCTGGCGCGCAGATGCATCACAGCAGCTGAAAGCATGCACGTGTAAGCCTTGTTACGAGCCGCTTCGGCTTGCTTTTGCTTCTGACCAGCTGCGATACCCAGGGATCCGAATAACTCACCGGCTTTCGAGGTGGACGCCGATCCGACGATCCATTCCGCAAACAGCAGTGACTTGTCCGTGTTCGGAAGGGCTTCGTGCCACGCGTCGAGCTGCCCGGCGAGGGCCTCACTGAAGCGGCGCAGCTTTGGGCTTCTGTCCGAAAGCAGCGAGACGATCAGCAAGTGATCTACGCAGGACCACCTCTTCAGCAGCCCCCCTGCCTGGTCAAGGGAGAGCAGGTCTCGAACGAGCTGACCGATGCCGGCCACCACCTCCAACGGCAACATGGATTGAATCCCCGCCCTGCCCAGAACGGTCAGGTGCACGAGATCCTGCTCGTCTACATAGGCAAGGTGCCTCTCCGGGGCAGACAGCCATCTCACGGCCTCTTCTGACTTGCTGGCGAGCGCCTGACCAGCCAGTGTGTTGCTCAAGACAGTGCGAAGCGACTTCTGGGACATGCCTTCGGACGCCATTCGGCTGAGGCAGCTCGCAACAACTGTTGCCGGCGCTGCGTCGTTCGACAACGCGCCGCGGGAACGCGCGCCAGCGGATGTGACCGGCGCTTGCTCAAACGAGGATCGAATCGGTTCAATCCGTTCCTCGTTCAGGCTCCTCGCCAACTCTGCGGCATCCCATTCGTCCTCCGGGCGAACGATCACGATTCCAGTGCCTGCCCGATCACCGCGTCCTGCGCGCCCCAGGATCTGGAGCAGTTGGTCTACTGGCAGCTTGCCAACGCCAAAGAAGGTTGTGTCGCGCACGATGACGTGTGTGGCGGGTAGGTTCACCCCCATCGCCAGTGCCGTCGTCGAGACCACGCACCGACAGGTTCCGGAATTGAAGGCGTCTCTGCGTGAAGCCTTGTCGTTGGCCGACTGTCCTGAGTGATAGGACAGCACGGGCGTTTTCAAGACGTCGGTCAGCTGCCTAGCAAGAGCGTCGGCGCTGTTTTTCCGGTAAACGAAGACGAGCACGGAGGTGCCGGAGTCTTGAAGGATTTGCCCGATCGCGTTGGCGAGTGTCTCCTCGACCGACTCGCCCGCAGACAACTCCCACACCTCCTTTTTCAGAGGTGTTCGGGCCGTGGAGCGAATCAGCTGGCAAGGATTCAACCAGTCGCGAAGCCGCTCGGGGTTGCCTACCGTCGCCGACAGCAGCGCTACCCGTGGAGGCGCTGGCAGCGATATCAGCGATGCAATCAGCAGCTCAAGTGTGGGGCCCCGCCTGGGGTCCTTGATCAGATGCGCTTCATCGATAACCACTGCGCCGAGTTTTCCGATCCAAGCTGCGTTGGACGGGTTGCGCAAAATCGCCTCGAAACGCTCCGGAGTCGCCACGATAAGGTGCCCCGCTTCGGGCGGCGGTGAATCAGGGGACTCCGATTCGAGTCGATAGTCGCCGGTCGTCAGCCGGACCTTTGGAGCGGAAGGAAATACCGTCGGACTCAAGTCCCTGAGCAAAGCTTCGAGCTCATCGGCCTTTTCCTGTGCGAGCGCGCGCAAGGGCTCAACAAGCAGTGCGTTCTGGTTCCGGAGTAGCGCTTCAATGAGGAGCATGTAGCCAACCACAGTCTTGCCGCTGTTGGTTGGCGCACTGACCACAATGTGTTGTCGGGACTCCAGAAGCTGCGCTTCGTCGACTGCGAGCCGTTGCACGGGACGCAGCGATCGCCCCCCGGTGAGGGAGCCCAAGACGGTGCCCCAGGGCTTCGGAAGGTCGAGCGCCAGATCGGCGGCGGCATCTTCTGCCGCTGCGGTGGCCCAACCTGCGTCGTAGGTCTTCATTGCGGACCCAGCATCCGTCGCAGCGCGGGATACAGGTCGCGCAACTCGTCGGCTGAAAGACTTTCGAGCCGCGAGATAAGCCATTGTCTGCGTTCGCTCAGGGCAACCGGATCGAGCGAAAGGAACACCGGGTCGCTTTTCAGATCCGTGCCAGCGGGGATGCCGAAATAGGTTGCAAGTTGACGCAGGGTCGCTTCGTTGGGCTGGCTGGTCCCGTTGAGCCACCGCGAAATCGTTGTCGGGTCTACGCCGAACTTGGCCGCTAGCGCCTTCTTGCCGCCGTGACCCAGGGCGTTCATGAGATACCCGAGGTTCTCCCGAAGAACATCGCACTCGGCCTCAACCATGTCCGCGAACCTGAGTGTCTCAGCCTCCGAGGTCATACCGATGGCTCGCGCAAGCTGCGAGCATTCGGCGTCCCCCACCTGGTCGTCGGTGGCGCTGCCCCCGACAACTGCTCGCACCAGATCCGGGCCAAGCTCGCATCGCGCAGCGATCCAGCCGACCCACTGGGTGCGCGGGATGCCCTGGCGCCAAAGCGTGAGCCTTAGGTTGTTGGAGATTCGGGTTGGCATTGCTTGGCAGGATGCATAGCAGAAGACTATATTTTATGCGATGGGTTGGACTATTGCATAGTATCGAGCATGATAGACGGCATGCAAGGGACTGTAGAAATTCCAGCCAAACAGGTCGCAACCAAACGACCGTCGGCCGAACTGAATCCTCCGCAGCGGGAGATTGACGACCAAGGTCTTCTGCGGAGCGGGTTCAGCGTCGTCCTCCAATTGCCCACCGGGAGCGGCAAGACGTGGCTGGCCGAGCAGGCCATCGCGGAGGTTCTCGACCAAGGCCAGCGGGCGATCTACCTGACGCCTCTTCGCGCCCTCGCAAACGAGCTTCTCGAGCGCTGGAGCACTCGCTTTCGTGGGCATCGGGTCGGCGTCTTTACCGGTGAGTTCGGGCAGTCCCAAGCCTATCCGGTGCCTTTTGAGCAGGCGGATCTGCTCATCATGACCCCCGAACGACTGGACGCATGTACCCGTCATTGGCGGTCTCACTGGGGTTGGTTACCGAGGGTTGGACTGCTGGTGGTCGATGAACTTCACCTGCTCGGCGACAAAGGTCGTGGACCTCGGCTAGA
>CAZORB010000200.1:4789-6242 GCA_964581825.1 uncultured Bordetella sp.
CAGTCCCGGCGCCGTGCCGAACAATTGTCCGCAATGCTTTCTGAGGCGGGTATCCCTGCCGGACATCACCACGCGGGGCTGGAATCGCATCAGCGGCAGAAACTTGAAGTTGAGTATCGAAGCGGGGCAACGCGGGTGCTTGTGTCCACCGGCACCCTTGAGATGGGTCTCAACCTGCCGGCCAGGCTGGTTGTCCTGTACGACTTGCAGTATTTCGACGGCACCGACTTCAAGCCTCTGCCAGTTAATACGGTCTGGCAGCGCGCTGGGCGAGCAGGCCGACGCGGTTTGGATGACCGCGGAGAGGTCTTACTGATAGGCCCAGCATGGGATCGAGAGATTGATCGGTATGCCGAAGGCCGATTTGAGCGAATCACGTCCGGACTCGCCGACCGGCGAGCGCTTGCCGAGCAACTGCTGGCCGAAGTTTCAAGTGGGCTAGCAAGGACGCGACCCCAGCTTCATCGCCGCTTCGCGCAGTCGTTGGCGGCGCACCAGGATCGCCTGCCGAATATCGATCACGTACTGGCCGAAATGACCGAGAGCGGCATGGTCACAGAGACGTCCGATGACAACGAAAAGGCGCCACGACTGAAGGCGACCCGGTTGGGCCGGATCGCTGTGCGCCAGATGTTGGCGCCAGTCACCGTCCTAAGCCTTGCGCGAGCGTTTGCCGCCGAAGATGCGCCCTCACTGAGGCTCTTTGACATCCTCCTGGCGTGTGCCGCGACCGAGGACTGCGAACCAAGAATACCGGCGGACTTCGAAGAGTTGGAGGATTTGGGAGGCAGGCTGGCTAAGCAGCCGAGTAGCTATCTGGCCCGCTCCGTGGGGGAGCTTCGGCAGGACCTGGGTCACAACGGTCGCCGTTTGCTGGCCATCCTGAAGACTGCGCTCATTGCCCGGGAATGGACGCGTACTGGATGCGCGCAAACGGTCGCCGACGAATTTGGCTGCTATGTGTTCGAGGTGAGGCGTCTGGCCGAAAGCCTGGAGCGGATCCTTTCGGCGGCTGTTGCGATCGTGACGCCCCCCAAGAACGCCGAGCAGACGACTTCCGAGGAAACACCTCCCGCGGCGCCACTTGTCGAGGAGCCCGTGCTCGCGGATAGGGTGCGAGCCCTTGCCGCCATGGTCGCCCATGGGGTCGACGAGCAGACGGTCACCTTGACTTACGTCAGCGGAATCGGCGGCACATTGGCTCGGCGGTTGCGTGACGCTGGCATCGAGGACATCGAAGACCTCGCGCAAGCAGACTGCAAGGATGTAGCTCAAGTGCGTGGCGTTTCCGAATCCCGGGCTTCTCGCTGGATCGAAGAGGCTGCCCAAATCATGACAAGCCGGTCGGCGTTCTCGCTTAGGGAATTCGGCGCGTCGGGTCGCTCAACCTTGAGCACACTTGACCTGCCGGTAGATCCCTACCGCTTGCGTCGCGCCCTCGACCTCACGGTTC
>CAZORB010000201.1:0-1944 GCA_964581825.1 uncultured Bordetella sp.
CATGGGAATTGAGGATACGGCCTGGCGGCGCGCAAGCACCTTGTCGGGAGGACAGCAGCAGCGGGCCGCGCTCGCCAGATGCCTTGTGCAGGGCGCCCAGCTGATTCTCGCCGACGAGCCGATTGCCTCGCTCGACCCGGAGTCGTCCAGGCGGGTCATGGAGCTCCTTCAATCGCTGAATCGCCAGCATAGCTGCACGGTGCTGGTCTCGCTGCACCAGGTTGAATTTGCAACCCGCTATTGCGAACGAACGATCGCACTAAATGCCGGCAAAGTTGTCTTCGATGGCCCATCGTCGGCACTGACCTCCGAAGCCCTTTCACAGCTCTATGGAACCAGCGCATGGGAGCTTTTTTCGCCAGAGCCTGGAGATTGTTCACCGGCGGCCCGTCGGGCTGAATCGATAGCTGCCGAGCCACTTACGTAGCCCTTAACGCAACTCAGGAACTTCAGCAGGAGACGCAATGAAGACCTCAATCAAATCCCTAATTGCCGCTATTGCTCTGTCGACAGCGGCGCTGGCAAACGCTTCAGGCATCAAGGAGATCAACTTCGGAATCATCGCCACGGAAAAAGCGGGCGCACTTCGACAGATGTGGGAACCTTTCCTGAACGACATGAGCAGAGCCATTGGAATGAAGGTCAATGGCTTTTATGCGACCGAGTACGCCGGCATCATTGAAGCGCAGCGCTTCAATAAAGTGCAGATCGCCTGGTATGGCAACAAGTCAGCGATCGAGGCGGTGGATCGCTCTAATGGAGAGGTGTTCGCTCAGTTCGTTGACCTTGACGGGACGCCGGGCTACTACTCGTACCTCATTACTCATCGTGACTCGCCGATCAAGAGCCTCGATGACGTGTTGAAGAACGGCAAGAACTACAGCTTCGGGATTGGCGATCCGTCTTCAACGTCAGGCACCCTGGTCCCGACCTACTACGTCTTCACGCTCAATAAGCTGGACCCGCGGACGCACTTCAAAGTGACTCGCTCGTCCAATCACGAGGGAAACTTTCTCGCGGTGTTGAACAGGCAGGTGGACCTCGCCACCAGCAACAGCGAGATGACCGACAAGATAAAGGAAAAGTCGCCTGAACGACTCGAGCAGATTCGGATTCTCTGGACATCACCTCTGATCCCCCGTGATCCGCTTGTCTGGCGCAAGGATCTCCCTGAGGACGTCAAGAAAAAGGTTCAGGACTTTGTGCTCAGCTACGGACGGGACGATCGAGAGAAAGAAATACTGAAGAACATGTACCGGCTGGCCGGGTTCAAGGCATCTACCAATTCGCAGCTGATTCCAATTCGCCAGCTTGAGCTGTTCAAGGATCGCACCAAGATTGAGTCGGATGAGCGCATGCCGGCTGCTGAGAAAAAGGCCAAGCTGGCCGACATTGATGCGCAGCTTGCGGCACTGGCCACGCAGAAGTGAAGCTTCCGAATCGGTTCTTTTTCTGATGAGCACGCAAGAGAAGTTTGATCGCGTACCGATCAAGCCACCCTCGACCGGGTTGCTGACGCAGCTCGGTTGGGGGCTGTTCCTGATGCTTTTGATCTGGTCGTGGCAGGGAGCGGAGATACGTCCGATGGCGCTCATCGAGGACTCCGCGAACATGGCGGTGTTTAGCCGGGAGTTTTTCCCGCCAGACTTCTACGAGTGGCCAATTTACCTTCGAGAAATGGTTATCACATTGCACATCGCGGTGTGGGGAACCTTTCTTGCGGTGATCTGTGCGATTCCTCTGGGTTTCCTTTGTGCTGAAAATATCGCGCCGCCCTGGATCTATCAGCCAGTACGCCGGCTAATGGATGCGGCGCGGGCTATCAATGAAATGGTATTTGCCATGCTTTTCATTGTGGCGGTGGGACTGGGGCCATTTGCTGGGGTGCTGGCATTGTGGGTACACACAACCGGCGTACTGGCGAAGCTTTTCGCCGAGGCAGTA
>CAZORB010000201.1:1954-6239 GCA_964581825.1 uncultured Bordetella sp.
GATCCGCGCCCGGTCGAGGGCGTGCGGTCAACTGGAGCCAATACGCTCGAAGGAATTCTCTACGGAATCATCCCTCAGGTATTGCCGCACTGGGTGTCTTACTCGCTTTATCGCTTCGAGTCGAATGTACGCTCGGCGTCGGTGGTAGGCATGGTCGGCGCAGGTGGAATTGGGGTCGTTTTGCACGAAGCTATTCGCGGGTTTGAATACGCGCAAACCTCAGCGATTCTCTTGATCATCATCGTATCGGTGACGCTTATTGATCTAGTGTCGGCAAGCGTGCGGCGCTGGGCAGTCTGAGCGATGGTAACGGAAGGTCATATGTCGATTGAGCTTAACGGAGTCAGGTACAGGTGGCCGTCCAGGCCCATCGTAGTGGTGTGTATCGATGGCGGCGATCCAGCCTATATCGATCAGGCCTGCCGCGATGGGATCGTTCCAAACATTCGTCGTTTCATCGACGAGGGGTTTTATGCGGTGGCCGACGGGACGGTACCAAGCTTCACCTGCCCGAACAACATGTCGCTGATCACCGGCGCACCACCGTCTGTTCACGGAATCTCCGGGAACTTTTATCTCAACGAATTTGACGAAGCAGTGGTCATGACAGGGCCTGAGCTTCTTCGAAGCCGAACGATCCTGGCGAGTTTTGCGGATGCCGGGGCTAAAGTGGTTTCGATAACCGCCAAAGACAAGCTTCGCAGGCAGCTCGGAAAAGGTCTGGACCTGACTCGCGGCAATGTCTGCTTCTCGTCGGAAATGGCCGCTGCTTGCACGCTTCTGGAAAACGGGATCGAGGGCGTGCTCGATCTGGTTGACTTGCCGCAGCCCGATATGTATTCGATGGACTTATCGCTCTTTGTGCTGGAAGCAGGTGTGAAACTGCTTGAGCAGCGACGCCCCAGCTTGATGTATCTGTCGCTGACTGACTATATCCAGCATAAGCATGCGCCCGGGGAGCCGGTTGCCAACGAGTTCTACAGGCGAGTCGATGATGCTTTCGGGCGACTTGCCGCGATGGACATTACCCTTGGTCTGACTGCCGATCACGGTATGAATGACAAGTCGCGGGACGACGGTAGTCCAAATGTGATTTTTCTGCAGGATATTCTCGATCGCGCCTTCGGCAAGGGCACAACCCGAGTCATCTGTCCGATTACCGATGCTTTCGTCAAACACCATGGAGCACTTGGTGGATTCGTACGAGTGTGGATTCGATCCGATGCGGTGTCCGCACAATCGGTGATCGAGGTTGCAGCAGGAATTCCCGGCGTCGAAACGGCCCTGTCGAAGGCGCACGCCTGCGCGCGCTTCGAACTGCCGGCGGACCGCGAGGCTGATGTTGTCGTAATCGGAAACGCTGGCACCGTGCTGGGTGCCAGTGAAGCAGACCATGACCTCGCTCCGCTTGCTGACGCGCGGTTAAGGAGCCACGGCGCAGTGGCCGAAGCGCGAGTGCCGTTTATTCTCAATCGCCCGCTCAATCCAGAGTATAGGCAGCGCGCCAGTGCAGGCCCCTTGAAGAGCCATGCGATGTTCGACTTTGCGATCAACGGAACGGATTGAGCGTGTCTTATCCCGCTTTGTCACGAGTCGCAAGCTACAGCGCTCCCAATGCTGACTTTGACATTGTGAGTTACCCGCTTCGCTCGCCAGGGCCAGGCGGGGCCCTTGTCAAGGTGGCCATGTCAACGGTTTGCCGCTCTGATATTCACTCCTACGAAGGGCACCGGCCCAGCCCTTGTCCAGCGCTGCCCGGGCATGAGATCGTCGGTCATCTGGTAGCCCTGGGTGAGGGGCTTACCCATGACATGCGGGGCGAGCCGCTGCATCTCGGCGACCGCGTCACCTGGAGCGAATACTTCATTCCGGGCGACAACTATTTCTCCGAGGTGCTTGACCTGCCGCAGAAATCGCCTGGTGTTGATAAATACGGGCATATGGCGGCCACTACGCCGCCGCATCATCACGGCGGTTTTGCCGAGTTCTGCTACATCCTTCCTAAGTCATGGATCCTGCGTGTCCCTGATTCTCTGAGCGATGCGGAAGCGGCGCCGCTCAACTGCGGGGTTGCAACCATGGTTGCGGTGACCGAGGCGGCCAGCATTCGAATGGGCAGCACCGTGGTAATTCAAGGGCTCGGCCTTCTCGGAATGTATGGCGCTGCGCTTGCGAAATCCCGCGGTGCTCGCCTGGTGGTGGGCTTAGATTCTCATCCGGGTCGGCGGGATCTGTCGAAGTGTTTCGGCGTTGATCTGGCGCTTGACGCTGCAATCGATTCTGGCGAATTGCACGCCACCCTCAAAGAACGCAGTCCTCCGGCGGGACCTGATGCCGTAATCGAGGTTTGCGGGGCGGCGGAAGCGGTGGCGGTAGGTCTTGACCTGGTGCGAACCGGGGGTGTTTTCGTGCTGGCTGGGCTGGTCAGTCCAGGCGCGAATGTCAGCTTTGACGCTAACGCGATTATCCGAAAGATGATCACGATACGGGGCGTACATAACTACCATCCCAGGCACTTGATCGAAGCCCTGGATTTCGTCATTGCGAACCGGCTTCGCTATCCGTTTGCAGAATTAGTCGACGCGCGCTATCCGCTCGAACAGGCTACGCAGGCGATGCGTGACGCGGCATCTCGCCGCGTATTGCGTGCGGCAATTGTCCCCTAATTCCAAAGGCGAATTGCGATGCAGCCAATTCTTCTCACCCCTGGGCCGCTCACTACCAGTGAGCGTACTAGGCGAGCCATGCTTTGTGACTGGGGCTCCTGGGACAGCGCCTTCAATCGCCTGACGGCCTCAGTTTGCGATGACATCCTGGAGATCGCGGGAGGCGCCGAGGCTTACGCCTGCGTACCGCTCCAGGGTAGCGGCACGTTTGCCGTTGAAGCGGCATTAGGTACGTTCGTACCTCGGTCGGGACGGGTGCTTGTACCAAGCAACGGCGCTTACGCCGAGCGGATCATCCGGGTTCTTCAGTACCTGGGCCGGGAGTCGGTCATCCTCGAGCATCGCGAAGATGAGGCTATCAGCGTCGAAAGGATTGCCAGCGCCCTCGCCGCGGACCCCGCGATCTCCCACGTTGCTCTGGTGCATTGCGAGACCGGCACCGGCGTGCTCAATCCTCTCGATGAAATCGCGAAGCTTGTTGCGCATCATGAAAGAGCGTTGATCGTTGATGCGATGAGCTCTTTCGCCGCGCTGCCGATTGATGTGTCCTCGGCGCCGATCGATGTGATGATTGCTGCGTCGGGGAAATGTCTGGAGGGCGTGCCCGGAATTGGATTTGTGGTGGCGCGTAAGGCCAGTCTTGCTACATCCAAGGGCAACAGCCATTCGCTTTCGCTTGACCTGCATGACCAATGGGTTTACCTGCAGCGTACCGGGCAGTGGCGGTTTACGCCCCCGACTCATGTTGTGTCTGCATTAAGGGCCGCGATCAATCAATTTCTTGAGGAAGGGGGGCAGGCTGCTCGCGGCACCCGATACCGGATGCAGTGTGATCAGCTGATCGCAGGAATGCGGAGACTGGGTTTCAAGACGCTACTACCTGATCGCCTGCAGTCCCCCATCATCGTCACCTTCCTGTCACCAGCGCATCCCGCGTTCAGCTTCGTGGAACTTTACCGCCGCGTTAGCGAAGCGGGCTTCATCCTGTACCCGGGCAAGCTCACCCGAGTCGATACCTTCAGGGTGGGGTGTATCGGCGCCATCACGGTTGATGACATCGGACGCGCAGTTGCGGCAGTGGGAGACGCTGTCGCTGAAATGAAGATCAACTTGCTTGCCACATCATGATTCTTTCCGTAAATCGAATCGTTGACGAGTTAAGCGCACTGTATGAATTTCGTGCACACCACCGCTATGGTCTCGCGGCGGTCAGTCAGCGCTCGCATGCATTGCAGGCGGCGGCCCTGGCCAGGCAGGCAGAACTAAGTGAACCCGTCGTTGTTGCTGCCCTGTTTCACGACATTGGCCACATGATCCACAACCTCGGCGATCACCCCGCTGCACACGGCGTGGATGATCGCCATGAAGTCGTGGGTGCAGATTGGTTGGAACCGTGGTTTGGTGCCGAGGTAACCGAACCGATTCGCCTGCACGTTCAGGCCAAGCGCTATCTCTGCTCGGTTGAGCCTCATTACTTCAGCAGTCTGTCGTCCGATTCCGTTGAAAGTTTAGCACTGCAGGGTGGGCCTATGTCCGCTACCGAGGTTGCATCTTTTCGGATGACGTCGGGCTGGCAGGAATCGGTTGCATTGCGGCGTATCGATGACCGCGCGAAAGAC
>CAZORB010000202.1:0-6195 GCA_964581825.1 uncultured Bordetella sp.
CTCGCTCAGGCGCGCGCGTTTTCGCGGGCAATTTCCCGTTTTCCCCCGGCCCCAACTCGCAGGGCGGCGGCAAGCGCACCACGCGCGGCCATTACGACGTGCCCATGCGCGACTGCACCGTCATGCTCGATGGTCAGGTCATCATCGACAAGGGCCGCATCGTTGATCCGGCGATGCAGGTGCGTCGCATCAGCATCACCTGAGGATTACGCAGGTGTCACAGTCGGTGGGGCCCGAATCCCGCAGCACCTCGAGCCCCGCCGAAGCGGATCGTGATGCGGTGCGCGTACGCGGACTGTGCAAGGTCTTCGGCGCCACGCGCGCGCTCGACCAGGTGGATTTCACCGTCGCGGTCGGCGAAATCCATGCGCTGGTAGGCGAAAACGGCGCGGGCAAATCCACGCTCATTCGTATTCTCAGCGGCATCCACCAGGCCGATTCCGGCAGCATTCACATCGCTGGCCGCCCGGCCCGGTTCGGCAGCCCGCGCGAGGCGATCGCAGGCGGCATCGTCACCATCCCGCAGGAGCTGCGAATGGTGCCCGCGATGTCGATCGCTGAAAACCTGATGCTGGGCAGCCTGCCCCTCACCCGGCGTCTCGGCGTGCTTCCCGCCATCGACCGGAAGCGGATGAACCACGAAGCGCGCGAACAGCTCGCCCGCCTCAACCTGGATGTGGATGTGCGCGAACCCATCCGCAAACTCAGCTTTGCCGAGCAGCAGCTGGTGGCCATCGCCAAGGCGCTTCGCCGCCAGTGCAGCGTGTTCATTCTCGATGAGCCTACCGCCGCCCTTGAGGCGCGTGAAATCGATCGACTGTTCGCGGTGCTCGAGCGGATGAAGGCAGCGGGCACCGCCATCATTTACATCTCGCATCGGCTTGACGAAATCGTGGCGCTAGCCGACCGTTGCACGGTACTGCGCGATGGCCGCGTTGTCACGGTGCGCGAACGCGGGCAATTCGCAATCGCTGACCTGATCGAAGCCATGACCGGGCGCGTTGCCGCCGACGAAGCCGCCGACACGCGCCCGCCTGGCCCCGAGCTGCTGGCCGAAAACGCGACCGACCCGCCCATTCAGCTACACGCGGGCCAGACGCTGGGTATCGCGGGTCTGTTGGGCAGTGGCGCCGACCTGAAGGTGCGTGGCCTGTTTGGCGCCGGACCCGCGCCTGTGTCAGTGCGAGCGGCGAACGGTACTGCAACGGTGTTGAAGCAGCCCAGCGATGCGATTACGCAGGGTATCGGCCTGGTGCCCGGCACACGGTCGCTCGGGCTTGTGATGAATCAGTCGGTTCGCGACAACATCCTGCTGCCCAATCTGTTTCAGATCGGCTCGATATTCCGAATCGATCGCGCACGGGCCGATGCACTGGTCAACGAGATGATGGACCTGATGGACATCCGCCCGCGCCGCCCCGACATCCGCGTGGGGTCGCTCTCAGGTGGTAATCAGCAGAAAGTCATCCTCGCCAAATGGCTCGCGCGCCGGGTGTCAGTACTGCTGCTCGATGAGCCCACCCACGGCATCGATATCGCGGCCAAGATGCATGTGCATGCGCTGATCCGACGCTTTACACGCGACGGCGGCGGCGTGCTGGTCAGTTCCAGCGATCTGGGCGAACTCGCCCGGCTCTGCGACTCGGTGCTCGCCATGCGCGAGCGACAAATTATCGGCCGCGTTGAGCGCGCCGATGGCATGAACGAAGCGAAGCTGCGCGCTGCGCTCGAGAGGACACGTTGATGGCTTCCAGTTCTGTTTCGTCCCGACTGTTGGGCCAGATTCCGCTGGTGACCTTGCTGGTGCTTTGCGCCGCCACCGCGCTCATGACCGACCGCTTCCTGTCGCCGGTCAACCTGAACAACATCCTGGTTCAGTCATCGATCATGGCCGTGATCGCCATCGGCATGACCTTCGTGATCATTGGCGGCGGCTTCGACCTGTCAGTGGGTTCTACCGCTGCGCTGTCGGGCTGCGTAGCGGCCATGGTCATGCTTGAGGCAGGCATTGGCGCGGGCGTGGTGGCCGGCATTCTGGCAGGCGCGCTGGTGGGGCTTGTGAACGGCATTGTGATTGCCTATTTGCGCGTCAACCCCTTCATTACCACGCTGGGCACGATGGTGCTGGTGCGGGGTCTGGTGTTTCTCATTACCGGCGGCGCCCCCGTTGAAGGCGACTACGGCCTGCCCTCAGCGTTTGTAGGCTTTGGCTCAGCGCGCTTCCTGGGCTTGCATGCACTGGTCTGGGTGCCGATTGTGCTGTTGATTGTGCTGTCCTGGGTCATGCACGCCACACCCTTTGGCCGGCATATTTACGCGACTGGTGGCGGCCGCGAAGCCGCTTATCTGTCAGGCGTACCAGTGGCCCGCATCACCGCCTCAACCTACGTCATTTGCGGCGCGCTGGCAGGCGTGGCCGGCGTCATGCTGGCTGCGCGCCTGCAGTCGGGTCAGCCCACCGCTGGCGAGTTCTATGAACTGACCGCCATTGCCGCGGTGGTGCTGGGTGGCGCCGCGCTGCATGGCGGCGAAGGCACGCTGTACAAAAGCGTCATTGGCGTATTCATCATGATCGTGCTGGGCAACAGCCTGAATCTGCTCAATGTGGATTCGTACTGGCAGCGGGTGGCCATTGGCGTGGTGATCATTGCCGCAGCCGCTGCAGACAGCCTCCGATCTAAACGCTAGCATTCAAACCATTCATACTCTCAACACACCATCACATACCAGGAGACACCCCCATGCGTCGCACGCTTCTCATGGCCGCACTGGCCGCCTTCACCGCGCTGTCTGCGCCTCTGTCCACCGTTCAGGCACAGGGCAAGATCACCATAGGCGTGGCGCTGCCGCAAGACGACAACCCCTTCTATATCGCCATGATGCGCGGCATTCGAGCACGCGCAGGCGAGCTCGGGTGGGACGTTGCCAGCGTCTCCTCCAACGAAGACAAACTCAAGCAGATCAACGGCGTGCAGGATCTGGTCGCGCGCGGCGTGAAGGGCGTTCTCATTTCGCCCATTGATGCCACCGGCGTCAACGCCGCTTACGACGCAGCCGCCGCGGGCAAGGTACCCATCGTGTCGTTGGCGCGCGGTTCTACCTCGCCCAATCAAACGCTGCACGTAGCGATGGACGAAAAGCAGATCGGCCGTGACATTGCCGAGTGGACCGCCAAAAGCATTGGCGGCAAAGGCAAAGTGGCGATGCTGCTCGGGCCCTCGGGCGCCCCCACCTTCCGCAACCTGGCCGAGGGCTACACCGAGGTCATGGCCAAGTATCCCGATATTCGAATCGTGTTCCGAAACGATGGCCCTCTTACGCGCGAGCGCGGCCTGAAAAATACCGAAGACGTGTTGGTAGCCAACCCCGATCTGGCCGCCATCTACACCGCCAACGATGATGTCGCGCTCGGCGCTACGCAGGCTGTGCTGGCCGCTAATCGCAAAGGCAAAACGCTTGTCACCGGCATGAATGGCGTGCCGCCCGCGCTGCGCGCTTTGAAAGAGGGCAACCTCGCCATGACGGTGGAGCTCAACCCCGTGCTGTGGGGGCGCATGGGCGTCGACGTGCTTGCCGACATTCTGAAAGGCAGCAAGGTTGAGCCGCGGGTGTTCATCAAGCATGTGCTGATCGACAACGGCAATATCGATCAGAAGCTTCCGAAGTAAACACGCCGCAGCGGCCAACAGCCGGAGACCCGGGTCATGAATGACGCAGTCAAGGGCGGGGGCGAGGCCCCCTCGCCCTATCTCACCGATCTGTATCGCGCCAACCTTCACCCGCTCTGGGATCGCTACAAGCGCATTACCCCGCGCGAACCCAAGCCGCGCGACACGCCGTTTATCTGGCGCTGGCGTGACGTAGAGCCGCTGCTGCATCGCGCCGTGGCCGAAGTGCCCATCGAGGAAATCGAGCGGCGCGCGCTCATCATGACTCACCCGAACTTCGGCGGCGACACCGCCACGAGCGCCAATATGCTGGGCGCCTTCACGGTACTCGACCCAGGCGAGCAGGCGCGGCCGCATCGGCACACCGGTGCGGCGCTGCGCTTTGCCGTGCAGGCCGAGGGCGCGGCCACCATCGTTAACGGCCGCTGGTGCGAGATGCGTTCGGGCGATCTCATCCTGACGCCGCCCATGGCCTGGCATGGACATATCAACCAGAGCAACCGCCGAATCATCTGGTTTGACGCGGCCAACATGCCTTTGCTGTGCGCGCTTAATGCGCACTTCTTCGAGGCAGGCAACCCAGCTGACGATGACTTCTGGAAAGTGGACGCCGGCGAAGAACGCATCTGGCAGGCAGCGGGGCTTACCTCGCCTGAGGCCGCCACTGTGCCCGGTTGCTCGCCCAAGTTTCACTATCCGGGCGAGGCAACCCGTCAAACGCTGGCCGCCACCGCGCCCGGTGCCGATGGCGCCCGCACCCTTCGCTATGTGAACCCCGCCACCGGGGGCGCGGTGATGCCAACGCTTGACTGCTATGCGATGCGGCTCGATGCGGGCTCCCGCACGCGCACACGCCGCGGCGCCTACACGTCAATGTGTCTTGTGGTGTCAGGGCATGGCCGCTCGCGAATCGGCGACGCCGAATTCGAGTGGGGCCCCAATGATGTGTTCACCATTCCGTCCTGGCATTGGGTCAGTCATGAAGCCCTGGGCGACGACGCTGACCTGTTTGTGGTCAGCGACCGTGTGGTATTTGAGCGGCTGGAGCTGCTGCGCGAAGAGTGGGCCTAAAAAAGGCTGAACACCGATAAGCTTCGCGTCAGGGTCGTTCGTTAAAATACCAACCTATGAACACCCCATACCGCACCCGCCTGCCCGGCACCTCGCTCGATTACTTCGACGCCCGTGCCGCCGTCAATCACATCGCGCCTGGCGCCTGGGACACCCTGCCCTACACCTCGCGTGTACTGGCCGAAAACCTGGTGCGCCGCTGCGATCCCGCCACGCTCACCGATTCGCTCAGGCAGCTTATTGAGCGCAAGCGAGACCTTGACTTTCCGTGGTACCCAGCGCGCGTGGTCTGCCACGATATTCTTGGCCAAACCGCACTGGTTGACCTGGCCGGCCTGCGCGATGCCATCGCCGACCAGGGGGGCGATCCGGCGCAGGTGAACCCGGTGGTGCCGGTGCAGCTGATTGTGGATCACTCGCTGGCTGTGGAGTGCGGCGGCTACGACCCGCAGGCCTTCGAGAAAAATCGCGCCATTGAAGATCGGCGCAACGAAGACCGCTTCCACTTCATTGACTGGACGCGGCTTGCGTTCAAGAACGTCGACGTCATTCCTCCCGGCAACGGCATCATGCACCAGATCAATCTGGAGAAAATGTCGCCGGTGATCCAGGTGCGCGACGGCGTGGCCTTCCCCGACACCTGCGTGGGCACCGACAGCCACACGCCCCATGTTGACGCGCTGGGCGTCATTGCCATTGGTGTGGGCGGATTGGAAGCCGAAAACGTGATGCTGGGCCGCGCGTCCTGGATGCGGCTACCCGACATCATTGGCGTTGAACTTACCGGCAAGCCGGCCCCAGGCATCATGGCCACCGACGTGGTGCTTGCGCTCACGGAATTCCTGCGCAAGCAAAAAGTGGTCGGCGCCTATCTTGAGTTTCGCGGCGAAGGCGCGGCGGCGCTGTCGCTGGGCGATCGCGCCACCATCTCCAACATGGCGCCCGAATACGGCGCCACGGCGGCCATGTTCTTTATCGATGAGCAGACCATCGATTACCTGAAGCTCACCGGCCGTGACGACGCGCAGGTGAAGCTGGTTGAAACCTACGCGAAAACTGCTGGGCTCTGGGCTGACAGCCTGGCCCACGCGCAATACGAACGCACGCTGCAATTTGATCTGTCCACCGTGGTGCGCAACGTCGCGGGGCCGTCCAACCCGCATGCACGCGTGGCCACCGCCGATCTAGCGGCCAAGGGCATTGCCGCGCCGTGGCAGGACGTGCCCGGCCAGATGCCCGATGGCGCGGTCATCATTGCGGCTATTACCAGCTGCACCAACACCAGCAACCCGCGCAATGTCATTGCAGCGGCGCTGCTGGCCCGCAACGCCAACCGGTTGGGGCTGCAGCGAAAGCCGTGGGTTAAGACTTCGCTGGCACCAGGCTCGCGCGTGGGTGCCGAATATCTGCGCGAATCGGGGCTCATGCCCGAGCTTGAAAAGCTCGGCTTTGGCGT
>CAZORB010000203.1:0-5959 GCA_964581825.1 uncultured Bordetella sp.
GACGAGTCAGCGAGCCCCGTCAATGTGGACATGCTGTTGTTTGGCGGCACGGGCCTCACGGGCTTTGCGGGCGCTAACGGCGGGCGTACGGACGAAGTCGGTCTCCGGTTAACCGGGGTCGAGCTTGGTGTTGCGCTTTACAGTGAAAGGCTCGCTGCTGGCAGCACGGCCACCGCACGTAAGTGGACCACCGCGCAGGCAACCGCCTCGGGCGCCAGCTTCGGCGGCATTGACGGTTTGGTTTTAAGCGCTGAGTCGCTGTCAGTGGAGGTGAATCGGGCAGCCAGCGATAAGACAGTCGTTGACTACGGATACAGCGATCCTGCGGATCTTTCCAAACCACGAAAAACCGTTGCCGAGGTGCCCACCGGCCCATCGACAAGCCTCGAACTGACACTCGATGGCGAGCGTGGAGAACTGCTGCGTGCGAGTGCGTTCCTGAACATCGATGTGTTCGGATTTTTCGCAGTGCAAGGTAATTTTGCGATTGAGAAGAGCGATCGCGAGCTTGTGCTGAACGACGCGGTGGTCGACGCCCAGGGCGTTACCACGCGGCCGGCGAGCGTGGTCAAGGTCTCGGCGCTCAATATTGGCGCAAGTGGCGTATTTGCATTTGCAGGCGCCGGCGGCGGTTTCGATTCGCAGGGCAACCTGAAGGCAGGCGCGATCGGGCTGCAGCTCTCCGAGGTGGATTTCGGACTGGCGATCCTCGGCGAGAAGCTGTCCGGGCAGGAGGCTGCAGGGACGCAGTCGCGCCGCTGGACGTCGCTGCAGGCGCAGGCGGGGTCAGTATCGCTCACCGGCATCGAGGGCCTCACGCTGGGTGGTGACACGCTGAGCGTCGAGGTCAACAGGCCCGCGGCTGACGGTACGCTGGCGGACTACAAGGCGCGTGCCTACACCATTGATACCGGCACGATGTCCTCGCCATCGAGCATCAGCCTCAGCATGGACGGGACAGAGGGAACGTTGCTGCGTGCGCGCGGCAATCTTCAAATCGACGCCTTTGGCTTCGTACAGGTGAGCGGCGCGTTTGGCATTGAAAAGAAGGTCGGGCGCGTGCGCTTGGCCGACAACCCTGCCACCCAGGCAATTGATGAGTCCGCCACCGCGGTGGATGTCGACATGCTCCTGCTGGGCGCAAGTGATCTGTCGGCATTTGCAGGCGTCAATGGTGGTCAGTCGAATGCGCTTGGGCTGTCGATGTCAGGGGTTGACCTGGGGCTCGCGCTGTACACCGAGCGCCTGTCAGGCACCAGCGGCACTGCCCGCAAATGGACCTCGCTGCAGGCTTCGGTTGAGTCCGCGGAACTGGGGGGTATCGAAGGTCTGACGGCAACGCTCAACCGCCTCACCGTCAACGTCAATCGCAAGGCCGTCGACGGGTCGGTCGTTGATTACAGTCTGGACGCCACCAAAACCGACGGCACGCGTCTCAGCGCGGTAAAGGTGCTCACCGGGCCCACCAGCGATCTTGAACTCACGCTTGATGGCAAGCGTGGCGACTTACTCGAGGTTCGCGGTCAGGCCAGACTGGATGTGTTCGGGTTCGTGCAGGTGTCGGGTGAGTTTGCGTTTGAGCGCGCCAGCACACCGGTGACCGTCACGCTGGCTGACGGAACCCAACGGCAGGCCCGTGCACTGAAGGTCGGCGCGTCCAATCTTCGCGCATTCGCAGGAGTTGACGGCGGTACAGCCAACGCACTGGGGCTCGAGCTGTCCGGCGTCGAGATCGGCCTCGCGATGCTGTCTGACGTTCAAGACGTCACACGTAGCTGGACGAGTCTGCAGGCCAAAGCGCAGTCCGCTGCGCTGGTTGGGGTGAATGGCCTGGTTGCGGCCGGTGACACGATAAGCATCGACATCAATCGCGCGGGCAAGGCAGGCGACTCGGTGGTTGACTACAGCCGCCCTGATCCGAGCGACCAGACGAGCCCGCGCCGTACAGCGCTGGAGGTGGCAACGGGCCTAACCAGTACGCTCGAACTGAGCATGTCGGGCCAGCAGGGGGATCTGCTCAGGGCCAGCGGCAATCTGCGGCTCGATGTGTTCGGATTCTTCCAGGCGAGCGGTGCGTTCGCAGTGGAGCGTCGAGACGAGACGCTGTGGCTGAACGACGGAGTAGCCTCGGAAGATCCAACGAAGGCGAAGGCGCCCACCAAGATCGAGGCGCGACTGCTCACGATTGGGGGCAGCGGCATTGATGCGTTCGCGGGCGTCAATGGCGGTACTGCGAACGCGATGGGCCTGAAGCTTGAGGGCGTCGACTTTGGCTTGGCGCTTGTGAGCGAGAAGCCCACCACCAGCGGTGCGGTAGCGCGCAAATTCACCACGCTCAAGGCGCAGGCGGGAAGCGTCGAGTTTGTGGGCATCGACGGGTTTGAGGCCAGCGCGAGCGGCCTTGAGGTGGAAATTAACCGGGGTATCAAAGGGACAGGCGGCAACCCCGACACAGTGCTTGATTACTCAGCGCAGCAGCTCGAAGTCCTGGCTGGCCCCACGCAGACGGTGACGCTTGATACCGATGGCGGCTTGGGTGAGCTGACCCGTGCGTCCGCTGACTTCAAGCTCGATGTATTCGGTTTTGCCCAGTTGGCAGGATTCCTGAGCTTCGATCAGTCCACGCAGACGGTGGCGCTGGCGGATCGCGTCGTCAATGCAAGCGGCGTCGAGGTCTCACCCGCGACGCAGGTGCAGGCTACGGTGCTGAAGGTGGGCGGCGGCGACGTGTCAGCCTTCGTTGGAATCAACGGCGGTACAGACGAGCGCATTGGCCTGTCGATGAGCGGGGCCAACTTTGGTCTGGCGCTGATCACCGATCGTGCCGATGCGAGCCGTAAATGGACAACGCTCGAGGCGAGCGCATCAAGCGTCGCCTTTGAGGGGATTGAAGGGCTGACTGCGAAGGCCGACACGCTCACCGTGATCGTGAACCGGGCAGGCAAGGCGGCTGACCCGGTGGTGGATTACGCGTTGGTGAACGCGGCCCAGCCCACCGGCGCCCGGCGCACGGAGATGTCTATCAAGACCGGAGCCAGCAGCACGACCCGGCTGTCGGTAGATGGTGCGGAAGGCCGAGTGTTGAAGGCCTCGGGCAATCTGGATATCGACCTATTTGGATTCGTAAGCGTCAAGGGCGGGTTCGCAGTGGAGTCCCGCTCGCAGACGGTAACGTTGTCCGACGGCTCAACCATCGATAAAGCGGACCTGATCACAATTGGCGGCAGCAATGTTGATGCGTTCGCGGGTATCAACGGCGGGTACGACGATACGACAGGGTTGTTAAAGGAAGGCGCGCAGGGGCTGTCGCTCGGCCAGGTGAACTTCGGCCTTGCGCTGATCAGCGATCCGCAGGACGCCAAGCGAAGCTTCACGACCTTACAGGCCACCGCGGCGAGCGCCGAGCTGAAGGGGATCGAGGGCCTGACGGCGAAGGCCGAGCAGGTGCTGCTGAATGTGAACCGAGGGATCACGTTGCCGGCCGAGCCGGAGATCGTGACCAAGTTCAACACGAAACTCGGTTTGAAAATCCCGGTGGATCTCGCGGGAACGCTGACACTGAACCGTGCAGCGGGAACAAACGGCCAGAGCCATAGTGCGAGCAGTGCCAGCGCCACCATCGTTCCCGGCTTGACCAACACAGCGCTGATCAAGCGCCTCACCACCGCGTTCGAGGCTCTGAATGGCGTTGGCGCTGGCAACGTGGCGATCGAAGGCAATCTCTATGATGGCTTCACGATCGAGTTCATCAATGCGTTGGCAGGCAAGCCGGTCACAGACATCACGGCAACGGCTACTCCAACCGCCGCGACCACAACCGTCAGCACGACCACCAATTTCTTCGCTGGCACCGATGAGGTCAAGCAGGTGGTGGTGCAGTCGCTGCGCGCCGAGCCGCCGCCGGCCACAGTGGTCATTGCCACGCCGGTGCCTGCGTTCGCGGGTCTGACGGAAATTTCGCAGATCAGCTTCCTCGCGCCGCTCCGCCCTGACGTTTACGACGTATTTTTCCTGGACGGTGGCGTCATACGCCAGGATCAGGCGGCGGTGGCGGGGGTTAACGAAGTCCAGCGCCTGGTCATCACCGGCGATCGTGAGGCGCGGCCCAGCGATGCCAGTGCCACGGTCACCGTGGTGCAGGAGGGCCTCCAGGGCCAGCCACTGGTTCTCACCCCCACACGTTTACGGCTTGACACCGATATCGCCCAGGGCACCCTGGCGCTCGAGCTCGCGGGCAAGCAGACGACGGTCGAGCTTACCTCGGGCCGCACAGCGGATACAACCCGTACCGCACTGCGCACGCAGCTGGAAGCATTAGTCCGGTCCACCGGTCGTACCGTTGCAAGTGGCGACATCACGGTTACTGGAGACGAGGACGCAGGCTTTACGCTTACCTTCGGCGGGTCGCTTGCGGGTCTGGATTACTCCGGCTTGACCGCGCAGGCGCGGGTACCGCAGGTGACCGCTGGCGTCACCGAGCTTACCGCTGGCGCCGCTGCAATCAACAACGTCACCTACTCGCCGCTCACTGTCAACACCAAGCTGCAGCTGTCACTTGACGCCCAGGCCGCGGGAACGCTGTCATTCGAGTTGTCAGGTGCAACCCGTTCCGTCACTGTCGCCGCAGGCGCAAGCGACAGCACCGTCATCGCAGCGGTTAAGGGCGCGCTCGAGGGCTTCGCCAGCGTGGGCGCGGGCAACGTCGCAGTCAGTGGCACACGCACCGCTGGCTACATCATCGAATTCAAGGGCGCGCAGGCCGGTAAGGATCTGAGTGCGCTCGCGCTCAGCTTCAAGCCGTTTGCGGCGACCAGTACGGTAGCCACGCTGCAGCAGGGTGGCAGCCGGCAGATTGAGACGGTCGCAAGCGGGTCAAACGTCAACGAGCGGCAGATCTTCCGCTTCAGCAATGCCACCGCGCTGGCTGGGGTCGGCTACTCGCTTACCGCCAATGGAAAGGATACCGGGCGGCTCGATTTTTCGATGAGCGACCCGTTCTACAACGGCAATGTGCTGCAGAAGGGCCTCGACAAGCTGTACGGTGCCGGTAACACCAAAGTCACGTTTGATCAGAAGAGCACCGGTGCTGATCCTGCTTACTTTGTTGACTTCATCGGTGCACTGTCGTCGAAGGATGTAGCCCAGCCCGCACTCAGCTCGCAGAAGCTGTCGATGCAGTTCCACCGGGACGCCGCCGGCGCACTCAGCTTCGGTTTCGGCGGGGTCACCCGTACCGCCACGCTCGCTGCCAATGCGAGCGACGCTACGGTGATTGCAGCCATTAGGGGCGCGATCGAGGGGTTCTCGACGGTCGGTGCTGGAAATGTCACCGTCACCGGTACTCGCACCGCGGGCTACACGCTCTCCTTCGCGAATACACAAACAGCTTCCGATTTTGGGGCGCTGGCAACGGTCAGTATCACGCCGGCAGCCGGTTCGACGCTCCGGGCAAAAGATGCCCTCAAGTTCACCAACTCAACCGTCAGCGACCAGAACTTCACCTCGACTGGTGTTCTGGGCGTGCGGCTGCAGATCACCACGGCCACCCCCGGTCAAAGCGTCATCGCCACGCCGGTGATGAAAGCGCTGCCCACTGTTCAGAAAATCTCACTGACGGGTATTGAGGCAGGCGGAACGTTCAAGATTGCGTTTGAGCATGGCGGGAAAACCTACACAACCTCGTCTCTTGCGCTGAGTGCCAGCGCTGCGACCGTTCAGGCTGCCCTTGCGGCTGTCTCAGTCACCGGTGTCACCCCTGCTGCATCGATCACGGTAGCGGGGTCGGCGGGTAACTGGACGCTGACTTTCACCGGTGGGTTGGATGGTCAGGCGATCGCTCCGGTCAAGGTGACCGTCAGCCCCCTTGCCAGCACCGCCCAGCTGGCGGTGCTTGAGCGCGGCCTGACGCGAACCACCAGTCAGACGGTTACGACGCCGGCGGTCAATGAGGTTCAGCGCG
>CAZORB010000204.1:0-5935 GCA_964581825.1 uncultured Bordetella sp.
TTCCGCCTGTTCAAGCCCTGATCGAGGCCGCTTGAACGCCACCATCGCCACACTGCTGGTCCAGGACGGCCTTACCAGCGGGCTGATTTATGCGCTGCTCGCAGTGTCGATCGTCCTGGTGTTCCTGGTGACGCGGGTGTTGTGGGTGCCGGCGGGCGACATGGTCGCGTTCGCCGCACTCACGATGAGCCTCCTGCGCCAGGGCATTGCGCCCAATACCGTCTGGCTGCTCGCCGGGCTGGGTCTGCTCGCGGTGCTGGTACAGGCCTGGCGCTGCCAGCGCAGCGGCGAATGGCGGGCGATGCGCGGCGTATTGCTGCTGGCGCTTATCCCCCCTGTTCTTGGCTATGCGATGACGCGCAGCGGATTAGCGGGTGCCGACGCGCCGGTGATTGTGCATGCGCTGATTACCTTGCTACTGGTGGCCCCGCTGGCGCCGCTTCTGTATCTGACCGCCTTCCGACCGCTGGCCGAGGCCAGCGTACTGGTCAAGCTGATCGCTGCCGTCGCCGCGCACTACATGCTGGTGGGCTTCGGTTTATTTTTCTTCGGTGCCGAGGGTCTGCGCACCCCGCCCTTTATCAGCGGCCGGCTCGATGTTGGCATCACGACCGTGTCGTGGCATCTGCTGCTATCCCTCGCAGTATCCATCGCAATGATCGCGGCGCTGTGGGTGTTCTTTGAGCGTACGCTGTGGGGCAAAGCGCTGCGAGCCACGGCCATCAATCGCTTCGGCGCCCGCCTGGTGGGCATTCGCACCGAGCGCGCCGGGCTGCTTGCCTTCGGCATTGCGGGTCTCATCGGCGCACTGTCAGGTCTGATGATCGGCCCCATCGCCACCATCTACTACGACTCGGGCTTCCTGATCGGACTGAAAGCGTTTATTGGCGTGGTGTGTGCAGCGATGGCCAGCTTCCCAGTCGCCGTGCTGAGCGCGCTTGCTGTCGGTGTCTTTGAAGCCTTCGCTTCGTTCTTCGCATCGGCGCTGAAAGAAGCGATTGTGTTCGTGCTGCTGGTGCCCATTCTGCTGTGGCGCTCGCTTACCGATCACTCGCTGCATGGCGAGGACGACTGACCCCATGGCTGTACCCGCGCATCGAATTCCCGCGCTGGTGGTGGCGCTGCTGATCGTGCTCGCACCCTGGGTGTTGCCGGTGTGGATCGTCACGCTGCTGGGGTATGTCGGGCTGTACTCGATCGTCTGCCTCGGACTGGTGCTGCTCACCGGAATGGTCGGCATCACCTCGTTCGGTCAGGCCGCCTTTGTTGGACTGGGCGCCTATGTGTCGGCGTTGTCCATCATCCACTTTGGTCTGTCGCCCTGGCTCACGCTGCCGCTCTCATTAGCCGCCAGTGGTCTTGCGGGCGCACTCATCGGCTGGCTCACCATTCGGCTTTCAGGTCACTATCTGGTGCTGGGCACCATGGCCTGGGGCCTGGGTTTGTTTTATCTCTTCGGTAACCTGCAGGGGCTGGGCGGGTTCAATGGCCTGTCTGGTGTGCCACGGCTCGAAGCCGCGGGTCTCAGTCTGGTTGAGCCTGCGCCGTTCATGTTGCTGGTGTGGGCGCTGCTTGCCATTCTGTTGGCGGGCACCACCACGCTGATCGACAGTCGCGCTGGTCGCGCGATTCGCGCGCTACGCGATCCCGTCATGGTGGAAAGCTTTGGCGTGCAGTCAGCCTCGCTCAAGCTCAAGGTTTTCGTGGCAGCCGCGCTCTTTGCCGGGTTGGCCGGTTGGCTGCACGCGCACTATCTGGGCCATGTCAGCCCGAGCCCGTTCGGCATCAATGCCTCGGTTGACTATCTCTTCATGGCGGTCATTGGCGGCACCGGCTCACCGGCAGGCGCAGTGCTGGGGCCCGCGGTGGTCGAATCGCTTCGAACGCTCTTGCGCGATGCGGTGCCTGCCCTACAAGGCGTTGGCGGCAATTACGAGGCCATCGTATTTGGCGCGCTGGTCATTCTGCTGCTGCAAAGAGCAAGCGGTGGGCTTGCACCCTACCTGTCGCGTTGGTTGCCGGAACGTCCGCCTCCGCGCGCGCCTGACGCCGCGCAGCCACTGCCCACACGCGCGCTACCGTCGGTAGGCAGCGCATTGCTTGAGGTACGGAGCCTCGGCAAACGGTTCGGCGGTTTGGTTGCGTTGCAAGGCGTTGACTTCAGCGTGCGGGCGGGTGAGATCGTCGCTTTAATCGGACCCAACGGCGCAGGCAAAAGCACGCTGTTCAATCTGGTCACCGGCGTATTGCCACCGTCTGAGGGTGAGGTGCAGTTGCAGGGCCAGCGCATTGACACGCTGCCGCCGCGCGCGATCGCTGCGCGGGGGGTGGCTCGAACCTTCCAGCATGTGCGGCTGCGCGCCAACATGACCTGTCTTGAGAACGTCGCGATCGGCACCTGGCTTCGCGGCCGGGCCGGGGTGATGGCAGGCGCGCTGGCGCTGTCGCGCAACGAAGATGCGCGGTGTCTGTTTGAAGCGCAGCGCCAGCTCGATCGCGTGGGGCTGGGGGCGCTCGCGTCTGCGCCGGCCGGAAGCCTGGCATTGGGCCAGCAACGCGTGCTCGAGATTGCGCGCGCCCTGGCGGCCGACCCCTCACTCTTGATGCTCGACGAGCCAGCCGCCGGCCTGCGGCTGCAGGAAAAGCAGGCGCTTGCCGCGCTGCTGCGCGAACTGAAATCGCAGGGTGTCACCGTGCTGGTCGTTGAACACGATATGGACTTCGTCATGAATCTGGTGGACCGCGTCGTGGTGCTGCAGTTCGGCACCAAAATTGCCGAGGGAACACCCGATGTGGTGCGGCGCGATCCGCGGGTGATCGAAGCCTATTTAGGCGGGCTGGACGACTGATGGCGGCGCTGCTCGAGGTGTCCGATATGCATGTTGCCTACGGCAAGGTCGAGGCGGTTCGAGGCATCTCGCTCGTCGTGCCTGAAGGTGGCATCGTTGCCATCGTTGGTCCCAACGGGGCAGGCAAATCCAGCCTGTTGAACGCATTGGCCGGCGCACTCCCGGCCAGCGGTAACGTGCGCTATGCAGGTCGCAGCCTGGCGGGTTGGCCCGTGGAAGATCGTGTTGCCGCAGGACTCTGCCTGGTGCCCGAGCGTCGCGAATTATTTGCCGACATGACAGTGTCCGATAACCTGGAACTGGGCGCCTTCCTTGGCCGAGGCAATCGCCGCGAGACCCTGGCCTGGGTGCTCGACGTGTTCCCGCGACTGCGCGAGCGTCTGCAGCAGAAGGCGGGCACCTTGTCGGGTGGTGAGCAGCAGATGCTTGCGCTCGGACGCGCGCTGCTGTCGGCGCCCCGACTGCTGATGCTCGATGAACCGTCGCTGGGTCTTGCGCCGTTAATCGTTCGCGAAATTTTCCGGGTGGTTCGGCAGCTGCGTGAACGAGGCGTTTCTCTGTTGATTGTTGAACAGAATGCACGCGTGGCGCTGCAGGTGGCCGATCACGCGTACGTCATTGAAAACGGCAGCGTCGCGCTGTCCGGTACGGCCAGTGAACTCGCGTCCGACCCGCGCGTTGCAGCCGCGTACCTTGGCGCCACCTGACAGGAGTCTTCATGGCCGACATCGCCATTCCCTACGGGGCCTACTGGTCGACCCCCTTTGCCCGCTGGCAGGGGTCGCTTGCGCACCTGCACAGCGTACGGTTCGCCGCACACGTCACCACGCAGGCCTTGAAGCGCCGCAAGCTTCCGGTCGAGGCATTCGACTACGGTGTGCTGGGCATTACCGTGCCGCAGCGCGCAAGCTTCTATGGTCTGCCCTGGCTTGCCGGCATGATTGGCGCGCCAACGCTGGCTGGCCCCACCATCAGCCAGGCCTGTGCCACCGGCGCCCGCGTGTTGCGCGCGGCGGCCTCGGAAATCACGGAAGGCTCTGCAACGACTGCGCTGGTCATTACCACCGACCGCACCTCGAACGGCCCGCATCTGTACTACCCCGCGCCCGATGGTCCTGGGGGCACGGGTGAACACGAGAACTGGATTCTCGACAACTTCGAGCGCGATCCCTGGGCCAATCTGGCCATGGTCGATACGGCGGACCGGGTGGCCGCCCGCCACGGCATCAGTACCGCTCGTCAGCATGAGGTCGTGCTCGAACGCTACGCGCAATACAACGAGGCATTGGCCAACGACAGCGCCTTTCTGAAGCGCTTCATGGATCTGCCCTTCGAGGTGCCCGACTCGCGGATGAAGCGGGTGCACAGCACGCTCGCCGGCGACGAGGGCATTCACCCCACATCCGCCGACAAGCTTGCCAAGCTGTCACCGGTTCGGCCCGACGGCACCGTCACCTATGGCGGGCAAACGCATCCGGCTGACGGCTCGGCGGGTATCGTGGTCACCACACCTGAACGCGCCCGCGAACTTTCATCGAACCCGGCGATTGCAATTCGCGTGCTGGCCTTCGGTCAGTCGCGCGTGGAAAAAGGCTATATGCCCGAGGCGCCCGTGCCTGCCGCGCGTCAGGCGCTCGCGCATGCGGGGCTCAGCATCAACGATATTGACGTCATCAAGACCCACAACCCGTTTGTCGTCAACGATATCGTGCTCGCGGACTCTTTTGGCATTCCCTCGCATCGCATCAACCGGTTCGGGTGCTCGCTGGTGTGGGGGCATCCGCAGGCGCCCACCGGCCTGCGCGCCATCATCGAAATGATTGAAGAGCTGGCGATGCGCGGGGGCGGTCTGGGTCTTTTCACGGGATGCGCGGCAGGCGATACCGGCATGGCCGTGATTATTCGCGTAGGAGACGCTTCTTGATCGACGCAGAGCGCGGGCTGCTTCCGCGTCGACACCTCACAGTCGTTCACGCGCTGGTTGATGCCGCCCGGCAGGCTCCCACAGCGCCCGCACTGATCTGCGGCGATGAAACGCTTAACTATCGCGCCTACGCGGCCTGCGTTGCAGGGCTTGCGCGCGAACTCAGCCGCTGGAGCGCACCCGGTGGGCGTATCGCGGTGCTCATGGCGAATTCAATCGATATTGCGATTGCCAGTTTTGCCGTGCAGGCGGCCGGCCTGCAACTGGTGCCGCTCAATCCTGCATACACTGCGCACGAACTCGCGCCTGTCCTAGTGAATGCCGAGCCCGCTGGGCTTATTCACGATGCGGACTGCGCACCAGCGGTCGTTGAGTTGGCGCGTCAACACGGCATTCGGCATTGCTGGGCGGTCGGCACTGCAAGCAGGCTTACCCAATGGCGGCATGAGGCCGTTGATCTCAGCCAGTTTCCACTCCCCTCGCCCGAGACGCTCTCCACACTTCAATACACGGGCGGCACCACGGGTCGCTCAAAGGGCGTCAACCTTACGCACGCGGCGGTCTCCATCAACGTCAGCCAGCGCGAGGCGCTGCTGCCCACGCGGCTCGATAACGAGCGCATTCTGGCGGTCACCCCACTGTTTCATGTGTATGCGGTGGCCATGGGCCTTTACCTCGCGGTGTACTGCCGGGGCACGCTTGTCATCCTGCCCCGCTATCGACCCGAGTGGGTGTTCGAGGCGATCGCGCGCCACCAGATCACGCTGTTCTCGGGCAGCCCCACCCTGTTCACGGGGCTCATGGCCCACGAGGGCTTCGCATCGGCCAGGCTGCAGTCACTGCGCCTATGCTATTCGGGCGCATCGGCCCTGCCGGTGGCGGTGCTCGAGCGCTGGCAACAGGCTACCGGTTGCACGGTGGTGGAAGGCTACGGTCAGAGCGAGGCCGGGCCGGTGCTCAGCTACAACCCGGTGGACGGCGTGCGTAAGCCAGGATCCGTAGGCGTTCCGCTACCGCTCACCGACATTCAGATTGTCGATCTGGAATCAGGTTCAACCGTGTTGCCGCCAGGCGCCAGCGGCGAAATCCGCGCACGCGGTCCCCAGATCATGCAAGGCTACCGCGGGCTGCCAGAAGACACCGCCGTCGTACTGCGCGACGG
>CAZORB010000205.1:0-5558 GCA_964581825.1 uncultured Bordetella sp.
GGGACGAGTCCACGGTGATCGAAGCCATGCTCGCGCGGCTGATCCGCACGACGGACTATCGGCGCTATCGCGTCTACGTGGGCGTCTATCCCAACGACATGGCGACGCGCCAGGCTGTAGGGCGTGCCGCGGCGACCGATGCTCGCATTCGGACGGTGGTGCTTGATCACGATGGTCCAACCGTGAAAGCGGACTGCCTGAATGGGATCTGGCAGGCCATTCGGCGCGATGAGCAGACCTCGGGCGAGCCCTTCCAGATTTACGTGATGCACGACTGTGAGGACGTGATTGATCCGCTCGCCTGGCGGCTCTTTAACTGGTTGATTCCGCGCAAAGACATGGTGCAACTGCCCGTGCTTTCATTGCCGCGCCGCTGGTGGGAGTTCACCGCCGCGCATTACCTGGACGAGTTCGCTCAACAGCACCTCAAGGATCTGGTGGTGCGCGAGGTGCTGGGCCGTGGATTGCCTGCCGCCGGCGTTGGCGTGGCGTTCAGCCGTCGCGCGCTGGCTGCGCTTGCCGACACCGACCCGTCGGGCCAGCCGTTTCGAACCGATTCACTCACAGAGGACTACGACCTCGGCTTACGGCTTCGCGACCTGGGGTTCAGCCAGATCTTTGCACGCTATTGGGCCCTGCGCGACCAGATTCATTACGACGCGCGAACCGAAGCACTCGCGCGCGAGCCTCGCCGTGAGCTCGTGTGTATCCGCGAATATTTTCCCGCGACACTGCGCGCTGCAGTTCGTCAGAAAGCGCGTTGGGTGGTGGGCATTGCGCTACAGGGTTGGCAGACCTGGGGATGGCGCGGCGACTGGACCCGACGCTATCTGCTTTTTCGCGACCGAAAGGTTCTGGTGATGAGCCTGGTGGCGATCGGCGGCTATCTAATGTTTACGCTCCTGGCAGCGCATGCGGTGTGGCACCGAGTCGATACCGGCGTCTGGGCGATGCCGCTGCTACGTGATGAGACGGGATGGCTCACCGCGCTTGTCGCCGCCAACCTCGCGATGCTCGGACTTCGCGCCGCGCAGCGCGCGCTGTGCACCGGTCTGCTCTATGGCCCTGCCCAGGCGGCGCTGTCGCTGCCAAGAATGGTCTGGGGCACGCTCATCAATGTGCTCGCAACGCTGCGCGCGCTTCGCCAATGGCTGCGCTACCTGCGTACCGGCAAGCCAATCGGCTGGGACAAGACCGCACATCAATTTCCTGGGCAGTCGCCTGTGGCGGCCGTCTCGCCGTCCGAACCCCCTGTTCCCTCCCGGCCGCAAACGGCCTCCGAGGCGATTTCCTCTTCTTCGGTCAACGATGGAGTCAGACGATGAAAGACCTGTCCGTGTCCAAGTTAAGTGCCCATGCTGTGCGCTGGGCAGTCCCCTGCGTGGCCGTGCTGTCGATTAGCGCCTGCGGAGGTGGCGATGCTCCGACCGCATCGGGATCGAAGGCCGATGCAGCTCCCGCGGTCGCCACAATCCCGCTCAAACCGCCCGCGTCGGCAGCCGCCGCAGCGGGGGTCGAGACCATCACCACCGCACCGAGCGGGGTCGCAACCTCCGCGGCCAACGCAACGCTGTTCGTCGCAGGCGTACTGCCAGGCGCGCAGGGTGCGTCGGCGGGCGCCGCACGACGAAAAGCAGACACCGCGTCACCCGCGCAATGGCTCGATGCCGAGCCACCAGTGGGCACGGCCAGCGCACCCGTCATGGTCGTAGTGGCCGGCGCGCTTCCTCAGGAGGCCTCTACACAGGGGGTCACGCGAAGCGGCGCTACGCGATTAGCGCGCTGATCGGTTCATGCATACGCAGCAACAGAAGGAGCTCTGACCATGTCCACCATTCTTGGTTTGCATTATCCGAGGCGCACCGCCGCCTGGCTGCTCGCTGTCCTGGCAGTCATCCTGGCGCTCGCAGTAGCCTCCTCGCCTGCACGCGCCCAGCTTGGGCCGTCCGTGCTCGTGCTCTACGACGCGCCAGCAAACTCGCCGTACTCGAAGCTGGGGCGGGCTTACGCAATCATGCTCACGAACCTGCTCGGCCGCTGGGATGCCAAAGTGACGCTGCAGTCGGTTGAGGGCTATCGCGCCGGAATGGTGAACGATCATCGGGCCACTTTCTATCTCGGCTCTCACTACGACAATCCGTTGCCGCCATCGCTGCTTTCAGACGTTGCGAGCACCTCAAACACCGTGGTCTGGTTTCGCTACAACCTGTGGCAGCTGCAACAGGTGGCGGGCGTAGACCCCGCTGCAAAGTTTGGGTTTCGGTTCGTGAGCAATCGCGGACTGGAAGGTGATCCAGCCGCGGCGACACCAGACTTCTATGACACGGTTCACTACCGCAGCCAGGCGCTTCAGAAGTACTACAGCTTCGATGCGCCCACCAACCGTATCTTCGCAGACCCTGATATCGGCTTAACCGAGGTCCTGGATACAACGCGTGTTCGCGTGCATGCCGAGGTGGAGAATCGTGCGATCGGGCAGCGCGCACCCTATGTGCTCCAATCGGGCAACTTCTGGTATGTAGCAGACATACCGTTCTCCTACATCGGCCCGCGTGATCGCTACCTGGCGGTCGCCGACCTGCTGCACGACATCGTGGCGCCCGGCGCGGTAGACCCCGCCGCGCCGCGCCAGGCGCTGGTCCGGCTCGAAGATGTCAGCGCAATCACCTCGCCCGTGCATCTGTCAACGCTCGCCAATCTCATGCAGCAATGGCAGAACCCCGTGACAGGGGCGGCTGCGCCCATCCCATTTTCGGTAGCGCTGATTCCGCGCTATCGCGATCCGCTGGGCATCTATAACGGCGGTGTCGCCCAGGATATCCGGCTTCGCAATGCGAAAGCGCTGCGGGCAGCGCTCGATGGCGCGCTTGCGCGTGGCGGTCGCCTGGTGATGCATGGCTGGACGCACCAGTATTCAAACGTACGTAACCCCTGGTCGGCAGTCAGCGGCGACGACTTCGAGTTCTGGGACGTGGTGAACAACAAGGCGCTTCCCAAGGACACGCTACGCGATTGGCGGGCCTACTTCGACAATGCCATCAAGGAGCTCTCGGGCGCAGGCTACACCGCCTTTGCGTTCGAAGCGCCGCACTACCGCGCCTCGCCTCGCGCTTATCGGGCTGCTGCCGAGCGGTATCGGGTCGCGTATGAACGCGCCTACTACTACACCTCGGATGTTCCGGTGCTTGATCCCAATGTGAGCAGCGGGCGCGACTTTGCGGTGGGCCAGTTCTTCCCCTATCCGATTGCGCGCGACTGGTATGGGCGCAAAGTCATTCCGGAGAACCTCGGCAACATCGAATACAACATCGCCGAAATCGACCCGAGCTCCAACCTGAGCTACGGTTGGGAGGAGCTGGCCCGGAACGCAGAAGTGCTGCATGCGGTGGTTCGCGATGGCACGGCGTCATTTTTCTTCCATCCGTTTTGGCTCGGCACCTTCGTACGACCTGATGGAAGCGTCTATCCGATCGACGCGCTGGGCGACTTCCGACGACTGCTCACTGCGCTCGCAACGTTGGGCTTTCGCTTCGCTGATCCGACCTCGCTGTGAAGGCGCGCGCCCATCTCAACCGGGGCGCCCGTGCGCCTCGGTCGCTGCTTGCGTCGGCGTGCCTCTTGGCCTTCGCTTCGATGGTCCCGCCCGCAACGATCGCTCAGTCCCCACCCAGGGCAACCGCTTCGAGTGACACGCGTGAACGCCCGAGCTCGGCGCATGCTGAAGCGTTCGAGCAGCGCCGCGCACATGCGCATACGCTTGCGCTCGAGGCCAAGTGGGCGCAAGCCGCTGATGCGTTTCGAGCGCTTGCCGCCGAGTCTGACCAGCCGATGGATCGGCTGGCTGCGATGCGATCGCTTGCGCAGGTGTCGCGCGTGGAGGAGGCGATCGTGGAAGGCGAACGGGTTGTGCGTCGCCGCGATGAACTTGATTCCGAGACGCGTGGCGCAGCGCTGATCGAGCTTGCCAATCTCCATGAATCGAATGGATACCGGCTGCGGCGCGAGGGTAAAACGCGCGAGGCGGTGTTGGCATTCGAGCGCGCCTACGAGCTCGATGATTCGCGAGCGCGTCTGCTGGCTGAGGCGGGTTATGCACGGCTTGCGATCGGCGATCGCGCGGGCGCAGCCGATCGGTTTGTGAAGGCGCTCGATCGTCTGCCGCAGACCGCGCAGCTGGGGCAGAGCGGTGCGGCCGGCGGCAACGTCGATCCAACGCTTCGCGATCGGCTTCGTCGTGAGGTGAGCGAAGCTCGCCGCAACTGGACACTCGCTGCGTTTCAGTCATGGCGGCCGCGTGGCACGGGGGCAGGGTCTGGTGCGGCGTCGACCGGAGGCAGCGGGAGTGCGGCCGGGCTTCAGCGCGACGGATTGATTGCGGCTCAGGGGGGCGCCGAATTGTCGTTGCGCTTGCCTGATCTGCGCTCGGCCATGGGCACGCACCGAGCCGAAGTGTTTGCGCGAACGCTGTGGTCGCAGCGCGAAAACTCGCTTGCGATCAATGAGCGATCAGTGCAAGGCGGCGTGGGTTTACGCTGGCAGCCGATCAGCGATTCGGCCCTGCGATTAACCGCCGAGCGACTGATCGCGGTGGGTGAAGACGCCCGTAACGACTGGCTGCTGCGACTCGCCTGGGGGGTCACAACCGGCGATCAGGCACCCGCGGCAAGCGCATACTGGCCAAGCGGTCAGGCCTATATCGAAGCTGGGCGCTTTTTCGGCGACGGTGGCAGCACCGCGTACTACGGCGAGGCGCGGCTCGGCATGGCGACATCGCTGGGCGCGCAATGGACCGTCACCCCGCATGGCGTGATTGCGGCGCGCGAGGTGCGGCCCGACGCGGGATCCGAATCGTGGGCTGAACTGGGTGCAGGTCTGGCGTTTCGCCGACCGTTCGGGGGATCGCAGCATGAAGCCGATCGAGGCCGCCTCGAGTGGCTGGTTCAGTATCGGACCGGCGTGTCGGGGTCAGGGCGATCGGGCTGGTTGTTTGCGGGGTCGGTGATCTGGTAGGGCATCATTCGCCTGACCAACATGAAGGCGGATTGATCCCGTGCAGCGACCCAACTTTATTTTCATTGTTGCTGATGACCTCGGCTTTGCAGATCTCGGCTGCTATGGCGGCCGCCCAGCGGCCTTCGGGCCCGTGTCACCGGTACTGGACCGCCTGGCTGCGGCAGGCCTGCGCTTTACCCAGGGCTACAGCAATGCGCCGGTCTGTTCGCCCACGCGCTTTGCGCTCATGACAGCGCGCTACCAGTATCGGCTGCGCGGCGGGGCCGATGAACCGATCAACAGCAAAAGCCGTGGCAGCAGCGTGCTGGGGCTGCCGCCCGAGGTGCCCACGATTGCCTCCATGCTTCGCGAGGTGGGCTATCGCACGGCCCTGATCGGCAAATGGCACCTGGGCTATCCACCGCATTTCGGGCCGCTGCGCTCGGGGTACGAGCACTTTTTCGGACCCATGTCGGGCGGGGTGGATTACTTCACTCACTGCAGCAATGCCGGCGCTCACGATCTTTTCGAGGGTGAGGTCGAACAGCATGAACCGGGCTATCTCA
>CAZORB010000205.1:5568-5931 GCA_964581825.1 uncultured Bordetella sp.
TCTCACCGATCTGCTGTCGCGCCGCGCAGCCCACTGGGTACGCGAGCGCAGCACCGAGACCGCTGCCGGCCAGCCGTTTCTGCTCAGCCTTCACTACACCGCACCGCATTGGCCCTGGGAGACGCGTGACGATGCAGCGCTATCGGCGTCGGTGCGATCGAATCTGTTCCATCTCGATGGCGGCAATATTCACACCTATCGTCGGATGATTCATCACATGGACGAGGGCATCGGCTGGGTGGTCGATGCACTGCGCGAGACCGGCCAGTTGCACAACACGCTGATTATTTTTGCCAGCGACAACGGCGGCGAGCGCTTCAGCGATAACTGGCCGCTGGTGGGCGGCAAAATGGATTTAACCGA
>CAZORB010000206.1:0-5847 GCA_964581825.1 uncultured Bordetella sp.
ATGATGGCCACCGACATGGACTACGACTCGATTTCCAAGGCGTGTTCAATGCTTGGGTCGGGTGCAGTGATTGTGATGGACGAAACACGTTGCGCGGTGAAGTCGCTGCTTCGTCTTTCCTATTTCTACTACGAAGAGTCGTGTGGCCAGTGCACGCCTTGCCGTGAAGGCACGGGCTAGCTCTGGCGCTTGGTGCACAGAATCGAGAACGGCGAGGACACGATGGCCGATCTCGATGAGCTCAACCGAATCGCTGACAACATTCAGGGCCGCACCATCTGCGCGCTGGGCGATGCTGCAGCGATGCCGGTCAGGGCCTTCCTCAAGCACTACCGCGACGAATTCGCCTGGCATGTCGAGCACCGGCGCTGCATGGTGCCGACCTATCTGTGATCAGGACTCCACAAGCATGATCGAGCTCGAAGTAGACGGACAGAAGGTCGAGGTTCCCCCCGGCAGCATGGTGATGCATGCCGCCGAGAAGCTTGGGCTGTTTGTGCCGCATTTCTGCTATCACAAAAAGCTCTCGATCGCGGCCAACTGCCGCATGTGTCTGGTTGATGTGGAAAAGGCGCCCAAGCCTTTGCCAGCCTGCGCAACACCGGTCGCACCGGGCATGAAGGTGCAAACGCGCTCCGAGCGCGCGATTGCCGCCCAGAAGGGGGTGATGGAGTTTCTGCTCATCAACCATCCGCTTGATTGCCCGATCTGTGACCAGGGTGGTGAGTGTCAGCTGCAGGATCTCGCGGTGGGATACGGCGGTTCGGCATCCCGCTACCACGAAGAAAAACGGGTCGTTTTTCACAAGCCCATGGGTCCGCTTGTTTCCGCTGAGGAAATGAGCCGCTGCATTCACTGCACACGCTGCGTTCGGTTTGGCCAGGAAGTCGCTGGTGTCATGGAACTCGGTATGGCGGGCCGTGGCGAACACTCCGAGATCATGAGCTTTGTCGGGCGCTCGGTTGACTCCGAGCTGTCGGGCAACATGATCGACGTCTGCCCGGTCGGTGCACTCACCAGCAAGCCGTTTCGTTACAGCGCTCGTACGTGGGAACTTGCGCGTCGACGCTCGATTGCGCCGCACGATTCGCTCGGGTCCAACATTGTTGTTCAGGTCAAGGCCGATCGCGTCATGCGCGTCGTGCCGCTTGATAACGAAGCCGTCAATGAATGCTGGATCTCCGACCGGGATCGGTTTTCCTACGAAGGCCTGAACAGCCCTGACCGCCTCACCGAGCCCATGATCCGCCAGAACGGTCAGTGGCAGACAACCGACTGGCAGACTGCGCTCGACTATGCAGCCCATGCACTGACACGGGTCCGCGACGAGCGGGGCGCTCAGGCGATCGGCATGCTGGGCTCGGCGCACAGCACGGTTGAAGAATCGTTCCTGCTCGGTCGACTCGCACGAGGCCTCGGCAGCGGTAACGTCGATTTTCGCCTCCGTCAGCTCGATGCGTCTGCCGATGGTCGACGCGCGGGCGTACCTTGGCTGGGCATGTCAATCGAAGCGCTGGCGCAGTCCGACCGCATGCTGATCGTTGGGTCGTTCCTGCGCAAAGATCATCCGCTGCTTGCTGCAAGAATCCGCGCGGCGGTGCGGCGCGGCGCGAAGGTGGCAATGCTGCACGCGGCCTCTGAAGATCTGTTGATGCCGGTCGCAGTCCGTCAAACCCTTGCGCCGTCCGACTGGGCGCATGCGCTTGCCGGCGTGGCGGTGGCCATGGCGCGCATCAAGTCGATTCCGGTACCCGCGGGGCTGATGGGCATTGAGCCCTCGTCCGAAGCGGTCGAAACCGCCGACATGCTGGCCTCGGGCCAGGCCCCAGCGATCCTGCTGGGTAATGCAGTGTCGCAGCATCCCGAACAGGCATCGTTGGTGCAACTGGCTCAGGCGTTGGCTGATGCCTGCGGCGCTCGCCTGGGCGTGCTCACCGAAGCGGCGAACACCGTGGGGGCCTGGCTGGCAGGCGCAGTGCCTGATGCGGGCTCGCTGGACGCCCGTGGCATGGTTGAACAGCCGCGTTCGCTGTATCTGCTGCTCAACAATGAGCCCACGCTCGATCATGCGCTGCCTGCCGCGGCGCGCGCCGCGCTGGGTGCTGCGCAGTCTGTTATTGCGCTCACAGCCTTCCGGTCTCAGGAACTGCTTGAACTGGCGGACTGCCTGCTGCCGATCACGCCCTACACGGAAACCGCAGGCAGTTTCGTCAACTGTGAAGGCCGGCTGCAAGCGTTTAACGGCGTCGTCCGGCCGGCGGGCCAGGCCCGTCCTGGTTGGAAAGTGCTTCGAGTGCTTGCCGACCTCACAGAAGTTTCTGGGGCCCAGTTTGACAGTGCCGAGGCCGTGCGCGCTGCAGCGCTGCCCGCTGGTTGGGAAAGCCGGCTCAACAACAGGCTCACGGGCGATCCTCAGGCCCCCGCGCCTCGGGGAAATCAAGTTCTCGAGCGGCTGGCGGATGTCCCCATCTACTTCACCGATCCGCTGGTTCGTCGAGCTGACAGCCTCCAGCAGACGCGCGACGCGCGTCCGCCACGTGCGCGGGTCAATGCGCGGACGCTCGCAGCGCTGGGCTTTGCGGCGGGTGCGCGGGTGCGCGTCGAGCAAACGGCTGCAGGCGTCAGCGGGCACGCAACGCTTGAACTCGAATTGGATGACACGCTCGCCGACCAGGTGCTTCGCATCGCGGCCGCCCATCCGACCACCGCGGGTCTCGCGAGCCTGGCCGGGCCCATCACCGTCAACGGAGCCGCCTGATGGATGCGCTGATCGACGGCTTCACCCAATGGGGTTCTGGTGCACTCGGTGCAGCATGGCCGGTGGTCTGGAATCTCATCAAGATCATTCTGCTGGTGCTGCCCATCATGGGCTGCGTGGCCTATCTCACCTTGTGGGAACGCAAGATGATCGGCTACATGCATATCCGCCTCGGACCCAATCGGGTTGGGCCTTTTGGCCTGCTGCAACCCATTGCCGATGCGCTGAAGCTGCTGCTTAAAGAAGTCATTACGCCGGCGCGCGCCAATCCGGTGCTTTACGTGATCGGCCCGATCATGACCATCATGCCGGCCATGGCCGCCTGGGTGGTGATTCCGTTTGGCCCCGAGCAGGCGCTGGCCAACGTGAACGCGGGGCTGCTGCTGCTGCTGGCCATTACCTCGCTCGAGGTGTACGGAATCATCATCGCCGGATGGGCCTCCAACTCAAAGTATGCGTTTCTGGGCGCGATGCGGGCATCGGCTCAGATGGTGTCGTACGAACTTGCTATCGGCTTTGCGATGGTTGTCGTGTTGATGGTGTCGGGTAGCCTGAACATGACCGACATCGTGTTGCGTCAGGGCGAGGGATTTTTCGCTGACCTGGGCATCAACTTCCTGTCGTGGAACTGGTTGCCGCTGCTGCCAATCTTCGTCGTCTACATCATCTCGTCGGTTGCTGAAACCAACCGCCACCCCTTTGATGTGGTGGAAGGCGAGTCGGAAATCGTCGCGGGTCACATGATCGAGTATTCGGGCATGGGTTTCGCCATCTTTTTCCTGGCCGAATACGCCAACATGATTTTGTTGTCGGCGGTTGCCTCGATTCTGTTTCTGGGCGGCTGGGCGCCACCACTTGACTGGCCGGTGCTCAACTGGATACCCGGATGGATCTGGCTTGGCATCAAAACGTTTGTGGTGGTCTCACTCTTTATCTGGTTCCGCGCGTCGTTCCCGCGTTACCGCTACGACCACATCATGAGGCTGGGCTGGAAGATCTTCATCCCGGTCACGCTGTTTTGGCTGGTTGTTGTGGCGATCTGGATGCAGACGCCCTGGAACATCTGGAAGTGAGGGCGAGACAATGGCCGTGAAGGAGTTCCTGTCGAGCTTTATGCTGAGCGAGATGCTGAAGGGCCTCGCGCTCACGGGGCGGTACTTCTTCGCCCGCAAGATCACGGTGCAGTACCCTGAAGAAAAAACGCCCATGTCGCCTCGGTTCCGGGGCCTTCACGCACTGCGTCGCTATCCCAACGGCGAAGAGCGCTGTATCGCGTGCAAGCTATGCGAAGCGGTGTGCCCTGCGCTTGCCATCACCATCGAATCCGAGGTGCGGGCTGACAATACGCGTCGCACCACGCGTTACGACATCGACCTCACGAAGTGCATATTCTGCGGTTTCTGCGAGGAGAGCTGCCCGGTTGATTCCATCGTTGAAACGCACATTCACGAGTACCACGGCGAAAAACGCGGCGATCTTTACTTTACGAAGGAAATGCTGCTGGCGGTCGGTGATCGCTACGAGAAGGAAATTGCCGCCAACAGGGAGGCCGACGCGAAGTACCGCTGACCAGCTTTCGCTGGCCTGACGGACACGCCCGAAACCATGGACGCCCAGACCGCTCTCTTTTATGTTTTCTCCGCCATCACGGTGTTGTCGGCGCTGCGCGTGATTTCCGCGCGCAATCCGGTGCACTCAGCGCTGTTTCTGGTGCTCGCGTTCTGCTCAGCGGCCTGCATCTGGATGATGCTGGCCGCTGAGTTCCTGGCAATCACCCTGGTGCTTGTATACGTGGGTGCGGTAATGGTGCTGTTCCTTTTCGTCGTGATGATGCTGGACATCAACCTCGACAAGATGCGCGAAGGATTCTGGCGAAATCTTCCAGTGGCGCTGGTCGTGGGCGTTGTGGTTGTCGCGGAACTGGCCCTCGTAATTTGGAGCCGATTCAATCAGCCGCTGCCGCCGGTTGATTCGTCCAGTGCAAGTCCTGGAAATACCCAGCTGTTGGGCGAAGCCCTCTACACCGATTACATCTACCCCGTCGAGATCGCCGCTGTCATCCTGTTGGTCGCGATCATCGCTGCCATTGCTCTAACCTTGCGCCGCCGTAAAGACTCCCGATACAACGATCCGGCCGCTGCAGTACGTACCCGGCGCGAAGACCGTGTTCGCCTGGTATCGATGCCAGCCGAGCCACGCCCAGGCGCACCCGGCGACAATGCCGCCGAAGGTTCCGACTCCGCGGGTGCAACCCCGCCGCGACAGGGCTGACCACCATGACGCTCACGCTCGCCCATTACCTGACGCTTGGCGCCATCCTGTTCGCAATCAGCATCGTCGGTATCTTCATGAACCGCCGCAACGTCATCATTGTCCTGATGGCCATCGAACTCATGCTGCTTGCGGTTAACCTTAATTTCATTGCCTTCTCCCACTACATGGGCGATATGGCGGGTCAGGTGTTCGTATTTTTCATCCTGACGGTGGCTGCCGCGGAATCCGCAATCGGTCTGGCGATCCTGGTCGTGCTGTTCCGCAATTTGCGCAGCATCGATGTTGAGGATCTCGGCAGCATGAAGGGATGACCACGCCATGCACGACGATATGAAACTGGCCTATCTGCTCGCGGCGTTTGCCCCGCTCGCAGGCGCGGTCGTTGCTGGCCTGTTCGGGCGCTCGATCGGCCGTACCGCCTCGCACTGGGCCACCATCACGGGCGTTGCTGTGTCGTGCGCGGCGTCCTTCTGGACGCTTGCCGACGTGCTGGCGGGCAACACCTTCAACGGAACACTCTATGAGTGGGCTGTCATTGGAGATATCCGCCTAGAAGTGGGTTTTCTGATCGACACACTCACCGCCACGATGATGTGCGTGGTTACCTTCGTGTCTCTGATGGTGCACATCTACACCATCGGCTACATGGCTGACGACCCGGGCTACCAGCGTTTCTTCAGCTACATCTCGCTGTTCACCTTCGCGATGTTGATGCTGGTGATGGCCAACAATTTCCTGCAGCTGTTTTTTGGCTGGGAAGTCGTGGGGCTGGTGTCGTACCTGCTGATCGGCTTCTGGTACACGCGACCCACCGC
>CAZORB010000207.1:0-5826 GCA_964581825.1 uncultured Bordetella sp.
CGTCACGAAGCAGCAACTCGACATATTGGCCGGCCAGATACTGCAGTCGCTCGTTGGCCGGTAACTGCAGGCGCAGAATCCTGACATCGGGGGCGGCGTCGGAAATTGAGGCAATCCGGCACGGCATCTTGCGAATCGGAATATCGCCCGCGGCGGCAATCACCCGGCACTGCAGCGACAGATCGCTGGCCGCTGTTGCGCAGCAAAGCAATGCGTGACCGCGCTCGGCCTCCTCAGGCTTCATCGCCCCGCTAGAATGGGGACCCTGTTCAATGACTCCCTCAAGCACCAGGGCTTTGCAGGATCCGCAGGCGCCGTTGCGGCAGCCGTAGGGAAGTATCACGTCCTGACGGAGCGCGGCAGCAAGAATTGCCTCGCCAGGCTCCACTTCAAATTGTTTACCGCTGGGTTGAACGCTGACTTTAAAGCTCATGGTATCGGACTCGATTCAGATCAATCTTCAAACTTCGCGGCCCGCATTATCGCTCGAGCAAGGCTTTCTGGAGATCAACCTGTGCCGCTAACCCTTCGTCGCAGAGCACCCACCGCGAGGGGGCGGCAACCACACGGCGCCCTGCCTCGTCGCCTGCGGCGAGCCACGTTAGTCGTTATTGGGTGCGGCGATGTCGGTCTGCGCCTGATCGCACAGCGGATCGGAAGGCCCGACCGCCTGCGCATCATCGCAACGGCCCGCCGAGCCGACCAGCTTGAGGCGATCCGTCGGCTGGGCGCCCTACCCTTTGCGTGCAACCTCGATGATCGCCATAGCCTATTTCGTTTAGCGGCCTTGTCGAATCAACTGATTCACCTCGCGCCGCCGCCCAGCGATGGTCCCGACGATCGTCGCACACGCTTCCTCACCGCCGTATACGGTCAAAGCGCAACGCGGCGCAGAATCCGCCATCAGCCACCGGCGCGCTGGGCCTACATCAGTACGACAGGCGTGTACGGCGACTGCCAGGGCGCAGAAATTGATGAGACCCACCCACTGCGACCTTCCAATCCGCGATCGGCCCGCCGCATCGCCGCCGAGCAAACACTGCGTGACTTCGGCCGTCGCACTGGCGCACAACTCGCACTTCTTCGTGCGCCAGGCATCTATGCCGAGAATCGTTTGCCGGTTGAGCGGCTCAAGCAGGGTCAGCCAGCGCTGGTACCCGAGGAAGATGTCTACACCAATCACATTCATGCAGACGACCTCGCGCAAGCAGCTTGGGTTGCGCTCCGCCGTGCTCGGGGGGGGCGCGCATTCAACATCTGCGATGACACCGACCTCAAGATGGGTGACTACTTCGACACCATTGCAGATTCTCTGCAATTGCCGCGCCCGCCCCGGATGTCGCGAGCCGAGGTGGCCGCGCGTGTCAGCCCAATGATGCTGTCATTTATGAGCGACTCACGGCGGCTATCGAACCTGCGTATGAAACGCGAGTTGCGACTGCGGCTGAAGGTCCCGCACGTTCAGGCCCTGCTCGCTTTGCTATAATTTCGAGTTCGGCGCTGGTGTAGCTCAGTTGGTAGAGCAACTGATTCGTAATCAGTAGGTCGGGGGTTCAATTCCTCTCACCAGCACCACTTCTCTCTTATTTTTCAAGCAAACGGATTTTTCCGTACTGGGCAGACGCGATCTGCCGGGTGTTGTCGGTGTCGGTAAGAATCGCAACACCGATCAGCCGCCCCGGATTATTTCCGTATGCGCGACGATAATCTTCGATGATGTTGCGTCGGTAGGTTTGCCAGGCGCCCACTCCCGCCTCGCCACTTGAGACCACAATTTTGCGAACCCGTGATGTGTTCGGGTTGGTAATGACTGCGTCAACCGGCTGCCGATTTTCCCAGATGTACATCAGCGTGGCGTACGGCATCTCTTGGCCACCACTCAACAGCTTTGCTTTTTCGAAAAACAGCTGGTCGCGCGCTGGCAGTTTGCGTCGATCCCCGTCAAAGGCAAGCACAATGCGCACCGGCGAATCTTCTGCGTAGCGGTCGGTATTGTCGGCGCCCTCTATCAGCGTATCGACCCGCCAGCGCCATTCGATCCAAGGTGTTGCCGAAGGGTCTAAATTCAGGCGACGTGCAAGACCCGATGCTGCTGAATCGGCATGTGCCCAAACCACCGTATCACCGTTGCGGCCGCGGGTTTCATACCGTGTCTTGCGTTTTTTTGGGTGGAGGATCCACGGCTCCCACCCGGCAGGCAATCCACCTACGCCGCTTCGTTCCATGATGGAAACGGCACCTTCAGCCGGCGCGGGCGTAGCGCTAGGCGATGCTGCATCGGGCCCCGTGGCGGAATCCATGACTGCGCAGCCGGATAGCGCCGCAATTACGACGAAGGTTAGCGCTGTCTGGCCAAGTTTCATGCGGGGGCTTCAGTCAGGTGCCAACCTTAAGCGTAGCGCGCATCTTGCGCAGCAGTGCGATCACGCTTTGCGCAACGATTCGCCCAGTCTTGGGGTTTTCAGACGGAATATTTTCGATCGTCATGGTGAAGCGGGCTGAGTCGGAATCCACCGTGATCGTATGTGTGTTCCGGCTGACAGTTGGATCCGCCCAGATTTCGAGCACGGTTTTGTCGGGTCCGACGCCCGCCAACGCGAGCGCCACCGCAACATTGAGGTTTGCCGGAAAGCCCTTCGCCGCATCGCGCGCTGTGCCGGTAAAGACGCGCTTAGGTTCCGTGAGACCTTCGATCGAAATATTGTTTGCGATCAGATGCGGCGCGCCGACCAGTCCCCCGGGCGGCTTACGGGTCACCATGCGAACCGAGTGGATCGTTCCTTCAGCTGCCGCGAGTACCGCATCAAGACCGATCAGTGCGCCGGTTGGAACGATAATGGATCCGCCCGTTTGTCGGGCAAGCTCAATCAGGTCGGTCCGTGTGAGCAGCGCCCCTACCGAAAGGACCAAAGCCTGCTTTTTCGCACGCAGAAATGGGCCAACGATATCGCCTAGGACCGCTGCTGGCGCGCATTCAATGACCAGATCAGCCTCAGGCTCGAGTGCATCGATGCCGAGGACCGCAACAGGATGTGCCAGCGACTCGGCAAACTGACGCGCTTTATCTTTGTCTTTTGACGATACCGCCACCAGCCTGACGCCCGGAACCGCACCTTGCGCCAGGCGCTGCGCGAGAGCGCGGCCGATAGCACCCAGGCCAGCAATTGCAATCCGACACTCCGCTACTCGTGAATCGGTCATTATTGAGCCTCACCGGCGCGAATGATGACATTCACTCGGCCACGAACATCCATCTCATAAGCCAGCCCTTTGACGGGCGGCTGTGCCACGTGCCAGGTGAGGCCGCACCTAATATGCCCGGGGGCTGCCAGCTCAGCGATGACTGCATCGGTAATTGCATGAACACTGTAGGCACGCACTGCAGTGGCATGCCCCCAGTTCACCCCGAGCGAGGCTAGCCGACGCGTCATTTCAGCGACCACGAAAGCCACCTTTGTCTGGATCCCTGTGGGCGAGGTATCGCCGAACGCCACGATCCGCTCGCGGTAAGGCTCGGAGCCCTTGCGCGCATCACCACCCCCCGCAAGGACAAAGGAGGCGGTTGCGGCATCACTGCTTGGCACCGTATAACTGAAGGCCACCATCGACACCTCCGCAGGAGGATGGTGAAGCGGGACAACGTTCGTTCGCGCGACCGGATTCACGGCCGGTTGCCCGTCGCGTTCCTCGGTATAGATGCCCCACTTGGCAAGCTGTCGGACATACCGACGATTGAAATCGATGAATCCCTGATCATCAAACTGCGTCGGCGATCGTAGCTCGCAGTGTGCAAACGCGGTGGTGGGGCGCCCGAGCTGCTGCAAATGATGCTCAATGAACTCGAAGGCCTGATCGAGCGGTACCGGGCTTGTGAACTGGACCTGCTCAAGCCGAAAGCCAGGTAACGCTGCAACACCTGCGGAATATTGGAACACGCTCGGCAGATAACGATATCCGCCGGCCTCAAAAGATAAACACGGGTACAGGTTCATGGCTTCACGCCTGGTCAGTCTATCTGCATGCCAGAGTCGCGCACGATCTTCGCGTACTTCGCGACTTCGGTTCGAATGTGCTCGCCCAGTCGCACACTGGTGCCACCAATCTTCTCAATGCCTCGGTCGGCAAGATTTCGATTGATCGTGGGATCATCTAGAGCGCGATTGATCGCCGCATTAATTTTTTCGACGATGTCTCGAGGCATCGCTGAGGGCGCGACGATTCCGTACCAGGAGTCGGTCTCGAAGCCCGGGAACCCCTGCTCTGCGACCGTTGGGATGTCAGGGGCGAGCGGAGCCCGCGATAAATAAGTGGTTCCCAGAGCTTTCAACTTGCCCGAACGAATGTGGGGAAGGAAATCCGGGAGGTTACCGAACATCATGTCAATGTTGCCGCCCAGCAGATCGGTCAGCGCCGGTCCCTGTCCACGATACGGAATGTGAACCACAAAGATGCCGGCTTGCGATTTCAGCATCTCGCCCGCGAAATGGGCGGTCGTGCCGTTACCAAAAGAACCATAGGAGAGCCGACCGGGATTTTGCTTCGCAAAGGCGACAAGGTCGGTCAGCGTATTGGCAGGCAGGTTGGGGCGCACTGCGAGGACATTGGCCGTGCGCGCCATCAGCACAACCGGCTGAAGGTCGCGCAGGGTGTCGTACGGTAGATTCTTGACCAGCGTTTGATTGACTGTGAAGCTATTCGCAACGGCTCCCACTGTTCGGCCGTCGCTTGCCTTTGCGGTGGCGTCCACCCCAATGACCGTACCGGCCCCCGGACGGTTGTCAACAATTACAGGTACGCCGAGGGCGCGCGACATCTCGGGCGCCAGGGTTCTCACCACTGAGTCCAGGGTGCTCGCCCCGCCAGGAAAGGGAACAATCACTCGAAGCGGCTGGTTACCTGGCCAAATTTGGGCTGACGCCGGCAACGCCACTGCCGCCCCAGCAATCCCCAAAGCTAAAGACCAGAAAGTTTTCACAAGCTTGCCAGCAGGCATTCGCGCCCTCCCGTTAAGTTGCGTGTTGTTGAGCGACGAGTGGCATTGTGGCAGCGAAACCGCTGCGCCGAAACCGTTCGAGCACGCACCCGGGTTTTCATGTACCCAGCATGCACTCAAAACGAGGACGCGAAATGCGAAAAGCCCGTCGGAGCATACGCTCGGACGGGCTTTTCTTCGGAGGGTGCCTGACGATGTCCTACTTTCACGAGCGAGATGCTCACTATCATCGGCGATGCGGCGTTTCACGGTCCTGTTCGGGATGGGAAGGGGTGGTACCACCGCTCTATTGTCGTCAGGCATAACTTTTTGCCGGGCTGCATCGCAGCCAGACCAATTCGGCGAGAAGACCTGCTCCATTCGGAGCAAGCTCGTATTCGTATCACACGGCTGATCTACAGTCGCAGATCAGCCAACTCGGGTTGTGAGGCATCCACAACTTTGCTTTGCGGTACAGCGCTGGCTCGAATCTGGCGACCCGCCAGATTCTTTGCAAAGTTATAGGGTCAAGCCTCACGGGCAATTAGTACCAGTTAGCTTAACGTGTCACCACGCTTCCACACCTGGCCTATCAACGTCCTGGTCTCGAACGACCCTTTAGGGGGATCAAGTCCCCGGGAGATCTCATCTTCAGGCAAGTTTCCCGCTTAGATGCTTTCAGCGGTTATCTCTTCCGCACATAGCTACCCTGCGATGCCACTGGCGTGACAACAGGTACACCAGAGGTGCGTCCACTCCGGTCCTCTCGTACTAGGAGCAGCCCCCGTCAAATCTCCAACGCCCACAGCAGATAGGGACCAAACTGTCTCACGACGTTTTGAACCCAGCTCACG
>CAZORB010000208.1:0-5689 GCA_964581825.1 uncultured Bordetella sp.
AAATACCAGGAACAGAAGCGCGCTCATGATGCGCGGCTCAAACAAAAAATCATCCAGGTCAAAGAAGTTAAGTTCCGACCTGGTACAGACGAAGGCGACTATCTAGTCAAGATGCGTAACGTCAAGCGCTTCCTGGAGGATGGTGACAAGGCGAAAATCACCTTGCGCTTCCGGGGACGTGAGATGGCTCACCAGGAATTCGGCGTGCGGCTGCTCGATCGTATCCGCACTGAACTTGAAGATGTGGCCATGGTCGAGCAGATGCCTAAGCTTGAAGGGCGTCAAATGATCATGGTGATCGCACCCAAGCGCAAAAAATAGCGTTCAGGGCGATCAGAAGATCACTGCAGCCCCTGATGGGGGCAGCGTGAAGAAGCCGAGCGGGTTCCCAAGATCTGGCGTTTTGCCGGACACCTTGCAAGGCATAAAAAGGAAATCGGACGGCAATCATGCCCAAGATGAAAACTAAGAAAAGCGCTGCGAAGCGCTTCCGCGTACGCGGCTCCGGCAGCGTCAAGCGCGGACAGGCGTTCAAACGCCACATCCTCACCAAGAAAACCACCAAGAACAAGCGGCAGCTGCGCGGAACCGAGGGCGTGCACAGCACGAACATGGCGTCCGTGAAGGCCATGCTGCCTTACGCATAAGGAGCGCGCGATGCCTCGAGTTAAACGTGGAGTCACGGCGCGCGCGCGCCACAAGAAAGTACTGGCGCTTGCCAAGGGTTATCGCGGCCGTCGCGGCAATGTGTTCCGGATCGCCAAGCAGGCTGTCATGCGGGCAGGGCAGTATGCTTACCGCGATCGTCGTAATCGTAAGCGCGTGTTTCGCGCGCTCTGGATTGCCCGCATTAATGCGGCATCACGCGAGCATGGTCTGAGCTACAGCCGCCTCATCAACGGCTTGAACCGCGCCTCGATCGGTCTTGACCGTAAGGTTCTCGCCGAACTGGCGGTTAACGATAAGGCCGCGTTCGCGACCATCGTTGGGCAGGCCAAGGCGGCACTCGCTGCCTAAACGGGTCTGCGCTTGTACGGGTCGGCCCTAGGGCTGTCCCGTGCAGCGCGTCCGACTGTGTGCCGGGCGCCCGTCGCCCGATTGCGCTTCTCGTGACACGGAGCGGTGCGACCGCCGTTCCAGGAGTCGAACCCGAATGGAATCTTCACTGTCCGACCTGGTCGAGCAGGCCCGGCAGGCACTTGCCGACGCGACAGACTCAGCGTCCCTGGCCAACGCCAAGGCTCGGTTCGTTGGCCGCGATGGCAGCCTGACTGCACGCATGAAGTCGTTGTCCTCGCTCAGCGGCGAGCAGAAGGCGGCGGCCGGGCGCGAACTGAATGTTGCCAAGCAGACCATCGAAGCACTGGTTAACGCTCGTGAGGCGGAGATTGCACGAGCCCAACTCGAGGCTCGGCTTGCACAAGAGGCCATCGATGTCACGCTTCCTGGTCGCGGCATGGGCGCGGGCGGTCTGCATCCCATCACACTCACCATTGCCCGGATTGAAGCGATCTTTCACTCCATCGGTTTTGATGTGGCAGATGGGCCCGAGATCGAGGAAGACTTTTTCAATTTCACGGCGTTGAACACGCCCGAGAACCATCCCGCGCGTTCGATGCACGACACGTTTTACGTCGAGGGCGGCTTACTGCTGCGAACGCATACCTCGCCGGTTCAGGTGCGCTATGCGCGTATGCATCCGCCGCCGATTCGGGTGATCGCGCCAGGCAAAACGTATCGCGTTGACTCCGACGCAACGCACTCGCCGATGTTCCATCAGTTCGAAGGGCTTTGGATCGACGAAGACATCAGCTTTGCCGATCTGAAAAGTGTTTACTCAGACTTCCTGAGGCGGTTCTTCGAGACTGAGTCGCTCGATGTACGGTTCCGCCCGTCGTATTTCCCCTTTACCGAGCCATCGGCTGAGATCGATATCCGGTTCGCAGACGGCCCGCTGGCCGGGCGCTGGCTCGAGGTGAGCGGTTCGGGGCAGGTCCATCCCAACGTGGTCCGCAACTTTGGTCTTGACCCAGAGCGCTGGGTCGGATTCGCCTTCGGCTCAGGGATCGAGCGCCTGGCCATGCTTCGTTATGGCATCGGCGACCTGCGGCTCTTTTATGAAAACGATCTGCGCTTTCTGCAGCAGTTCAACCGATAGGATTTTCGCGAATGCGCGTACCCGAGAGCTGGCTGCGCAGTTTCGTTACGACTGACTGGTCGGCCCAAACTATTGCCGAGCGGCTCACCATGGCCGGACTCGAAGTTGAAGAATCTGCTATGGCTGCGCCGCCATTCGATGGCGTGGTGGTGGCACAGGTTCGTTCCGTCAAGCCGCATCCGAACGCAGACCGTCTCAGGGTATGCGAAGTTGATACGGGTGGCGCAACGTCGACCATCGTATGCGGTGCGCCGAATGTTGCAGAGGGCATGCGCGTGCCTTGTGCGTTGCCCGGAGCGGTTTTGCCAGGCGGGCTCACCATCAAGCCTACGGTGATGCGCGGTGTTGAAAGCCAAGGCATGCTTTGCTCAGCGCGTGAATTGGGGCTGTCGGAAGACCACGCGGGCCTGCTTGCGCTCGACAGCGATGCGCCAATCGGTCAATCGCTGCGCGATTGGCTGGAGCTGAACGAAACAGTCTGGCTGCTCAAACTTACACCCAACCTCGCGCATTGCATGAGCATGATCGGCGTGGCCCGTGAAGTGGCCGCGCTATCGGGGGCAGCCCTGCATGAGCCCGAGTTCATTCCGGTACCGGTCACCATCGCAGATCAGCTGCCAGTTCGGATCGAAGCACCCGATCTTTGCGGTCGATTTTCGGGGCGAATTATTCGCGGTGTGAATGCGCGCGCAGTCACGCCTGGCTGGATGCGCCGCCGGCTGGAGCGGGCAGGGCAGCGAAGCGTGTCGGCGCTGGTCGATATTTCCAACTATGTGATGCTCGAACTTGGGCGCCCCTCGCATGTGTTCGATCTCGCGCGCATTCGGGGCGGTTTAACGGTTCGTTGGGCGCGACAAGGCGAGTCGCTTGAACTGCTCAATGGCCAGACCATCTCGCTCGATACCGACGTCGGCGTGATTGCCGATGAGCATCAGGTTGAGAGTCTGGCGGGCATCATGGGCGGAAACGCGACAGCCGTATCCGACGACACCAGAGATGTTTATCTGGAAGCGGCATTCTGGTGGCCGCAGGCGGTAGCTGGCCGCGCCCGACGCTATAACTTCAGCACCGAAGCGGGGTCCCGCTTTGAGCGTGGTGTGGATGCCAGCACCACCGTCCAGCACATCGAGCGAATCAGCCAGCTGATTCTTGAGATCTGCGGTGGCCAGGCGGGGCCGATCGACGACACCATTCTGGCATTGCCTGAGCGGGCACCGGTTACGCTGCGAATCGATCGCGCGCGCAAGATCATCGGCGCCCCGCTCGGTGAGGCGGATATCGCCGACGCCTTATCGCGTCTCAGGCTCGCTTTTGAACGTGATGGTGGAAGCTTCATCGTCACGCCGCCTTCTCATCGCTTTGATCTTCAAATTGAAGAAGACCTCATCGAGGAAGTGGCCCGGGTCTGGGGCTTTGATCGACTGCCTTTGAGGCCGCCACGTGCACCATCGGTGATGCGTCCCGAGCCCGAGGCACGTCGCCCGGTTCTGGCCATCAAGCAGGCACTTGCTGCGCGTGATTACCAGGAGGTGATCACCTACAGCTTCGTCGAGTCAGCGCTTGATCAAAAACTGTCTGGAAAAGCCCCAGTCAAACTGTTGAATCCGATCGCGGCACAGATGGACGTGATGCGGACAACCCTCTGGGGAGGGTTGATTGAAACGCTGCGAGCCAATCTGAACAGAAAGGCGTCGCGCGTGCGGATGTTTGAGGTGGGGCGAGTTTTCGAGCCTGATCCGTCTGTTCAGGGCGGAGCGCTCGCCGTTCCCGGTATCGCTCAGCCCTGGCGCGTAGCAGCCCTTGCGCTGGGCTCGGTGGCGCCTGAACAATGGGGCTGGGCACATCGACCTGTCGATTTCTTTGACATCAAGGCTGACCTGTTTTCGCTAGGCGGTTCGGTGGATCTGACGGTGGTTGCTGGCTCGCATCCCGCGCTGCATCCGGGTCGTTGCGGACATGTGCTTTTGGACGGTGTGGTGGTTGGCGTCGTTGGTGAACTGCACCCTGCCCTGCAGCAACAGTTTGAGCTGCCGTCGGCGCCTGTGCTGTTCGAGATCGACCTTGAATGTCTGCGCACGCGTCCCGTTGCCACCCACACCGAACTGTCGAAATTCCCGCCGGTGCTGCGCGATATCGCACTGATCGTTCCCATCGATACGCCCGCTGCGATGGTCGAGGAGACCATCGCCGAGGCAGCCCGGGAGGAAACCGACGCAGCGATCATCCAACAGGTTTTCCTGTTCGATGAATACCGCGGTAAAGGCTTGGAAAATAAGGAAAAAAGTCTTGCGTTCAGGTTACGTATGCAAGATACTTCCCGCACGCTAAGCGACGCCGAGGCGCAGCGTGCGGTGCAGGCTGTAGTCGGGCGAGTTGAGCGTGTGCTGGGCGCTCGGCTCCGCACGGGTAGCTAGAGAAAACATGATGCAAACGAACCATGCGTTCGGTCAGGCAGACCCGAAAGCCGCGGTTGGCGGGGCAGTCGAAACCGAGTCAACCACGCCGCCGGCTGCTGAGAGCCGGTTGGCCGATGCGGGTGTGCTCTCCTTTGAACCAGTGTCGTTCGGTCCCGCGTTCACGCTCACCAAGGCCGAACTTTCCGAGATGCTTTTCGAACGTGTTGGCCTGAACAAGCGTGAAGCAAAGGACATGGTCGAAACATTCTTCGAGGAAATTCGCGACGCGCTCGTTCGAGGTGAGTCGGTCAAGCTTTCGGGGTTCGGAAATTTTCAGTTGCGCGACAAACCGCAGCGACCTGGTCGTAACCCAAAAACTGGCGAGGCAATCCCGATTTCGGCACGGCGGGTGGTCACGTTTCACGCAAGCCAGAAGCTGAAGGCCCAGATTGAGCTCGGGAGTGGGGCGGCTTGAGTTTGCGCCCTGTCCGTGTGAGTCATCTCAGCTTATCCAATCGTTCGATTCCCCTCACCACATGCTGACCCGATGAACGGCAAATCTGATGCCAAAGTGGCGCTTCCGCCGATCCCGGCCAAGCGTTACTTCACGATCGGCGAGGTCAGCGAGCTGTGTGGCGTAAAGCCTCATGTGCTGCGGTACTGGGAGCAGGAGTTCAGTCAGCTGCGGCCGATGAAGCGCCGCGGTAACCGTCGCTATTACCAGCACCACGAGGTGCTGCTGGTGCGGCGTATCCGCGAGCTCCTCTACGAGGAAGGGTTCACTATTAACGGCGCGCGAAATCGGCTCGGTGAGGCCGGTGGCAGCCGGGCCCGGTCTGCGGGCGAGGCCGACGATGCCATATCGGAGCCAACCGCAGCCGACGTTCGAGCTGAAGCGAGTGCCCAGTCGGAGCCAGCTGAGCCCGCACTTGTGGCAGAAGCGGCAGATGAAGTGAGTCCCCGGGACACCTCACTACAGCCAAGCCTTCCCTTCGCATTGGACCCTTTTGATGGTCACCGTTCAGTGCGTGAGGCACTTCAGCAGGCGCTCGATCTGCTTCGCTGATATAATCTGCGGCTTCGGGGTGTAGCGCAGCCTGGTAGCGCACTTGCATGGGGTGCAAGGGGTCGCGAG
>CAZORB010000209.1:0-5619 GCA_964581825.1 uncultured Bordetella sp.
CGGCGGGCGGAGACGGACACAAACTCGCTCGCTAACGCTCGCTCAGACAGGTGTCCGTCTAGTGGGGAAGCGCAGTGCGCTTCCCCTCCCGCCCGGCGCCCACTCGCCTCGGCTGGCCAGACTCACCGCCTGCACACCCTCCCCGCCTGACCTGATACCGGGCCGCAGCGCGCGAGGCAACCCGCTGGGGTGAAAAAACTAAACAGCCAGGCGAGCGCGCGTGATGGGTCGTCTGACGAGGTAGCGCACACCGAGGCTGGGGGTGGGAGGCAGGGTGCGGTGAGTCTGGCCAGCCGAGCTGGGTGGCTGAGAGCCGGTTAACAGGCGGGCACCTGTCCGAGCCCGCCTAAGCGGGCGAGTTGTGCCCCCCCCGGCTCTCAGCCGCTCAGCGGGGGCACCGGCGCGCCAGCGCCGGCGCAGCCAGTCGAGCCGCACCCTGCCTCCCACCCCCAGCCGCCGCCCCGCGCAAGCACGCAGCGAAACGCACCCCTCACCGCCGAAGCCTTGCCACCACCGCATGGCAGAGCAGTCCAAGCAGAATCGCCCACTCCAGCGACACCGTCACCGTCAGCGCGAAGGTCACGACCATCGCCACAAAGCTGGCCGGCCCTTCGGCGGCAACCGCTCGAATCTCGCGGCGATCGATGAGGGCCACTGCAACCATCAGGAGAACGCCGGCCACCGCAGCGAGCGGTAGCCAGCGGGCCAGCGGGGAAACGAGTGTCACCACCAGCACCAGCAGCAGTGCCGCGCTGATCGCTGAAAGCGGCGTGACCGCTCCCGCTTCGACGTTGACGCCCGACCGATTGAACGAACCACTTGCCGGATAGGCGGAAAAGGCCGATCCGGCCAGATTCGCGAAGGCCTGGGCCCGAACTTCCCGAGGACCGTCGAGCGAGTGCCCCGAGCGCTGCGCGATGGCCCGCGCGATCGATACCGCTTCGGCAAGTGCGAGCAGCGTCATCACTAACGCTGGCATCGCCAACATCTGCAGCGTCGCCGGCGACAGATCGGGCATCGACAGGGGCGGCAATGCCGACGCAAGCTCATCGGTGAAGACAAGCCCCTCGCCCGCACCGACCGCAACCAGCGCCGCAGCGCCCAAGCCTCCCCCCACGACGCCCACCAGCATATAGGGCACCCGCCGGTTCCAGGGCTTGGCCACCACGCAAATCAGGATGGTCAGAGCTGCTACGGCGGCGGTCGGCAAATGGATCTGGCCGATGTCCTGCTTCAGCCGTAAAAGTGTCTCGAAAACGCTCAGCCCTCTGGGCCAGTCGAGCCCAAGGAGCGTCCGTACCTGAGAGTTGATGATCAGAACGGCCGCGCCAGCGGTGAAACCGACGATTACGCTATGCGGAACACGATCAACCAGCTTGGCTACCGGGGTGAGCCCCACGGCCAGCTGCAGCACACCCACCATAAAGCTCAGCGTGATCGCGAGCGTCACGTACGCGGCGCTGCCAGGCGTGGCGAGCGGCGCAAGCAACGCGAGCACCGTGAGCGAAATGGCGTTAGCGGGCCCGGTCACCATCAGCCGGCTCGAACCAAACAGCGCAGCAATGATGCAGGGCACGATCGCCGTGTACAGCCCGTACTGCGGCGGCATGCCAGCCAGCGTTGCAAAGGCCAGCGCCTGCGGTAGTACCACCACCGCACCAGTGAGGCCGGCAGCCAGGTCGGCGCGAATGACGCCTGGGCGCCTGAGCTCGGAAAACCACTCGGGAAGCAATGAAACGGCCGGCATCGGAATCGTCGTATTTCGGGAGCGGCGGGGGCTGGCTCGGGGTCACGCGGTCCGCGCATTCTATGCGCCGCCGGACACAGGCTGTGTCGATGGCGCACAATATCGATCGCGCGGCGCACGCCATCGATGCGCAAGCGGAGATCCCCTTGCAGCCCCCGAACGATTCCAAACCCGGTTCAACCGAGCCCCCGCCGCCGCGCACGCTGCTCTCTCGCATCGTGGGGTTGCTGCCGGCTCGTCGCCGAAACCTTGCCTATCTCAGACTCTGGTTCGGCAGGCTCGCTTTCTGGCTGGGCGCGGTCGGGGTTGGCCTGCTGGCGGTTGCCTTCGCAAAACTCGCGGACTGGTTTGGCAACCAGTTTCAGCTGCTCTACTCCGAGTTTCCGTGGATTCCCTGGGTGCTGACGCCGGCGGGCGGCGTGCTGCTGCTCTGGATTACGCGCCGGTATTTTCCGGGTGCGGAGGGTAGCGGCATTCCGCAAACACTTGCGCATCTGTCAGCACCCCAGGCCGAAAGACCGCATCCGCTGCTCTCGCTCAAGATCATCGCCGGCAAGATTCTCGTGGGCGCCAGCGCCGTGGGCGCGGGCTTCTCGCTTGGCCGCGAGGGCCCGACCGTGCAGGTCGGCGCGTCGCTGATGCATGAACTGCACAAGTATTTGCCGCGATCGCTTCATATCAGCCGCGAGCATCTGATTGTGGCGGGCGGCGCGGCGGGCATCGCCGCCGCGTTCAACACGCCGCTCGCAGGCATCATGTTCGCCATCGAAGAAATGACCCGAAGCGTCGGCACGCGAGTCACTGGGCTGATCATCATCGCCATCGTGCTGGCTGGGGTGGTGTCGCAGGCGCTGATTGGCGGCGGCCACTATTTCGGACACATTCTCATCGCAGCCGAAACCGGCGATCTGCTCGTCTGGGTCATCGTTGCATCACTTGCCAGCGGCGTCGCAGGGGGCCTTTTCGCCCGAATGCTCATTAAGGCAGCGCTGGGCTGGACGGGACCCATCGCCGATTTTCGCAAGCGCCGTCCATTCGTGTTCGCCGGCTTCTGCGGCCTGCTGATTGCGCTCATGGGATCGCTTACCGCTGGCGCTATTTTTGGTACTGGTTATGAGCCAACCCGGGCCCTGCTCGAGGGCGATGGCGACCAACTGCCCTGGTACTTCTTCTTCTTCAAACTGGCTGCCACCTTTGTGTCGTATCTCAGTGGGCTGCCCGGCGGAATCTTCGCACCCTCACTCAGCATCGGCGCCGGGCTGGGCCACGCGCTCACGCATCTGCTGGGGCATCCCGAACACGCTGGCATGCTGCTGGTACTGGCGATGGCGGGGTTTCTTGCGGCGGCCACTCAGGCCCCGCTTACCTCGTTCATCATCGTGATGGAGATGGTCGACGGCTATTCCAAGGTAATCGCATTGATGGCGGTCGCCCTGTTCGCAAGCTGGATCTCGCGGCTATTCTCCCCGCCGCTCTACATGACGCTCGCGCGCCGCTACCTGCCGCCTGAGCCCCCGCCCACCGCTGAGCCCGTGACAGCCGCGCCATCGGCGCCTTCTTCAGCCGCGCCCGCGGCAGCCCCCACCCCCACTGACTCCGAGCCCAAGCGCCCACCGTCCGCCTGATGATAGGCCGACACCGGGCGTCCGGCCCCCCGCATCCCGCCTATGAACTCCTCCACGCTTCCTCTGGACGGCATCACCGTTGTGTCGCTCGAACAGGCGATTGCCGCACCGTTCTGCACCCGCCAGCTCGCTGACCTCGGCGCACGCGTCATCAAAATTGAACGGCCCGATGGCGGAGACTTCGCCCGCGGCTATGACACCCGAGTACGCGGTCTGAGCTCGCACTTTGTCTGGACCAATCGATCGAAAGAAAGCCTGACCCTCGACCTCAAGCAGCCAGAGGGCCTGGAAGCGCTCAAACGCCTCATCGCTCGCGCCGATGTGCTCGTGCAGAACCTTGCGCCCGGCGCTGCCGCCAGAATGGGACTTGACCATGAGTCACTCGCGCCCGCTCATCCGGCGCTGATCGTGTGCGACATCTCAGGCTACGGCTCGGATGGGCCGTACCGCGACCGCAAGGCCTACGACCTGCTGGTCCAAAGCGAATCAGGATTTCTATCGATCACAGGAACGCCCGACCAGATGGCCAAGGCGGGATGCTCGATCGTCGATATTTCTGCTGGGATGTATGCGTACAGCGCCATCCTCGCAGCGCTTCTGAAGCGCGGGCGGACCGGCGTCGGGTGCCGGATTGACGTGTCCATGCTCGAATCGATGGCCGAGTGGATGGGGTTTCCGCTGTACTACGCGTTTGACGGCGCGCCACCGCCCGCGCGTGCAGGCGCCATGCATGCCTCCATCTGCCCCTATGGCCCGTTCGCATGCGGCGATGGCCGCTCGGTCATGCTTGGCATCCAGAATGAGCGCGAGTGGCAGTCTTTCTGCGAGCATGTGCTGGGCGATGCTGCGCTCTCCACCGATCCGCGTTTTGACAGCAACTCGCGCAGGCTCGCAGCGCGAGACGAAGTCCACCAGCTGATCGAAGCCCGGTTTTCAAAGATGACTGCTGAGCAGGTCACCGCGCTACTTGAACAGGCGCGTATCGCGTTTGGCGAAGTCAATACGATTGCAGGGCTCTGGGCGCACCCCCAACTCGCCGCGCGGGGCCGCTGGCAGACGGTGCAGACCGAATCGGGCCCCGTGCCGGCGCTGATGCCACCTGCGCAGACCCAGGCCCGCTTCGACCCGGTGCCGCGGCTGGGCGAGCACAGCGACAGCATCCTCGGCGAATTAGGCTACGACGCGGATGGCATCGCCCGGCTGCGCGCGGCCGGCGCTGTCTGATCGCGAGGACGCGAACGCGTCGACCTAGCCTGCCCGCTCGAGCTCGGCGAGGCAGGCATGAACCATCACAGATTCCTCATCGGTCGGGACCACCCGAACAGCGATGCTGCTCGACGCATCGCTGATCACCGCCTCGCCCACCTGGTTGGCGCGGCCGTCAAGCTTCAACCCCATCCACTCAAGCCTGCTGCAGATTCGCGCCCGAATCTGCGGACTGTTCTCACCAATACCGGCTGTAAAGACCAGCAATTCGCAGCCCCCCAACGCGACTGCGGTGGCTGCGATCTCCTGGGCAGCGCGCTCGCAGAACATATCGAGCGCAAACGCCGCTCGCGGATCCTGGCTGGCGAGCAGCGTACGTACATCATGACTGAGACCTGAGAGTCCGAGCAGGCCGCTTCGGTCGTAGAGCGCGTGCGACAGCGCATCCGCATCCATACCGAGTGCTGTGATCGCATGCAGCGCGACACCGATATCGACACTGCCGGGCCGGGTTCCCATCACCAGGCCATCAAGCGCAGTCATGCCCATTGACGTGCGGACCGACCGGCATTCACGCATCCCGCAGACGCTCGCGCCATTACCGAGATGCGCGACGATCACGCGACCGTGTGCCAACCCGCCAGCAATACCCGGCAGCCGATCGGCAATCGACTGATACGACAGACCATGAAATCCATAGCGCCGTACGCCCTGGTTGCGCATCTCAGCTGGCAGCGCATAGGTGGTGTGAAGCGGCGGCTGGGTTGCGTGAAAAGCGGTGTCGAAACAGGCGACCTGCGGCAGTTGTGGCGCGCGCAACGCAAGCGCCCGCACACCCGCCAAATTGTGCGGCTGATGAAGCGGCGCAAGCGGCACCTGCGCCTCGAGCACCGACACCACCTGATCGGTCAGAAGGATGGGGCGCTCAAAGTGTCCACCGCCATGAACAATCCGATGGCCAACGACTTTGAGCGTGCCACGCAGCGCAGGCGCCCGATCCAGTGCTGAAAGCAGGTGATCGATCGCATCCTGGTGACTGCG
>CAZORB010000210.1:0-5488 GCA_964581825.1 uncultured Bordetella sp.
GACCCGCTGATTTCAGCGAGAACTGCCGCCGGTTGCGCGCTACCCAGACTGTCGCTACCAATGAAGGTGTCAAGAGCGCTTGAAAAGACGTTCTGCGCTTTCCAGCCAATCGTATTGAAGGCCAGGACTAGGCCTACAGCCGCGCCCGCGCTGTCCGTGCTGAGTGAGTTCTCAGCCTTGATCAAGGCCTGATTCTCGGCCTCGAGGCTCAGACTGCCGCCTGATTCCACCAGGCTATCGCGAATGAAAGCCGTGACATCCAGGAGAATCATGTTGCTGGCGACCAGGCCGTTCAAGGCGGTACCGGACGCCGCACCGCCTGTGCCACCGGCCGTATCTTCCCCCGCGACTGTCACCTCGCCAGACAACTCGGCCTCGATCTGCGTTTCCGCAGAGGCCAGCACATCGAAGTTGCCATCGGTGTCGATTTCAAGCGCCAGGATGTCGGATTGGACACCGGCGCGTACATCGTTACGGGCGATGACGCCACCAGCCGCCAAACCACTGCCGCCACCCTCGACTTCGGCGGACAGGAAGACCTTCGCAACAATGCTCGCCTCATCAGTGGCCGATACAAGAACATCGCCCCCGGCATGCATCGATCCATTCGATGCGGATGCGGCCGCTTTGCGGCCATCCACATACGCACGGGTATCGGTTCTTACGCGATTGCCCGCCACGACGAGCGATGCGCCAACCGACAGACCGGTGGAAGAAGCGCCACCCGAGACGGCTGACGAATTGGTGATCCGAGACTTCAACTGCACGGCGTCACTGGCGGTGACGCTGATATCGCCCGCCGCTCGAACATCGCTTGCACGGACGAAGGAATGGGTCAGCAGGGACGAGTCGGTGGTCGTTGAAAGGTCGGTTCCAAGCGCAGCGTCTATACCGGCGTTGATACCGCCTTCCTGCATCTTCCAACCCACGGCGTTAAACGCCAGGGATGCACCCGCCGCCGCGCCGCCCGATTGCTCCACCGCCGTGCCGGCCTTGGTATAGGCGTCCAGGCTGGTGGAATTGCTCGCCTGCACCGTAAACGATCCGTCCCGGCTTTCAATGCTGCTGTTATCAACGAATGCCTGAACCGACCCTGTCAGCTGATTCCAGGCAAACACTCCGCCGAACGCCATGCCACGGCTTGAAGCGCCTGAAGAGCCTGAAGCGCCTGAAGCGCCTGAAGCGCCTGAAGCACCCGAGGTACCTGCTGCTCCCGACGTATCGGAGACCGCCATCGACTCCAGTACCACAGACAGTTCGCCACGGCTGTCTGCCAGGATGGCAATACCACCCGCTTCTATGGTGCTGTTCGAAGCCCGCGCAGACACGAGACGATTGACAATGTTGCTGGCCGACGCGACCCCGACCTTGATCGATTCAAGCTTTGGGATATCCGCAGAAAATCCCTCACTGATCGCTTCGTAGATCGGTCGATCAATTGCAATAGTCTGTAGAGCGCCCCCCGCATCGATGTCCAGGGTATCGACCCAAGCCTCGGTATTGCCCGAGACATCGTTTTTTGCGATCTTGCCCTTGGCCTTATAGGTCGCATCGTTGGTGGCATAGATGTTGAGCGCCGTCGCACTCAACTTTGCGTTAGACACCGAGGCCCGAACGTCGTGCACGACATTATTGATGTGCAGGCCAACGAGATTCGACTTCACGGTCCCGAAGATGCCTGCATTCTCACCGTCGGCGTCTCCCCGGCCATCCGTGCTGGCTGCCACGACATGAACCTGACCAGCCGGTTGATCTGACGGACCCGACAGCGTGAGAAGCGGGTCTCCAGATTCGCTACCGCCCAGTCTTGCGACGGTCGTTCTTGCCAGGTCGACCTGCGTCCACCCGAGTTCGAAGCCCTGCAGCACACCGCCGTCCGGCCCTATCCCCTTCGACAGACCACTGATGCTGCCGTCGTCCATATCCAATGTGAGGCTCGTGTCGAGCCAGTCGGCCGCCTGAACCACGAGACCCTTGGATGCAACGCTACCGGCGCTCACCGCGGGGGATAACTTCAACCGCACCCCGGCCTCAATATCGGCCCGCGTGTCCTGCTTCAGGTTGAGGACCAGGCGCCCACCGACCACGCCGTCATTAACCGCCAGCGCCCACCGTGAGTCTGTCAACGCACTCACGGAAAGCGATCTTGCCGTGACGCTCGCGCCGTCGTGGACGCTTACGCGAGATTCTGTTGTTCCCTTTAAGGTGTAGGCACCAACCAGATTGACGTCTTGTTCCAAACCAACGAGTACGTCTGCGGTCAGCAGGACATCGCCCTGGACGTTAATCGACCCAGCGATATCGATGCTGGCCTTGCGCTCCAGTGTGTGGGTACCCGGAAGTGCCAGACCAAGGTCGCCCGAGAATGTGCTGCTGGCAACAAGCTCTACATCAGCACTACCGGATAGCACGCCGTCCTTGCGCAACTCAATCTCCTCGGCAAGGACATTGAGCTTGGTGGAACCGAGGTCGACAGAATTGAGCACTACCTTGTCGATGCCGCCTCCACCTCGTAAACCCAGCACGCGGCTGGGCTTGGCAAACACCAGATCGTAGAGATCGGAGCCCTGCTCACGCGTGAGCCGCAATCGGCCATCAATATCCTGGCTGAGAGCGGTTCGGGAATCGCCGTCACCGAGATCGAGAACGAGTGACTCAAGGGTTGAATTGAGCGTGAGCAGGCTTGCGCTTGAGCCCGCCCAATTAAGCTTCGTGCTTTGCTGGGAGACGGGCCGGGTGAGGTCGATCAGCGTTGCGATGCTCGACAGGGTCTCCATGCCCTGCAGCACATTGGGTTTAGCGTTTTTCGTGTAGGCAAGGTTTTCAACCGCCAGAGGCTGCTCCGCGTCGGCGGCACGCACCTTTACAAGAGGGTCAGCCGACAGCAATAACCGATCTTCCAGGCGCTCGACCGACGTACGGCTGCGACGGAAACCGTCCAGTAAAGTCTTGCGCCGAAACGGCTTTGCGCGCTTCATTGAACGATCCTCGCTTGATTGGTGAGGCAATAGCGTGTCAGGGCTGGGAGATGAAGCGTCGACATAGCAATTAATCTCCCTGTCGCGGGGAAAACGGCAATGCGGACGCTGTCCACTCGTCGTGGCGCAGCACGGACAGGCGGCGCTGGAAAGCATCCGCCTCCGCACGTCGCTGAGCCCATCGGAAGGCTGCCCGTGCGAAGGTCGACGCCCAAGAGGCGTTGGCAAACACCGATGCGCCGAGCGCCACGCGCAACCAGCGCGGCAGATAGCGAAGGGCGAGCGCATCCTGAAGACTGAGATAGGCCGAAACGCTGCCTGGATCACCCTGGCGTCCACACCGACCGGCGAGCTGCCGGTCGATACGCGCGGACTCATTGACCTCAGCGATGATCACGTGCAACCCACCGTCTCGCACAAGTGTGGGGGCCAGCCGGATATCGGTTCCTCGCCCGGCCATATTGGTGGCTATCGTGATGCGGCCGGGCTCGCCCGCATACGAAATGATCTCCGCCTCCGCCGCATGATGGATAGCGTTCAGTACGCGGACCTCAATACCAAGATCCCGTAGCGATTCGGCAAGCAGGCTGCTCGACTCCACGCTGCGCACACCCACTAGAATCGCGCGTCCCTGGCGATGTAGCGCGTCAACCTCTGCAGCGACCGCCTGCCATTTCGCATCTTGCGTGCGCATGAGTCGCGCCGGTCGGATCACAGTCTGACGAGCACGATGCGTGGGAATGCGGATGACCGCTAGCCGATACACCTGCCACAGTTCGCTCGCGGCCTCAGCCAAGGTGCCCGATGTGCCAGAGAGGCGCGCAAAGCCCCGGAAGAACGCCTGTGAGCTCATCTGCGTGAGCGATTCATTGGGATCAGTGATCTCAACGCCCTCGCGAGCCTCAACCGCCTGATGCATCCCAGCCGTGAGCGTTCGGCCAACCGCCATGCGCCCAGTGAGTTCATCGAGCAGTACCACTTTGCCGTCGTCAACCAGGTACTCATGCCCAGCGCGGAAGAAGTGACGCACCTGCAGCGCCTGACGCAGAAGTTCTTCGCGTCGCGGCGCTGGACGCCAGACTGGTGGCAGCTCTGACGCGATGCGCTCACATGCATCGAACGCACCATCTTTCAGCTCGATCACGCGGGTTCGTGTCACAACCCGATAGTCAGTATCCGGAACAAGGCGCGACGCGAGTTGGGCCATGATGACCACCGCCTCACTCAAGCCGCGGCTGGGACGCCTCGAGGAGAGAATAAGAGGCGTCACGGCCTCATCAATCAGGACGCTGTCGGCTTCGTCAACGATCGCCGAGTGCAGCCCACGAACCAGCACGCCGCCGGAACCAGCCGTCCCGCGATGGGTCCCCATCCAGTGCTGAAACGCCTGCCATGCCGGGTCGGCCCCGGTTGCCGTATCGACCTGATCGCGCAGGTAATCCGCGAGCAGTTCCTTGGGTGTAACGTAGACGACATCCGCCGCATAGCGGCTTGCTCGCTCCCCTGGGGGAATCCGGTCATGGACCGAATCAACCGTAAGCCCGCAGGCCTCGAACAGAGGCTTCATTGACTGCGCATCGCGTTCGGCAAGGTAGTCATTGGCGGTGATGACATGACACGGACGCCCACTCCACGCCATCACGACAGCCGCCATGGCCACCGTGAGCGTCTTACCCTCGCCGGTAGCCATCTCGGCGGCCCACCCCTCGTGAAGCGCCAGAGCGCCCATGAACTGCACCGGATAGGGCTGCAGCCCCAGTTCACGTCGAGCCACCTGACCGAGCGCGGCCATTGCGTCTGAAAGCTTTCCCTTAAGTTCGAGCGGATCACGGCGCGCGCGTTCCTGCGCCTCGAGCAGCGCCGCGTTGAGGGCATGCGAATCGAGCCCTGCCATCGCCTCACTGCGCTGGCTGCAGCGCGCCGCTTCCGAGCGAAGCCGCCGCGCCTGGCCGGGGCGGCGCCTCACCCAGCTTTGCGCGCGATGCACCCACGCATCCAATCCCTCGGGCAGTTTCTCAAGTGGCAGCAGACGCTGCGTCATTGCACTCATACCCGGAACTTCCGCTGAAGGAATTGCCGAGCGCTGCGCTCCCATTGCGCGAGGAGCGGCGATGACGCCAGCGTGATGCGCATGGTCCCCAGGCGGCCGTGGAGCCTGCGAAGATCCTCGTCAGCGACCGCGGGCGCAGGTAACTGCGCCTGCACCCTGAAAAATGGCTCAGCTGCTGCAAGCCCTTTGGGATCGCCCGCTTGCACCGCGATCTCGCCGCCCCCAGCCATGCCCAGTACCGGTGAGGGCAGCTGCCCCTGCTCGAAGGGCATCACTTCAGTCTTGATTGCGACCAGATTGAGCGACTGCTGGCCCTTGATTCGGATGTCTGCACTCAGCAGACCTCCCTCGAACAGATGCGTGCCGAGCTGCGGAAGCGCTGCGACGAACCGCCAGTCACGGTTATCAATCAGAATGCCGAGGCTCGCACCTCTGCCAAGCCACTGGCCGCGAGCCAGTT
>CAZORB010000211.1:0-5484 GCA_964581825.1 uncultured Bordetella sp.
GAGATGCAGATCGACCTCGGCGAAATTCTGATGCGCCTGGGGCTTGACCAGGAGGCCCACCGAGCCTTCGAGCGCGCCAGCGCGGCAACCGCTGAATCCACGCTCGCAAGGCTTGCCGAAACGTCCTTTCGCTTCAACCTCTGGCAGGAGGCGCAACAGGTCCTTCAGCGCTGCGTGGCGCTCTACCCGGACAGCGCTTCCGCTCACTGGAACCTCGCCCACGCCTACGCGGAAAGCTGGCAGATGGATGAAGCGCTCGAATCGCTCGCGCGGGCCGAGGCGCTGGCCCCGCAACCTGGTGCACGCTCAATGCGGGCCTCGATTGCAGGTCGACGTGGCGATGCAGATCAGGCGCTCGCCCTGTATCGCGAGATGGGTGAGTCTGAGGGGCCTTTTTCGAAGATGCGCTCAAGCGCCGCCATGGCCTCGCTCTACAGCGATTCTCTGAGCGCGCAGCAGGTGGCTGACCTCCATCGGCGGCTGTTTGCAGCCATGGGGCAGGGCGCACGGTCAGTGGACTCATTTTCGAATCCGCGCGATCCCGACCGGAAGTTGAGAGTCGGGCTGGTGACCGCTGACTTTCATCACCAGCATCCCGTCAATATTTTCATGCAGCCGATTCTCGCGAGGCTCGACCCTGCTGCGATTGAGCTTACCGTGTATTTCACTGGCGTCTCGTATGACGATCAGACCCGGTTGGCCAGAAAGCGGGTGGCGCGCTGGGTAGAGTGTGCCGCCTGGCCCGACGGTCAGCTTGCCCGGCGCATCGAAGTAGACGGCATCGACGTGCTACTTGATCTGGCGGGGCACACCAGCCTGAATCGGATGAGCATGCTCGCGCAGCGTGCTGCGCCAGTGCAGGCGAGTTACCTTGGCTACCCCGGCTCCACTGGGGTTCCCAACATCGATTGGCTGATTGCTGACAACACTGTGGCGCCTCCAGAGAGCGACTCACTGTTTAGCGAACGGGTACTTCGGCTTCCCGGAACCGTGTTCTGCTTTCATCCTGAAACTGATTATCCGTATCCGAGTTACGGTGCCGCGCATGCGTCGCGGCTGCTCACCTTCGGGTCGTTCAACAATGCGCCCAAGCTCACACCCCGAACTATTGCGCTCTGGGCCAAGGTCTTGAAGGCGGTGCCAGCCTCTCGGCTGCTATTGAAGGCGCCCAGTTTCAATGATGCCGGGGCGGTGGCGGCATTCAAGGCGCGGTTTGCCGCGCAGGGTATTGACGCGTCCCGACTCGAGTTCCGGGGGCCAGTTGGCTTAACCGACATGATGGCTGAGTATGAAGATGTCGATATCGCGCTTGATACGGTGCCCTACAACGGGGGAACCACCACCATGCAGGCGCTCTGGATGGGGGTGCCGGTGGTGGTCTTGGCTGGTCAGCATTTTGTGTCGCGGATGGGCGCAAGCTTTATGACTGCACTGAGGCTCGATGACTGGGTGGCGCGCGATGATGATCACTACGTGGCGGTGGCGGCAGAGATGGCGCGCGACCGGCAGGCTTTGCTTGAACTGAAGCGGGGTCTTCGCGCGCGTCAGCAGGCCGCTTTGGCCTGGGACATCGATCGGCATGCGCGCGCGCTTCAGGACGCCATCCGCCTGATGTGGCGTACGCACTGCCGATCGTGACTGGACCGCTGATTGTCGTTGCCGCGACTCGCATGAGCCAGTCGCAATTCGAAGAGAATTCCCCGCTCGCACGGTCGCTGAAGCGGGTTGGTCAGCTTACCCCCCTGAGTCTGCGGCTCTATTCCGATAACCGACTGGCGCTTGGTGCCTGCTACAACCAGGCGATCGATGAGGCGCCGCGCAGCGCGCGTCTGGTATTCGTCCATGATGATGTGTTCATTGATGACTGGATGGCAGGCGCCCGGGTCATCGAGGCGCTCCAGCAATTTGATGTGGTCGGGGTGGCGGGCAATATGCGTCGGCAGCACGGGCAGGAGACCTGGTACCTTAAGCCTGGCCGAGAGGTGGATGGCGTGCGACATGTCGGCGACTTTGACCATCCCCACCTGAGTGGCGCGGTCGCTCATGGCGCGCCTGGCACAGGCGCCATTTCCACCTATGGACCCGCACCGGCACGAGTGCGCATGATCGACGGTGTCCTGATCGCCGCGCGCGCGGACCGATTACATGAGTCAGGTGTACGGTTTGATCCGTCTTTCGGCTTTCACCTCTACGACCTTGATTTTTGCCGATCAGCCGAGCGTGCCGGGCTGTCGCTTGGTACCTGGCCCATCGCGGTTACTCACTTCAGTCGTGGCGAATCGGTGCAGTCGCAGGAGTGGGCGGCTGCGTGCAACCGCTATCTTGCGAAATACGGAGAGGGGTGATGACACATCGAATGTGCTGCGTTGGATTGGGGCTTGGAGCGTCACGTTGTCGCAGACCGACCTGATCGTGCGAACCTGGCTCAATATTGGCAGTGGTCCCTCAGGCAGCGGTCTGCGGCCGCGCGCGCTAACGGGGCAGGGCTGGCGCGAACTGCGAGTAGACGCTGACCCTTCTGTTTTTCCGGACGTTCTGACCGCCGCACACGACCTCACCCCGGTAACAAGCGGCGCAGTCGATATGGTGTTCTCGTCGCATTGCATAGAGCATCTGTATCTCGACCAGGCGCTACCGGCGCTACGCGAATGGCGTCGGGTGCTGAAGCCAGATGGCCTGATGCTGCTGATATGTCCGGATCTGCAGGCGGCTGCCGAGATGGTGGCTCAGGACCGCCTGTTTGATGTGGCCTACGCCGGGATCCGCCCCTACGACATCATTTTTAGCCACCAGGGGCTGGTTGCGCAGGGACGGGCGCAGGGGCATACCTGGATGGAACATAAAAGCGGCTATACGCTCAGCACCTTGCGCGCGCTAATCAATGAGTCGGGTTTTGCGGTTCATGCGGGCATGCGCTTGCGTGCCCGGTTCGAACTGTGGCTGTTAGCCTCCAACTCGCAGAGAACAGAGGCCGAGATGCGATCGCTCGCAAGAGAGCATTTTCCTATTAGTTAAACGCGGCGATGCTCGCCGGCGTCGACCTTTGATGAGCCCGCTCCGCCATGGTAATATCAACGATATTACCTAATTCAAAACCCCGTCATGACCACCACCGTCAAACTACCCGAGCCACTCGAGGCGGCGCTACGGCAGCGGTGTCTGCAGGAAGGACGCTCCATCAGCGAGATCATCCGCGACGCATTAAGCGCCTATCTCGTAAAAGAGCCCGAGCTCGACTCCGCCTGGCATCTTGGCCACGAAGTATTTGGGCGTCATGCGGGTCCTGCCGAACTCGCCTCGCAGCGCAAGCGGGCGCTCGCCGAAGTGTGGGAAGAGCGCCAGGCAGCGAGGGGGGCATGAGTCCGCGCAGCTTGCTGTCCGCAGCCGAGCCCGACCCCCGCTGGTTTCGGTCTCGCCCAGCGCGCAACGCGCTGATTGACAGCGGACCTTTGCTCGCACTTTTCAACCGTACCGACCGCTGGCATCCGGCTGCGGTGGCGTGGCTCGAATCCAATCAGCACGTCAAGCTTCACAGCACCTGGCCGGTGCTCACCGAGGTATGCGCGCTGCTCGCCAGGCGCGTTCACAATCTTGCGGCGCTCGATTTTCTCGATTGGGTGCAGCGCGGGGCGGTCAGGCTGGACAGCCCGCCGCAGGGCTCGCTCGGCAATGTTGCCGCAATCTGTCAGCGGTTTGCTAGCCTGCCACTTGATCTGGCCGATGCGTCGATCGCTGAAGCCGCTGCGCGGCTCGACATTGCGCATGTAGTGTCGCTTGATCGCGACTTTGATGTGTACCGTGATGCGCGCGGTAAAAAGCTTCGCAATCTTTTTAATCCGCGGTGAACATCACAGGCGTCATCAGCCGGCGTTTCGCGCTACATGCTCTGCCACAAACATCTCCAGGGGTATCGCGTCAACGCCATCGCCCAGCGGAAACGCACGATCGCCTGCGTGTATCACTGTCAATCTATCAAGCTTCAATGTTGACCGCGCTGACCGCATCGATGCCGTCAGTTTAGGTGAATCGCTGCGTTTGAACTCAAAACCGAGTCGTTGTGAATCTTGGTTGATGAGAAGGTCGAGTTCGGCACCGGTGTGAGTGCGCCAGTGGTAGCAGTCTTGCCAATCGGCCCGCAGGGCGCGCACCACCTGATGCGCTGCGAACCCTTCCCATGAGGCGCCCACCCGAGGGTGGGCGAGCAATGCATCTCGTGTCGGACTGATCTCCAACAGGCTATGCAGTATCCCGCTGTCAGAGAGATAGATCTTGGGCGACTTCACGATTCGCTGACCAGAATTCACATACCAGGGTGTCAGTACGCGAACCATGAACGTCCCCGCCAGGATATCCAGGTATCTGCGAACGGTTGGTTCAGATACCCCCAGCGCCCTGGCGAGTTCAGCGCCGTTCCAAAGCTGCCCCGAGTAGTGGGCGAGCATCATCCAGAACCGGCGCAGGGTCGCCGGCGCTAATCTGATTCCCAACTCCGGAATATCACGCTCCAGAAAAGTTCGGATGAATTCGCGCCGCCAGCGTTCACTTGCCGTATCGCTCGCCGCCAGAAGGGCACGAGGAAACCCACCGCGGCGCCAAAGGGAGTCGAGTCCGTCGTGGCGGTCATGTGACGACGCCGACAACTCCAGCGCGTCAATACCAGGAAGCTCGTGGTACGCAATTCGACCGGCGAGGCTGTCAGCGCTACGCCGTATCAAGTCAGGCGACGCAGATCCGAGGATCAGGAAGCGCGCGGGTGAGTCAGGTCGATCTGCGAGCACCCTAAGGACAGAAAACAGATCGGGACGGCGCTGGATCTCATCGAGGACGACCAGTCCGCGCAGGGGTTCGAGCGCAAGCATTGGCGATGACAGGAGGGCGTCTGACCGTGGATCTTGCAGGTCAAAGTGGTGAGCATTGGCCCCCCAGTTGGCTGCAATTGCGCGGGCGAGCGTCGTCTTGCCGGTCTGGCGAGCTCCGATGATTGCAGCCACAGGAAACTCTGCGAGCCGTTGCAAAACACTTTCGAAGTGGTGGGGTCTGAGAATCATGGCCTAAAAATACCATGAAAATCTAACATTAATGTTTAGATTTTCAGCCCTAATTCCGCCGGAATGTCCGCCGCTGCCCGCTGCCCGCTGCCCGGCCTCACGCGCTCAAATACTTCTGCTGAACCGTCTGGTCGGCGCGTAGGTCGGCGGAACTGCCCGACCACACCACGCGCCCTTTCTCCAGGATTAAGTGTCGGTCGCACAGTTCAAGTAGCGGCCGAAGATTTTTGTCGATAACCAGAATCGACATGCCTTCTGCCCGAACGGTGGCCAGCGCTCCCCAGATTTCCTGACGGATCAGCGGTGACAGACCCTCGGTCGCCTCATCAAGAATGAGCAGCTCGGGATTGGTCATGAGCGCGCGGCCAATGGCGAGCATCTGCTGCTCGCCGCCCGATAGCTGGTTGCCGAAGTTGTTGGCGCGTTCGGCAAGCCT
>CAZORB010000212.1:0-5252 GCA_964581825.1 uncultured Bordetella sp.
GGGAATCGAACCCGCGTCCGCAAGTCCTCTACGACCAGTTCTACATGCTTAGTCGATCTACTTGGGTCTCGGTGCAGGCTTAGCCGGTCGACAGGCCGACCCACACCCAGTTACCTTGAGTTTCGCCCCCGAACCAAGTAACCCGGCCCGGGCGCTATCCGATTGAAGTTACACCGCAGCCCTTCCGGTTGCCCGGTTAGGCCCAGCCCATCGGCTGACTGTTGCGGCGCTCGCGGGGTTTAAGCCGCGAGAGCGAAACGCTCGTCGTTGGCGTTTGTTGGTTTGCCAAAGGATTTACGAGGACTTGGCGCCTCGGCATGCCCCGTGCCGCTTCGTTACCCACGTCGAAACCAGGTCGGCCCCGTGTTTCGTTGTGATAATGATGTGCTGCAGGAAACCCGTGAATGATACTTGCTCGGGCCCGGCAAGACCAGGACAATCACTCGGTCATCGGTGCCGTCGGTCGGCGCGCCGCCGCCCCGGGTGTCGGTTACTCGGGCGCCAAATTGGTGAGCGCCCCAAGCGCAATTGCGCCACCGGCCGCACCCGGCGCCCCGCTCGGTTCGTCAGGCTGCTCCTGCGTGATGGGCTCAAGCGGAGAGCCCGTACGCGGGCGACGCGCATCAAGCAGATGCGCACCCTGCCCCAACTCGCCACGAAGCTGGCGCGTAAATCCGACCAGCGGCATCTGGGCCACACGGGTGCTGACCTGGTGGCCGCGCGAGGCAAGGAGCGCCACCATGTCTTGCGTAGCCTCGCGCGTCCAGTCGGCACGCCAGCGTTTTAAGGCAGGCTGAGAGAGAAATCGGCCACTGTGCCGGGGTAAGCGCGGTGGACACCCTACCAGCACCCACCGCTCCGGCGAACGATTCTCGATGAAGGCAAGCAGCTGGCGCTTGGCAAACTCTGCGTCGTTGAAATACAGAACGAAGGTTTCCACGACCAGGCCTCCTCTGCCGTAATTGGCCTGTAAGCGAAACGATCAGACCGATTCGGTACGGGCGCTGGCTGCGGCGCGCCGACGGGTGTTCCACCAGCCAAGCAGCAATACACCCGCGACTGCCGCGGCATACGTGGCCCAGCGCAGCATGACTTTGGCGGCCTCGGTGCCATCAAAGACCGAATCAAGCCAGGGCTCGTTGACCACCATTTTTGCAGCGGTAAATGCGAGCACGCCCGCGCCGAGTTGAATGATGATGGGCCAGCGCTGCACCATGCGCAGCACGATCGCACTGCCAAACACCACGATGGGCACGCTAATGAGCAGGCCCAGCACCACCAGGTCGAATGAGCCCTGCGCCGCACCCGCTACGCCTAGAACGTTGTCAACGCCCATGAGCGCGTCGGCGATAACGATGGTTTTCATTGCACCCCAGAAAGTGGTGGCCCCGCCTTCTTCATGCTCATCGTCGCCGCCGGTATCGGCCAGCAGCTTGTAGGCAATCCAGAGCAGCCCCAAACCACCCGCCAGCATGAGGCCGGGAATTTTGAGCAGCCAGACCACGCCAACGGTCATGGCCGACCGGACCACGATTGCACCAACCGTTCCCCAGATGATGGCCCGCCGCTGTAAATCCGGGGGCAGACGCCGCGCGGCCAATGCGATAACGATCGCGTTATCACCTGCAAGCACGAGGTCGATGAGAATAATGGCCGCGAGTGCCGACCACCAATTGACGGAAAAAAGTTCCATGGCAAGACCTTTAGATAACGATCAATCGAACAACCTGGTCAGCCATAGGCAAGCTCGACGCGAGGTCGCTTGATCGAAGGTCTTGCCAGGCTTGTGTTAATTGTTTTACGCCCGACAGCCCGGAGGCACCTGCCTCGTCATGACGGACTGTCGAACCGACCGGATCAAAACAACCAATCCAGCCGGTGAGGCTACTCCCCTGCGACCGCGGGAGTGTAATCGGCCACTGTAAGGGGCTTTATCGATTTCCGCAACTCATCCAGGGAAATGCTCGTCCTCGAAATACTCCGACGAATTTCTCCGACCGGTGGCAGGTCGCCCCTTCTCCTGACCGCGCAGTTCCACCCGTCGGATCTTGCCCGAGATGGTTTTGGGCAGTTCGGCGAACTCAATGCGGCGCACCAGTTTGTAGGCCGACAGGCGCTCGCGCAGGAACCGAAAAATGGAGGCCGCAGTGTTGGCATCAGCCCCATGCCCAGGCGATGTCATGAGATAGGCCTTGGGCACAAACCCGCGTACCGGGTCGGGTGATGGCACCACTGCCGCTTCAGCGACCGCAGGGTGCTCGATCAGTACGCTCTCAAGCTCAAACGGACTGATGCGGTAACCGGAGGCCTTAAACACGTCATCGGCGCGACCCACGTAGGTGATGTAGCCATCAGCGTCGCGCACGCCGACATCACCGGTGTGGTAGTAGCCCTCGCGCATGACCTCGGCGGTTTTGTCGGGGTCATCGGCGTAGCCGTTCATGAGCGCCAGCGGCCGCGCGCTCAGGTCGATGCAGATTTCGCCTTCATCGGCCGGCTGGCCGTCGGCGTCCCGCAGCACAATGGTGTAGCCCGGCAGCGGCCGCCCCATCGAACCAAGCTTCAGAAGCGCGCCCGGTGGATTGCCGATCTGCGCCGTGGTTTCAGTTTGGCCATAGCCGTCACGAATCGTGATGCCCCAGGCTCGCCGCACCTGCTCGATCACCTCGGGGTTGAGCGGCTCGCCCGCTGAAATCAGCTCGCGAAGCTTGACTGGCCAGCGCGCGAGATCTTCGAGAATAAGCATTCGCCAGACGGTGGGCGGCGCGCACAGCGTGTTCACCTGATGCTTCACCAGCACATCCAGCACCGCAGGACCGTTGAACCGCGTGTAGTTGTAAATGAACACGCAGGCCTGCGCATTGAAGGGCGCAAAGAAGCAGCTCCAGGCATGCTTGGCCCACCCCGGCGAGCTGATCGTCCAGTGCACATCGCCTGGCTTCAGACCCAGCCAGTAAAGCGTGGAGAGATGCCCAACCGGGTAGCTGACCTGCGTGTGCTGAACCAGCTTGGGCCGCGCAGTGGTGCCCGAGGTGAAGTACTCAAGCAGCGGGTCGTCGGCCCGCGTGGGATCGGGCGGCGTGAACTCGTGCGGGGCCTTGGTGCTGTCGGCGAAGTCGGTCCAACCAGGCGCGGCTGGCGCGCGCACCGATATGAGCCCCACGCCATGAAGCGCGTCCTGAGGCAAGGCTGCAAATTTTGCGGTACCACCGGCGTTGGTGATCACCCACCGGACTCGCCCTCTGCGCAGGCGATCGGCAAGATCATCGCCCGACAGCAGCGTGGTGGCCGGAATGAGCACCGCCCCCAGCTTGATGGCTGCCAGCATGGTTTCCCACAGCGCAACCTCATTGCCCAGCATCAGCAGAATACGATCACCGCGCCGGGCGCCCAGGGCCACCAGAAACGACGCCACCTGGTTCGAGCGCACCCGTAGGTCTTCATAGCTGAGGCGCGCCTGTTCACCCGACTCTTCGATGATGTGAAGCGCGGGCGCTGCGTTACCGCGCGCCATGCCGTCAAAATAATCGCGCGCCCAGTTAAAGCGCGACAGCTGCGGCCAGCGAAAGCCGGCGACCGCCTGCTGCCAGTCGGTTCGATGCGCAAACAGCGCGTCGCGCGCGGCAAGAAACTGTTGAAGCTCGTGTTGGACGCCGGAATCGGTGTTCACGCGGACTCCCTCGAATCAGTCAATGAAGCTGAGGACGGCTCAACATATCGTTGCGATCAATCGAGCGGATGGAGAGCCTGAGCAGATCTGCGCCGCGCGCAAGCGTAATCGGCACGGGTACGCCCGCTGGGCCGATACTCCAGACCGCGCGCAGAAATTCGCCAAGCGTACTGACCCGCTCGCCCGCCACATCGAGCACCATGTCATCGGTTCGAACGCCAGCACGCTGGGCAGGCCCGCCCTGGCTGACACCACCCACCACCAGCTGCCCTTCGGATTCGCCCACATACATGCCCAGCCAGGGACGTGCGGCCCGGCCCGACTGACCCGTTTCGAGCAGGTTGGTAAGAATGGGTTCGAGCAGATCAACCGGCACCGACATGTTCCCCTGAATGGTTTCGCCGTCATCGGACTCCTGCGTAAGCAGCGATCCAATGCCGATCAGACGACCGGAGCCATCAAGCAGCGCCGCGCCACTCCATTCAGGATGCGCGGGCGAGGTAAAGAGCGCTTCATCGAGCAGGTATTCCCAATACCCCGCGAATTCACGCTTATCCGAAATTTTGGTGCGAAGCGCACGCCTGCGACCGCCATGACTCAGCATGTACACACGGTCACCGCGCCCCACTTCAGCCGCGCTGCCGCGGGCAAGCGGCGGCACCTCGAGCGGCGCCAGCGCCTTCACCAACCCAAACCCGGTGGCCTGGTCGTAGGCAACCGGGTAGGCCTGCGCGACGCGGCCGGCGCGCGTGGTCAGCCAGATGGTGTGGGCCTCGGTGATGAGGTAGCCAATGGTGAGCACCAGACCGTCTTGATCGATGACAACAGCGTTACCGCCCCGCTCGGTGCCCAGCGTGGCGGCGGTAAAGGCTTCGTCGGGAATCTCGGCGCGAAGTTCAACCACCGCGTCGAGCGCGGCAACCAGATCGAACTCAAGGTCTTGTACGCGCGGGCGAAGTTCTTCGGGAAAGGACCAGTCGTTACTGTCGGACATCGGGTGGGGCCTGACGGCGAGTCGTGAGCGTCAGTGCATGGTACCGGAGCGGGGTGGGGATGGCGACGCGTTACCCGTAATCCGGGCGCGTATTTCGGAAGCCCCCGCGCGGGGATCCGTGCCAGCCGGCAACTGCAGCGCGGCAAGCGTGGCCGCAATATCCTGATGGCTCGCGTCTCGGGCAATACACACCAGCCGCGAGCGGGGATCATCGTCGGGCCAGCGGGGCAGACGTTCCGGTCGATGGAACACGCGCTGTACACCCTGGATGAACACTACCTCGCCAGTGTCGGCAATTCTGACCACGCCCTTACAGCGCAATAACCGGTCGCCCAGTGTGTCGGTGAGCAGCTGCCACCAGGCGGCAAGGCCGGCCCACGACGCTGGATCATCGATTGCGCTACAGAACGCGCGAATACGCGCGTCGTGGCGATTGCGGTCAAGCGCGTGATCGTGGTTGTGATGATGCGAGTGGTGATGGTCGTCGTGTTCGTGCCCGGACTGAGACACGTGCGCCGCATCCACACGGTGCTGCTCGAGCGGTGCGAACGCATCCAGTGCCGACTGCCCCGATACCGACTCCACGAT
>CAZORB010000213.1:0-5244 GCA_964581825.1 uncultured Bordetella sp.
CACCACCAATCTGACCAGTGTGAACCTGGCACATAACTATTACGCCCTGATGCTTGCCATTAGCGTTGCGTTGGTGTTGATACAGGCAAAGCTGCGTGCGCTGTCCCCACCGTGATCCCGGCCCTGGTCGCAGCCGTGCCTGGGTCGCAGCACACGCAGGTTAGTTCCAAGCAAGATTAAATTCGGAATCGCCAGGATTGGGCAGTTCCGGCTGAAGCTCGCGCTCAACGATCACCCGTTCGTAAAGCGTCAGATAGCCGCGCGCCATTGCAGCGGCGTTAAAGCAGTCCCTGGCGCGCACATGACATGCTTCTGGCGAAAACTGATCCCATGATTCGAGTGCGTCGATCAGTGTGTCGGACGAGTTCGATAGTACGCCGCAGTGCTGATCCACCAGCTCCGGAATAGCGCCGTAGGGCGTGGCAAACACCGGTGACCCAAAGAACAGGCTCTCAGCAATCGCTAGCCCAAAGGGCTCATGCCAGGTGACCGGAAAGATAAAGCCCCGCGAACGATTGAGCAGGCCAAATTTTTTCGCGCCGCCCGTCTGGCCATGGAAGCGAATATTGGGTTGCCAGGTAAAGCGAAAGCCACCCTTCGCGTGGCGCTTCATTTGCAGCCGATTGCCGCCCATCACCTCGAGCCGTACCCCCGCGCGACAGGCCACCGTAACCGCGCCGCGAAAGTTCTTGTAGGCCCAGTTGACGTTTCCCAGAAAGTGGAAATGATTGCGCGGGGCAGCCAGATCAACGCGGCCGTACTGGGACCAATTGAGGCCGTTATATACAAAGTGCCGACCGCCATAGCGCCGCGCATGATCGGCTGACACAAACACTGTGTTCACAGGAAACCACTCATGCGAATCGAAGTTCTTGTGCGCCGTGATCAGATAGGGCCAGGCGAACGACTGCGACTGGGTTTTGGCATCGAATGGGTTGGAATGAAAGTGCACCACATCGGCCTGGCAGAGCCGTGCGGCCTCAGCGACCTGCGGCAGAAATGGTTGGTGCTTACTGTAGGCCAGAACCTGCGCAAAATCGGAGCGCGATCGAGGCTTGGCCAGATAGGTAACCTTGTGGCCCAACGCAGCGAGTTCGGCACCGAGATCCCAGACCACCCGCTCGGTACCGCCGTATGCAAAAACCGGTATCCGATTCTTGCAGACGATTAGAACGCGCATCGTGCCAGGCTAAAAAGGCAGCGCGGCATCGGGCTTTTCCGCGAGGATTGCGCGTTTGAAGTCGGCCTGAATCCGCGCCAGTCCCTCGCGGCTGTCAGACTCGAAGCGCATCACCACCACGGGCGTTGTGTTCGACGGCCGAGCAAGCCCGAACCCATCCGGATACTCGACACGAATCCCGTCAATTGTGATGACCTCTGTGCCCGCGGGAAAGCGCGCGTTGCGCCTGAGCGCTTCCACTAGCGTATGGTTTTCGCCTTCAGCGGTAGCAAGCTGCAGCTCAGGCGTTGTGATCGAGTCGGGGAGGGCTTCCAACACCGTGCCCGGGTCCGCGTATCGCGACAAGATTTCAAGCAGTCGAGCGCCAGCATACAAACCGTCATCAAACCCGTACCAGCGCTCCTTGAAGAAAAGGTGCCCGCTCATTTCACCCGCAAATGGCGCCCCGGTTTCCTTGAGCCGGGCCTTAATCAGCGAATGCCCCGTGCGCCACATGGTGGGGCGACCGCCATGCTCGCGAACCCAGTGGGCGACATTCCGGCTGCACTTAACGTCGTAAATGATCTCAGCGCCAGGGTTTCGCGACAGCACATCTGCTGCAAACAGCATCAGCTGCCGATCAGGGTAAATGATGCTTCCCGACTTGGTGACCACGCCCAATCGGTCACCGTCACCGTCAAATGCAAGACCGAGCTCGGCATCGGTGTCACGCAGGCAGCGAATCAGGTCTTGCAGATTCTCTGGATGCGCGGGGTCGGGGTGATGATTTGGAAAGTTGCCGTCCACCTCGCAAAACAATTCGATCACCTCGCAGCCCAGCGCCCTAAACAACCGCGGCGCGATGGCCCCCGCAACGCCATTTCCGCAATCGATTGCTATTTTCATCGGCCGTGCGAGGCGAATGTCGGAGGTGATCCGGTTCAGGTATCGGTCGTTGAGGTCCACCCGAGAAACCGTGCCACGCTGGGCGGGGGGCACAGGCGATGCGGCCCCTGATTCAATCATCTGGCGAAGCGCGGTAATGGCATCGCCGTAAAGAGCGGAGCCTCCGATCACCATCTTGAGACCGTTGTAATCGGGAGGATTATGGCTGCCGGTCACGGCAACACCGGTGCCGGTGTTGAGCTCGAAGGTGCCGAAATACACCACCGGGGTTGGCGCCTGACCGATATCGATGACATTGAGTCCAGCGCTGCAGACTCCCCGCGCGAGGGCAGCCGAGAGACGCGGCCCCGACAACCGGCCATCGCGTCCAATCACAAATTCTCGCACTCCCGCTCGTGCTGCAACCTGCCCCAGTGCCTGACCGACCTGTTCAACCACGTCTTCAGTGAGCGTGTGGTCAACGATGCCACGGATGTCATAGGCCTTGAAGATTTCGGGATGTTTAATTTCGGAGCTCATGGCTACTCGCTAACGATACGCGCACCTTACTGCGCGAGCTTTCTCAAGGGGACGACACGCGCGGCTGTCGGATTGATAGCGCCAGCTGTCGACATCAGCACGTCACGAACCTCTGCTTCGTCGTGGGTTCGCAAACCTTCCGCGAGCCGAGAAAGCTTTTCGTCGAGTATTCGGGACGATTCGGCGGGCTCGCTCACGTGCATGATCTTCGGGTGAGCGGTACCCTCGACCTGACTCTGAGACAGGGTGAGCTCTTCATAGAGCTTCTCGCCGCGGCGCAGCCCCGTAATGACAATCTCGATATCGCCGTGCGGATTGTCGTCGTCACGCACCGAATGCCCGGCAAGGCGGATCATGTTGCGCGCCAGGTCAACGATCTTAACGGGCTCGCCCATATCGAGAAGGAAAATCTCGCCGCCGCCAGCCATGCTCCCAGCCTGGATCACCAGTTGCACAGCCTCGTGAATCGACATGAAGTATCGGGTGACGTCGACATGCGTGACCGTGACCGGGCCGCCTGCTGCGATTTGCTCCTTGAACAGCGGAATAACCGAGCCCGACGAACCCAGGACGTTACCGAAGCGAACCGCGCAGAAAGATTGATGCCTGCGGCTTTCGCGAGCCTTTCTTGCAAAGTCTTGCACGATTAACTCAGCCCATCGCTTGGTTGCGCCCATCACGTTTGCAGGGCGAACCGCCTTGTCCGTGGAGATCAGAACAAACGTTTCAACATCATGATCGTAAGCCGCTTGCGCCAGTACCTGGGTGCCAAGTACGTTGTTGCGCACACCTGCCAGTGCGTTGTGTTCAACCAAAGGAACGTGCTTGTGAGCAGCGGCGTGATAAACGCTTTGGACGCGGTAATCGCGCATCAGGCGACTGACCAGCTCTCGGTCGGTGACCGACCCAAGATGGCTCAATACCTCGCAGGTTGCGATGGGCCGCAAGGAGCGGTCGATTTCGTAAAGGGCTGTTTCGGAGTGTTCCAGCAGCACTAATTTTGACGGCCGGAGCGCAGACACCTGCCGGCAGATTTCCGAGCCAATCGAACCACCCGCCCCGGTAACCATCACCACCTTTCCCGTAACACATTGGCCAAGCAGTGCGGGGTCCGGATCGACCGGATCTCTTCCGAGCAGATCGGTGATGTCGACCTCTCGCATGAGGTTAACCAGGTGCCGCCCGGATGCGATGTCGGCGAGCGCCGGCAGTATGCGGACTCGTACCGGGAACTCTTCGAGAAATCGCACAACCTCCCGGCGGCGCTCGCTCGTTGCGTTCGGAAGCGTCACGATTACGTCGCGGACGTCGAAGGTTTCGATGAGGGAGGCAAGCTGAGACGGCGGATACACTCGGAGCCCGCCAATGTCCTTCCCATGAAGCGATGAGTCGTCATCCAGGTAGCCCGCGGGAAATAGCTCACGCCCCCGGCGAAGTGACGCTGCGAGCTGGCGGCCCGCGCTACCCGAGCCATAAATCAAAGCTTGCCGACCTGAAAAGCGGCGGTGCAAAGGAAGCCACAACACCGTGCGCGCCGAAAAACGGCAGGCCGTGACCAACGCAGTGCCCAGCAGCCAATAGAGCAGCGGCACCGGTCTCGGCATACCCTCGATGCCTGTCATTTGGGTGAGAAACGCAAGCCCCGCCCACAGAACTGCCGCCAGCGTCATCGCCTTGGCGATCGCCCAGAGCGCCTGTTCGCCGAGGTATCGGATAACCGAGCGGTACAAACCGAACCGCAGGAACACCGGAATCGCGATTAGGGGCGCGGCAACCATCAATAGCCACTGCGCGGCGCTTGGGGTGAATGTTTCACCCATTCGAAGCCAAAAGGCGGCCGCAGCTGCGCCCAGCAGCAAAATGAAGTCAGCGATCACCATGACCCATTGCTTAGCGCGACGAGGCAGACCCACCAGTGACGCGATCGCCCGATCGGATGTTGAAACAACCGACATTAACCAGTCATCCTCGACAAAACTTAACTTTACCGACCACTATACACTTCAGGCCTAATTGAATATTCAAGCTCAAAATGTTGCGTACCCTGGATATTGTGCTCGCATCTGTCGGATTGTTACTTGCGTTCCCGATCATGCTGCTCATTTACGCTATTGGCCTCTTCGATACGCGAGCGCCTTTGTTTATGCAGACTCGCGTAGGGCAACACAAAAAACCCTTCACGCTTTTCAAGTTCCGAACGATGCGACAGGGCACAGAATCGGTCGCGACACATTTGGTCAATCCAGCGGTAGTGACCCGATTCGGCGCGGTCATGCGTCGAACCAAACTCGACGAGTTACCGCAACTTTGGAATGTGCTCAAAGGAGACATGAGCCTGGTAGGCCCTCGCCCCTGCCTGTTCAATCAGCAGGAACTGATCGATGAACGCGACGCGCGTGGCGTCTTCAGTATCCGCCCGGGCATCACCGGTCTCGCGCAGGTTCAGGGTATCGATATGTCCGCTCCCCGATTACTTGCCGAGACCGATGCGCGCATGCTGCAAACGCTTGGGATTCGATCCTATTTCGGCTTTATCTTGAAAACCCTCACCGGTTCGGGCAGCGGCGATCGCGTGCGTGGTGAATCGTGATGAGTTCACCCTGGGCCATCGGCGACCTTCAGGGTTGCCTCGACCCGCTGATCTCCCTGACCGACCGGCT
>CAZORB010000214.1:0-5242 GCA_964581825.1 uncultured Bordetella sp.
ACCAATGTCGAACTCTCATCCCAAAGCCCATTGGCAACCGCCAGTGGGCTTTTTGCATGCCCAAACGCAGGCAAACCCTCAGCTCCACCAGCACGAAGCAGCGCCGTCAGGTGGCCAACCAATTCAAGACGAGGCTCGCCACCCGGGGCCAGCGGCGCGCTCACCGTCACGTGATCTATCAGCTCACGAAGTGTCTCCAGAATAGCGCGGCCACCCTCACCGGCCATCGCCTCCTGAAGCCGCTCGATCTTGGCGCGATACACCGCGGCGAGGTTGGGATGCAGCCGAGGCGCGGCCGGGTTAGCTTGCGCGTCCGCGATGGCGCGCCGCAGCTCCTCCTGGCGCTGGCCCAGAGCATCCAGCTTGCCCTGAAGGCCCGGTGCGCGAAGGCCATCGGCAATCGCCTCGATCAGGCTTTCAAGCTTACGATCAGTGGCCTCGAGCTCCCGGCGCAGGCTTTCGAGCTTGCCGGAAACGCCCGCCTGCAGGCGGTTCCAGGTTGCCGTGAATTCGGCGACGAAGGCTTCAACTGCCTCTGGGCACATCAGGTCCTGCCGAAGGGCGCGGAGCACCTGGCTTTCAAGCCGGGTGCGCCGGATTCTCACCTTATTGGTGCAAATGCCCTGCCTAATGGCGGCCTTGCAGGCCATATAATCCTTGCCGCTTGTAATATACGAACCGCCGCAATGGCCGCAGACAATCTTGCCGCTCAGTAAGGTTGGTGCCCGGCGATAATGCCAAAGGTAGTCTGTTGATCCAGGAGCTTCGCTGGGCGTGGGTTGCCGCGGGCGTGCCGCATCGGCCAATCTGCGCTGTACCTTGTCCCATAGGTCCAGAGCGATGATGCGAAGCTCGGGGACCTCCTCGATGACCCAGTTGTCGCTGCCATTGTCTCGCGCGACGCGCCGGCCGGTTGTCGGGTCCTTGATCCAGCGGCGCCGGTTCCATACCAAGCGACCGATGTAGAGCTCATTGCGCAGCAGCCCGGTGCCGATACGCACGTGCCCCCTAAGCGCGCCATCGCTCCAGGGGCCGCCGCGTGGACCGGCGATGCCCTCATCATTGAGTTGGCGGGCAATGGTTATCGGGCTTTCACCGTCGGCGAATGACCTGAATACCCGCCGGACCACCTCGGCCTGTGCCGGGTCGATCTCGCGCAGGCCGCGTTCTGGCTCCCCGTCGCGGCCCATGACCCCGCGCACCACCTTGTAGCCGTAGCAGATGCCGCCGCCTGAGCGGCCTTGCCTTACCCGGCCCTCCAGGCCGCGCCGGGTCTTATCGGCGAGATCCTTGAGAAAGAGCGCGCCCATGGTGCCCTTGAGGCCAATATGGAGCTCGCTGATTTCGCCCTCGGCCAGCGTCACGATCTTTACGCCGGCGAATTGCGCCCGTTTGAAGAAGCTCGCGATGTGTTCCTGGTCGCGCGAAAAGCGATCCAGCGACTCGGCCAGAACAACATCCGTCCCTTGCCGGTGCATCAGCTCAAGCAATTGCTGGTAGCCAGGGCGGAGCGTGCTCGCGCCCGAGAGGGCATAATCGGTCAGGACGCTGACGACCTGCCAGCCCTCACGCTCGGCGCGTACCCGGCAGACACGCACCTGGTCATCGATCGAGGCATCCCTCTGATTCTCAGATGAAAACCGGGCATAAAGCGCAACGCGGGTCATCAGAATTCCTCCTCCTCCTCGGCAGCATGCCCGATGCGCCCCGAGTCACGCGACTCAAAAATGTTCCGCGCAAGAGCTTCGGTTCGCCGCCGCTCATCTATCATCACCTCCTGGAAGCGCTGAAACGAGGCGTTGCCGTCTGCGTGGTTGTAGTGTTTCGCCGCCGTGCGCCGTGTATGACCAAGCATGGCGGGCACTGCCTCATAGAGCTCCGGGCCAGTCTCGGCTGCGCGTGTGATCACGCTATGTCGGGCGCGATGGGGACCGAACCAGTGTGCACGCCCGAAGCGCTTTTCGCTCAACCAATAGAAGCGCTTGGTCACGCCATCCTGTGCCAGCGGGTCGCCGTTCCAATTCACCCAGAATGCGTCATGCTGTTTGCCGCCCAGCAATTCCTGGCGCTCCCGTTTCACGTAACGGTCGATCCATGGAGTCAGTGATCCGCGGAGCTGAAAGGCCAAAGGCTTTTTATTTTTTGTGATCTCAGGCTCGGCGTAGCAAAACCAGCCATCATCGCGACGAGAGATGTTCGCGTGCAGTTTAAGTTCTGTCATCGTTCGAAGCCTGATCCCGCGAGACGCAAGGATCGCGAAGAGGAGGCCGTCCCTCAACATGACGCGCCGCCGTATAGGACCATTCAGGGTGATGGCTTTTTCCATCAACTCGATACCCCAACGATAAAGTTCCGCCGGGTCGTGCGTTTCCACCTCCTGCGACTGCATGTCGAGAAAACTGTGCAGAGGGGTGCCGCCAGGTGATGTGAGCCAGCTGAAATCAGCGTTTGGTGCGAGGCAACGCATCGCCGATTTGAGTTCGGATGCACGCCCGTAGATGGTGTGCCCCGTGTTTCCATTGGCTTGCAGCAGTTCCACGTATTCCATGAACCGGTCCAGGTTGATGCGGTCTGCGGGTTCGCGTTGCGGCTCCAGCTTGCCGACAAATTCGAGAAAGCCAAGCCAGCGACCGTAGCCATCCTGTGCTTTTGCAATGCTCGCCGGCCTCATCTCATCGAATGGACCGCGCCTGAGAAGCCGCGGCGATTTCCTTTGCGCCAGCGCGGCCAGCCAACGTTCCCGATCAAGGACGGGCCATTCCACGAGCTTGAGGCAGCGCCTCGCGGCGGGTGAAAGCTTATTCATGGCCACCAACCTTTTTGCGGAGCTTTGATTTCTGATCGGCCGCAAAGGCTAATTTTGCATGCCGCCTGTCCTCGTGGACAATTTCGTCAAAACGTGTGGCCGCCGCCTGAGCCTCGAGCACGGCATAATGCCGATGGGTGCCCTCGGCCGATCGATTGCTCAGCACGTGCCGGAATTCCTCGTAGGCGCCCGGACGCTTGCGCAGGTAACGCTCGGCGGCCACGTGCCGAAAAATATGCGGCGAGCACTTCACGCCAGTGACCGCCTCGACCTCTTGCGTGACCGCGTGAGTGAACGCGTTTTCGCTCCGTGTGCCGTGGCCATCATGACCCGGAAATAGCGCGCAATTTTCTGCATGGGCGATCAGGGGGCGGTAAACATCAATGTATTCACAGAGGAGCTTAGCGCTGGCCCTGGGCAGGCTGCGGGGAATGTACTCCCGATTTTTGGTGTTGGCACCGGGGATCTTAAGTTCAATCACTGGACAGCGGCGAGTGCCCGAGCGAATGATGGTCTTGCCAAGCTCGAGTGATAGCAACGTTTGACGACGAATCGGAACAACGAGCAGCATCTCAATCGCCGCAGCCCGCAGCGCCAGGCGAGCGGTATCTTTTGTTGGCGCTCCCTCTAGCTTGGCACGACGCATCAGCTGCGTCGGCAAGTGAAGTAGCAGCGCGCGTGCGTGAGGCTGCGAAAGCTCTGCCATGCGCTCATAGTTTTTCCGGCTCATGCCGCGATCGCGGCTCGTGACCAAGGAATTGAAGTCGCGGAGTTTGTTAAGGTCTGCGTCCTCGAGACCAACAAATTTTCCGACCTGCACCAGGGTCGCGGTGACCTGGGAGAGATGTGACCCGCGCAGTTGATCCTCGGCGCAATCCGAAAGCCTACGGCGGTGCGCCAACGCCTCCAGTATGATCTCAACCCGATCCAGCGGTTGCACCAAGTCCCGCAGCGAGTTGAGGCTGGCCAGATCAATGCCGCTGTTGGCGAGCAGGCCTGCCGCCTGCCGGATTGCAAAGACGCGCGCTTTGATCGTCGCCGCCCGACGCCGGTGCGTTCCTAGGCGCGGCGCATTACCTTGCCGAATCCTCTTGAAGATGCTTCCCAAATCGCCGGAAAGCTCCGCGGAGAACCTGTCCAAATCCTCCCGGAAGCTGGGTGACAGTTCTTCGAGGCTGGCGGCATAGGTTGCACGACGAACTGGCGCAGTCAGACGCCGAAACGGTGTTTCCACGGGGCCAGGGACGGCGCAGATGGCGCCATTCCAGGCATGGGCGACCATTCCTGCCAGTGAGCCACGCGCGGCGGAAATTTTGGTGGCCGCCATTTCGGCAGCGTAGGCTGCCAAGGTCCCATCGAGTACATCCCGGGGTGTGAGGCCTTTGGCGGAACACCAGCGGGCGAAGCCCGAGAGACAGGCACGCTGACCGTCATCGGCAAGTGTGCTCACGAGGTCGAGCCATGCGTCAGGCAGCTGATCCAACCGCTGATTGCCGAGTGGCGCATGGAGGCCTACCAGCCGGAGGGCCGCCCGGAGCCCGGCAACGACGTTGCCGAAGCGCCGCCGGCCCATGCCGTGAGCCGCGTGGTGGCGCGCATATAGACCGGCTGAGAGGCCCTGCAGATCATCAGCGCGGATGGCCGCCGGGGGCTTCCCAATGATCCGGCTGGCTGTTTGGATGGCGCTAAGCAAGTCGCGGCGCTTGGTGTCGGGCAGGTCCGGCCAGGAGGCTACCTGGGCGGCCAGCTCAGCCAGGGTGGCGGGTTTTTTTGTGGGGGTGATCCCCGGGATGGTAAATAGGTCCATAATCCTAAATCAGGCTCCCTTTTTGATGAAGGCCATGAGCGGCCAGGTGTGGACATTCGTGCATCCATAGCCTAATAAATTACTTATATAACCAATAGAGTGGGCGCACGAAGGCATAGTAAGTTACTGATCTAGTGGGGTACTGAGCCCCGCTAATTGTAAGAATATTGTCTCTATGTGGTCAGGGTGAAAGCGCACAATTCTGCCGATGCGCATCGCCGGAATGAGCCCATCCTTGACCCTCCGTCGTACCGTCCGCTCGCTCACACCTAGCATTGCAGCAAGCTCGGCCGTGTCCAGGAGCTGGACGTTTTTCAGGTGTTCATTCACTGCCTTTGGTCCCCGTCCGGGCCTAGGCCAGTTGCGGCAGCCCACGCCTCCGCAGCAGCTTGCCGGCCGAGCGCCGCCGCAAGCCGGCGAGCGACCAGCAAGCGCATGCGGTCCCCCTCAGCCTTGGTGTGGAGCTCCAGCAGGCTTGCCGGCGAAGTGCTGATCTGATCAGCCTTGGCGCGATAGCTCTTGGGTTGTGACCGGGATTCGTTCATGCCGGTCGCATCGATAGGGGGCAATTTTACCCCTGCAAGAATAGGGAACACAAATGTCAGAGAAGATTTTTGGGCGCTGGCTGG
>CAZORB010000215.1:0-5234 GCA_964581825.1 uncultured Bordetella sp.
TTCTGTCCCCGGCATCACCCAGCCCGGGAACGATGTATCCGTGCTCGTTCAGCTGTCGGTCGATGGCTGCCGTGTAAACCGGTACATCGGGATGGTGCTGGTGGAAATTCGCAAGGCCCTCTGGCGCGGCCAGCAGACACACAAAGCGGATGGAGCGGGGCCTGGTTGCGCGGACCCTGTCAACTGATGCGACCGCCGAGTTTCCGGTAGCCAGCATCGGATCCAGCACGATGACGTCGCGCTCACTCATGTCCTGCGGCACCTTGAAGTAGTACTCCACCGCGTTCAGTGTTTCCGGATCGCGAAACAGGCCCACATGGCCTACCCGCGCGCTGGGAACCACCTCAAGCATGCCGTCAAGAAACCCCTGCCCGGCCCGCATGATCGCCACCAGCACAATCTTCTTGCCGTCGATTGTCGGGGCCAGCATGGTCTCAAGAGGCGTTTCAACGGTAATCATCTGAACCGGCATGTCCCGCAGGACCTCATAGGCCATCAGAATGCCGATTTCATGCAACAGCCTGCGAAAGCTGTTGGTGCTGGTGTCCTTGCGACGCATCAGCGTGAGCTTGTGTTGAATGAGCGGATGCGTCAGGTGGTGAACCAAATCAGTCATGTCGGGTCACTCCAAGGGTCTTGATTTCAGAAGCTGCGAACCGATCGGCCTACCCAAACCGAAGCGAGCGTAGCCCCACCGTGCGATCGATGATCAGCACCACCAGCAGCGTCATCACGATGCTGACACTGGATACCGCCGCTGCGGTTGGATCGAAATCCCAGCGCAGATAGTCGAACAATTGCAATGGCAGCGTGGTCATTCCTACCCCCTTCAAGAGCAACGACAGGTTGAAGAGGTCAAAGGAGATGATGAAGGCAAAAAGTGCACCGGTGATGAGGCCTGGCTTGATGAGCGGCAGCGTGATGCGCCTGAAACAGGTCCATGGTCCGGCCCCCAGGCTGCGGGCAGCCTGTTCAATCGAACGATCGAAGTTATAAAGCGAAGCGCTCACGTTGATGAACACATAAGGCAAGGTGATCAGCGTATGCCCGATAAGCAGCCCAGCGATTGAACGTGTGCCGATTCCGGTGGCGTACAAAAAGAACAGTAGCGCGATTGCCGTAAGGATTTCCGGCAGCATCAGCGGCATCATGAGCACCAGGCGCAACCGGTCGCGCCAGCGCCCCGCGTAACGAACAAAATACAGCGCCGCCGCAGTACCGATCAGCGTGGACGCAACGGTTGCGAAAACTGCCACCGTGAACGACGTGCGCATCGCCCGAATGAAGCCTTCGTTTGAGAACAACGCGCCGTACCAGCGGAACGACAAGCCCTGGGGAGGAAACGCAAGAAATTCGCCGGCGTTCAGCGACATGAGTACGATCAGAACGATTGGCGTCAGCAGAAACACATACACCGCACCAATCAGAACAGTACCGATTCGCTGCAACATCAGTCGAGCCCCCGCATCATGGGGCGACTCGCGCGCGCAAATAACCAGACAGCAATACCGCCGCTCGCAGCCAGCACCAGCGCGAGCGCTGCGCCGGCAGGCCAACGGAAGTTGTCAATCAGCGCCTGAACCACCAGCACTGACATCGTCTTCACCTGCGCGCCGCCCAGCATCACCGGCGTGACATAGGCGCTTAGCGACAGTATAAAAACCAGAATGCAGCCTGCTTGGATGCCCGGCCAGCTGAGCGGTAACCAGACCCGGCGGAATACCTGGATTGACGATGCCCCGAGCGATCGCGCCGCCAGAGAAAGATTGGGATCGATGGATTGGATGGCGCCAATCAGGGGCAGGATCATGAAGGGCAGAAACACATGGACCAGCGCCAGCGTGACACCAAAGCTGTTGTTCATCAGCTTAAGCGGCATATCGATGATTCCGAGCCCACGCAGCCACTGGTTGATGACGCCGTTACCTGACAGCAGTATCAGCCATCCGAAACTTCGAACGACAACACCCACCAGTAACGGCGAAAGCACAAAAATATAGAGCAGCCCCTTCCAGCGTGACTGAGTGCGGGCAAGGTGAAACGCCACGGGATACCCGAGTACCAGGCAGATCAGAGTTGTTTTCAGTCCTAACCACAGGGTGTCCGCCAGCACGCCCAGAAAGTAAGCATCACCAAAAATTCTTGTGAAATTCGCGGCGGTGAAGCCTGGTCCGTGGGCGGCGCCCACCGCTGGCGGCCTCAGGCTCATCACCACGATATTCAGGTAGGGAATGACCAGGAAAACGCCGATCAGTACCAGCGCGGGTGCGATCAGCCAGAAACCACGACGCCCTGCCATCATGCCGGTTCTGACTCAGGCAAAGCCCAAAGCTGATGCCGGTCGAAGGTCAGCCAGGCATAACGGCCGGGTGCAATATCGCGTCCTGGAACCGTATGCGCAAAGAGGCTCACACCCCCCTCGAACTCAAGCACGTGCTCAACGCTGCCGCCCAGAAAATACGTGCGTGTGACGCGACCACGAATAGCGTCATGCGGACGGGAACTGTCAGACTGATCAGCTGCTGCCTCGATCACGAGCGCTTCGGGACGAACCACAAGCAGTGCACGATCGCCTGTTACAAGCGATGCCGCTGCCGGCGCCACCACCACGCCAAGCGCCGTACTCAGTTCCACGCGATCAGCGTCGCGGCGCGACTGTACGACTGCCTCCAAAAACTGCGTGCGGCCAACGAACTGCGCTACCTGGCGGTTTGAGGGGCGGGAATACAGCGTACTGGGCGTATCGAGCTGCGCGATTGAGCCTCCAAACATCACGACTACACGGTCTGACATCACCATTGCTTCAGACTGATCGTGGGTCACGTACAGTGTCGTGATGCCTACCCGTTGCTGCAGGTCGCGAATGAAGAAGCGCATCTCTTCTCGCAGGCTTGCATCGAGATTCGCCAGTGGCTCATCAAGCAAAAGCATGCGAGGCTCAATGACCAGCGCACGCGCAAGCGCTACCCGCTGCTGCTGCCCACCTGACAATTGTCTGGGATAGCGATCAAGCATCGCGCCAAGCTGAACCATGCTGAGCGCCCGAGATACCCGCTCAATCATTGCAGCGCGATCCACCTTGCGCATCTCAAGACCGAACGCAAGATTCTGCGCGACGGTCATGTGCGGGAACAGCGCATAGTTCTGGAACACCATGCCGATGTCGCGTCGCTCAGCGGGTAACTGCGTGATGTCCTGGCCATCAAACAGAATTCGACCGGCGTCCGGCTGCTCAAAACCCGCTACGCAGCGCAGCGTTGTGGTTTTGCCGCAGCCGCTTGGACCGAGTAAGGAGATGAGCTCGCCCTCTTGAACCTCAAGGGAGAGCGACTTGAGTGCGGCGACTGCACCGAACCGCTTCTCAAGTCGCTCGATCGACAGCCGAGTCATCGGGAAAAACCGATCAAACGAGAGACCCTGGTCATTTCATCTCGCGATTCCAGCGATCGGTAATCTCGCCCACCATCGGGTTGATCTTGGACCAGTCGAACTGAACAATGGATGACATTCCTGCTCCATGGACTGGAATATCAGGCGCGAGTGCACTGCCCACCTGCGATTGCGTATTGCTAGGCGACGTAAAGAACTCTGCCGCCATCGCTTCCTGAACCTTGGGGTCAAGAATGTAATTGAGGTATTGGTAGGCCGCTTCTTTCGCAGGCCCATTTCTCAGAATATTGAACGACTGTTCAAACGCCACCACGCCTTCCTTCGGCACAACCATTTCAACCGGTACGCCCTTCTTGCGAAGCGCAACGATTTCGGGGAAGTCGATGACAGCCACGCTTACGTCGCCTCGCGTCAGTTGGGTGGCAACGGTGCCACTCCAGTCAGCCTGCTGAAAGGGCATCAGCTTCTTGATTTCAGCGAATGCGCGATCGATCGCCAGTTCAGAGCCGCCGTAGATTCTTGCGGTCATCAGCAGGAACAGCATTGCAGCCGTATTACCGATCTGATAAAGCCCGATGCGCCCTTTGAACTCAGGGTTGGTCCACAGATCGGTCCATGACGTCGGTGGCTTCTTCACCAGATCTTTGCGATAGCCGATGCCGATCGTCGAGATGATGCCTCGGACGCCGTTATCGCCCGCATTACGAAGATTCGGATAGACGTTGGCGAGATTCGGCACCTTGGCCGCGGGAATCGGCTCAAAGAAGCCTTCCGAGCGCACCAGACTCGCGATGTTCTCGTTGATCATCACGATGCTGTAAGGCGCAGCGCCAGAGCCGGCAGCGCGAATATTGGCAACGAAGTTCTTGCCCAGCCCGATATCAAGTGTGGGATCGATTCCAGTAGCTTTAACGAACGGAGGAAGCAGCGTTCCTCGCCAGAATTTTTCCCAGCGTCCGCCGTAGGTGTTGATCACCAGCTTGGCCTGCTGGGCCGCAGCGAGCGAGGGTAGGCCCAGGGTGGAGGAGCCGGCAAGCGCGGCCCCAGTAAGCAGCAGCTGCCTGCGATCAATTGGAAAGTTCATCGGGGCTCCTTGAGCGGGTGGGAGAACTTGCTGAGTTCGGGGACTGAATCAGTGCGCCCCGGGCTTGTTGCGGTAATCGTAGTTTCGGTCGAGCCGTTCGATCAGATAGTCGCCGTAACGCACTGCCGGATACTTCGCTGGACTGTTGGGACCCGTACAGGTTGGCAGACACTCGATCAGCGCATTCATATCCGTATCGAAGAAATACGGAATCGAGTAACGCTCCTGACCGGACCGGTTGATCACGCGATGCGGCGTTGATACGAAACGGTCGTTGGTCCAACGCGCGAGCATGTCAGCGACGTTGAGCACATAGGCGCCTTCAATTGGCGGCGCATCGATCCAATCATTGGCGCCACGCGGCCTGACCTGCAGCCCACCCGTAGCGTCCTGCGCAAGCACCGTGATGATCCCGTAGTCGGTGTGGGGTGCCGACCCGAACTGATCTTCAGGCGATGCTGGCGGCTGCGGCGGATAGTGAAGCAGCCGCAGAAACGTTGTGGGTCGTACGAAGTGGGGATCGAGCGCGTCTTCTGGCAAATCAAGCGAGAGTGCGATGGTCTGGATGATCGTTCTTGCGGCGCGGTCAACCTCGGCAATATATGCCTCGATCACGGGCCGAAACTCTGGCATCCATTGCGGCCACTGGTTAGGCCCCTGCATCGGCTTGCCCGCAAGAAAATCAGGGTCGTCCGCCGCTAGCTCATGCATCACCATGAATGATTCGCTCAGGTTCGGGCGACGAACCTTGGCAACCGAT
>CAZORB010000216.1:0-5106 GCA_964581825.1 uncultured Bordetella sp.
GCCTGGCCTGACACACTGGCGCCCGAAATCGTCTTCGTATCCGCGGCGTCAACATCGGTGTCGTTCGTGACCACGTTCCCCGTGGCGGAGTACCCGGTGTAGGCGAACGTGCTGCCGGCAACGGTGGTACTTTCCTTGGCTACCCCGTAGTCCGGGTTTGAGATCGGCGCATCATTGGTACCGTTGATCCGAACGGTGAGCGTCGCCGTGGCCGTTCCACCCTTGCCGTCGCTGATGGAATACGAAAACGTCTCTGTGAGGTTTGACCCGGTCTGCAGCGCATCGACTGTGGGGTTCGTGTTATCCACTGCGTAGCTATACGAGCCATTCGCGCCCATTCGAAGCGTGCCGTACTTGCCGACAATCTGCGTTCCGTTGGTGGAGTTTGTACCAGATGACACCGACTGAAGCGTGGCGCTACTGGTACCGACCCTGGTCACGGACAGGCTGTCGCTGTTCGAATCGGTATCGTTAGCCAGAACGCCCGTAGCCGCGCCCGAGGCGTTGACAGCTGAGACGTTGTGGCCCGCCTCCACCGCTGCGGTGGTGCCGTTCGAGCCGTCGGCGGTATCGTTGAAAGCGGTGGGCGCTGCGTTCGATGCCGCGACTGAATTCAGTGCTGAGTCAACACGGTCGGAAGACGAACCCACCCTGGCGTAGGCGACAGACCCCAGCACCCCATCAATTGCGTTGGAGAGCGTGACCGGCGTGGGGTTTGCCATCTGTTGAGTGAACCAGGTTTGGTCCACAACTAGCAGGTAGCCTTTGTTATCAGCGGCGTTACCGTCGCCGTCCTGGTTACCGTCGGCCTGAGCCACAGCGAGGCTCGTGAACTGTGGGTCGGTCCAGAAGTAAAAGCCGCGGACAATACCGCCGGACTTGATGGGGCGACTGATCCAGCCATAAATAGGGTTCGACGGATCGATGCTCAGGACAATTGCAGAGACATCGTTGCCGCTGAATTGGGCATCGCTCGTGCCATCGCTGATGACGACGGATACGCCGAGTGAAGTGGTCAGGAAGTTGTGGCTACTTTGCTCCTTAAATGCAGCCGTTTCGCCCGCATTCCCTTCGATGGTGCCGTTATTGTTGAGGTCGTAGACCATTCGGTAGGCATTTGCGAAGGTGTACTGAGCGAGTTCCACCTGAATCGGCTGGCCATCGAGAATCAGTACGGCGTGATCTTCCTGCTCGGCGAGAAAGGACAGCGCGCGCGGATCGGCCCCATCAATCACCATGCGGGAAAACCGTTCGCCCTCGTCGCCCGCCGCGTCACCACCCACATTGAGAAGCGTATCCAGGTAGTGGCCCAGTTCCTCAACCATGACGCGTGTCAGCGATTCGGGGTCGGCGCCACCAATACTTTCACCGTCGCCAGCGAGCCAATCGGCGTTCAGATAAATCGTGGGCAGACCAGCGGTTCCGCGCGCAGCAAAAGCGGCTTTCGCACCTTGCAGCTCAACGCTGGATCGGAGCTCAATTCGCGGTTCAAGGTCGCCCTTCTGCACTTGTTCAACCACCGCGCGCGCCGAGGCAAGCCACTCTGCAGATACTTCCCCTTCCGGTGCGCCAAAGTTGGCGGCCAGCTTGTCGAGGGCATCAGGCTGCGAAAGGAAGCTCTGAATACGGTCCTGCGCCTGATGGTTTGCAGCCACCACCGACGCTGGCACGCTGCGCGGGTCTGCGATGGGCTTCGCAATAACGCCCGCGCCCGACGTGGCCGGCGCCGCAGTCGAGTCGACCATTGATCTCGCAGCCGTATCCGCAGCGTCAACAACCGCAGCCCCATCAAACATAAAGCGCTGTTCGAGCGCCACCGCTCGCGGTCGAGCGCGCTGAAGAAGCCGCGACCGTTCGCCTTCGGCAAGATGAGCCCCGGTTGCAGACAGGGAAGCGGTGGGTGGGGTCGTCTTATATTTCGAGCGGTTGCTCATGGCACACCTCGTGGAGCGTCAGGGCGCTTTCAACATCGGTCATGGCGGCGAAACTTCAATACGTCCGCTCATGCCCGCCATCAGTTCTGGAAACTTGCCATCGATCGTGGCGGCAACCTTGATCGACTGGCTTACGGGGTCTACTCGGGCGCCGACGCGGGTAAACCGCGCCGGGTAAGTCTTACGGGTTTCGTCGATCGTGACCCGCAGCGGCAAGCCAGGCCTCACCCAGCGCAGCCATGCCGACGGAATCAGAAATTCAAGCTCGAGCGAACTGTCATCAAAAATATCCAGCAGAACCTGGCCAGGCTGCACAAACTGCTGTTCGCGCACCTTCTGCTCGGCCACGCGCCCCGAGAACGGCGCGTGAATCAGGCACTTATCGATGAGGGCCTGATTGAACGCAAGTTCAGCGCGGGCGCGAATGATCGAGATACGCGACATTTCGAGCTCGAGTTCACCGATAGAGTTAAGCGCAGCCAATCGCTGATTAGCTTTGTGCTGCGTCTCGGCGGCCAGCACCTCTGCGCGGGCTTTATCTCGCTGCGCCTCCTGAACAGAGCAGTCGAACGCGATCAGCAGCCGCCCTTTCGAAAAAGATCCGGCTTCGGGCACTTCAATGCTGCTGATGCGCGCACCGACCTCGGACGCGATGGAGGTATAACGAAGCGGCGTTATCTGCGCACGGATATCGGCCAGACCCCCACTCCCAGGTTGGGTCTGCGCCAGCGCCGAAACGCTGTACAACGCTCCCACCGCCAGTAAGGTGATACCCCGCCGCGCATGACGCGCGGCATGGCGAAAGTGCGCAATCATGGCGCTACTGAGCCGACGCGCCTTACTTCAGCGCCTCGCGAATCGTGCTCGCCTGCGGACGCAAGGCCACAGCCAGTTTCGCGAGCGGCTGCTCATCGACGCTGCCCACCTGGGGCTCGATTCCCAGCGTTGCGATCAGCCGGCTTTCAGCCGCCTGCAGCTGCGCCAGCGCCTGATAGCGCCTCAACAAACTCAGTGTTGCCGTGGTGGCGTTACTGACCATGTCGAGCTTGCTCTGCGTTTGCGCACTCTGCTGCTTCTGAACAAAGTCGGCGATCTTGTTGTCCACCTCAAAAATTGCATCGGCACGCGCAAACTGCTCTTTTGCATTCTGCAGCGCCAGCCTCGCAAGATGCATCTGTGTGACCGCACCAATCTGCATCGCCACTCGCCGCTGATCGGCAAGCCTTACGCCTGCCTCAGCCATCTGCATCTGAACCGGACCCGACAACACATTAAGCAGATTGAACGACACCTGCAGCCCGGCCTCCTGCCACTCGCGGTTCACCAGGTAGCTGTCGGAGTCATACTTCAGCCCCCAGTTCAGCGAGATATTCGGGAACAGCCTGGCCATTGTCCGCCTAACCTCATCGCGCGCGATCCGGGAGTTGTAATGCGCCTCGCGCAGGTCCGGATTGTTGAACAACACCGCCGATTCCATCCGCTCGATGGGAACCTCGAGCAGGATCGATCCCACGTCATCCGGCGTCTGATTCGCCAGCACGATCGGCTTTCCTACCGGAGCATTGATGAGTTGCGCCAGCTCTACCTGGGCGCTTGCAAGTTCCTGGCCAATCGCCTCGAGCAGCCGCAGGTTCTCAAGCAGCTGCCGCTGGTACCGCATCGAATCCAGCGGATTGCGTACCCGCTGGCCTTCGGCCGCACGGGCATCCTTCAACGCGTCTTCGGCCAACGCTACCGTGCTACGGACCTTGTCACGCAGCTGTTGCGCGGCGGCCGTGCGCCAGTAAGCGGTACGCACGTCCAGCATCAGCTGGTGCATTGCCTTGCGACGGCGTTCAGAGGCGATCAGGAAACGATCGCCCTGTTGCTTCGCGCCGTAGTAGCCCATGCCGAAATCCAGCAGGCTCCATGAGAAATCAAGCCCGGTGAGCGAGCGCTCCCGCTCCTGCGATACAAACCGCGAAGGCGATAACTGATTGTTTTCGCTGTTTCGGCTGAGGCTGATCTTGTCGTTATCGCGCCAGGCATACCCCGCACTGGCCAGCAACCTGGGCAGCATGTCGTACTGCGACGCGTCGAACTGCCGCATCGCGAGCGCCTCTTCCATCAGCTTTGAGCGCCGATCAAGGTTGTACTTCAACGCACGCGCCAGCGCCTCTTCGAGCGTGAGCGGACCCTGTATCGGCTCGCTTTGCTTTGCGGCCGTCGCGCGATCAGCCAGGGTGGACTGCCGGAACGCGTCGCCACCAAGGGGCTCGGGCGCCGGCGCCAGGCTTGAGCAACCGGCCATGAGCAGTGCGAGGGTTAACGCTGCAGGTACCAAAACACCGAATTTCGCGGGAATTGGGCTCAAGTTGGATCCACCCAGATGCTTAGACTGTAACGTCAAAATGTTTCTCCCCTAGAAGATTTCGGTCGGTGCAGGTCACAAATCATCCCGCCGAGTGACGGATTCGCGCGGCGCCATGGTGAACTCAAAAGTTAAGCCCTGAACAAAACTCATACGCCGAATGAGCTGCGCGAGGAGCTAGACCACTGCACGGTTTCATCGACGAGTAACCCGCAGCAACGTCTGTTCCAGGCGCTTCGATGCGTTGTGTACGATCCACCGACGGACGCACACCCGCGACGATCCGAGCTTCGTGTCCTCCTCCGGTCGCAGGATCAGTTTACTCGTTTACCCTAGCGAATCCTGTACAAAGCTTAACTAATGGCTTCACTGTATCGCACCAATCGCTGAATCGGGGCAGTCGGTCACCGCCTGCGCTGCCAATCGAGGAGAGAACGATTTGCACCGAAGACACCTCTGATGGAACACGGACAGTCACCGATCCGGTTCTGCAGCAGGTTACGGAATTGCTCGGTGACTCCCACCAGACGGATCGCGGTCGAATGGAGCGAGCCCTCGTTCGACTTGCGCGGTGGCGACAGCAATTACTCACTAACACCTATCGAAAACTACATGGTAACCAGGTGTTTAGCGGACCATTCGCAGGCATGCTTTACGGTCAAGCCACCGAAGGTGCAACGCTGCCACGGCTAATGGGCTGCTACGCAGTCGGCTTCGCCACGTTTTTGTCGCACTGCACGGTGGTCGGCTTTGACCTGTCGGAAGCCGCCCGCACTGCTTGATCTGGTTCGCACACCCCACTGGTCAGAAGTCGACCTCATC
>CAZORB010000217.1:0-5077 GCA_964581825.1 uncultured Bordetella sp.
AGCCCGAGAGCAGGCCCAGCGTGACCCCCAACACCATTGCGAGCAGCACCGAGGCAAGGCCCACCAGCAGCGATATGCGAGAGCCATAGAGCAGCGTGGAGAGCACGTCTCGACCCTGGTCGTCGGTGCCCAGCGGATAGGTGAGCTGACCGCCCTCGGCCCAAGCGGGCGGCAGCAGCGCATCATTGAGCGAGATGGAGGCGAGATCGAACGGCTGATGAGGCGCGAGTAGGGGCGCGCCGAACGAGCCAACGACCATCAGCACTGTGACAATGCTGGCTGCGATCGCGACGGGCGTGTGCCGGTAGCTCCACCAGAGGTCGCTATCGAAGAAGCGGGCAAGCGCGCTGGGGCGGTCGGGCTTCATGGCTTGATCAGTGCCCACCCGCGGATCGCTCGATACGAAGTCGAGGATCCACCGCGAAGTAAAGCAGGTCGACGATCAGGTTGATGGTGACGAAGATGAGCGAAATCAGGCACAGGTAGGCGGCCATCACCGGGATGTCGGCAACCTGAACCGACTGGATAAAGAGCAGGCCCATTCCCGGCCACTGAAATACCGACTCGGTCACGATTGCGAACGCGATAATGCCGCCGAGCTGCAGTCCTGCGATGGTGATTACCGGAACCAGCGTGTTCCGAAGCGCGTGGCCGAAGTGAATCGCGCGATCGCTGAGCCCCCTTGCCCGCGCGAACTTGATGTAATCGGTGCGCAGCACTTCAAGCATTTCGGATCGTACAAGCCGCATGACCAGCGTCATCTGAAAGAGGGCGAGCGTGAGCGCCGGCAGAATCAGGTGCTGCCAGCCATCGACGGTGAGCAGGCCGGTGCTCCAGCCCCCGACCATCACGGTATCGCCCCGACCGTACGAGGGCAACCATCCCAGCAGCACTGCAAACAGCAGGATCAGCAGGATGCCGATAAGAAACGTTGGAAGCGATACGCCGACCAGCGACAGAGCGAGCAGCAGATTCGAGAGCACTCCGCCGCGCCGGAGAGCCGTATAGACGCCCATCGGGACGCCGACCAGTAGCGCAATTGCGGCAGCGGTCAGCGCAAGCTCAAGCGTTGCCGGAAGCTTTTCCGCGAGCAGCGACGAGACCTTTTGGCCCTGTCGCAGCGATACGCCGAACTCACCCTGGATTGCGTTGGCAACGAAATGCCCGAACTGAACATAGAAGGGCTGATCGAGCCCCAGCGCCTGGGTGACCTGCACGCGCTGCTCAGGCGTTGCGTCCTGCCCCAGCATCGACAGAACCGGGTCGCCGACATAACGAAACAGCGCAAAGGCCACCAGAGCGACGAAACCCATCACCGCAAGTGCCTGAAGCAGCCGTCGGAGGATGAACGCGAGCATATTGGAGCTTAACCAGGCGCTGAGCGATACGGTGGGGGCGTTCTGACGCGCAGCTTAAGCGGCGGGCTCGGCTGCGCCCTGAAACCAGCGCTCAGCAAGCTGTACCCAGTAGCTGGCACCGATCGGAATGATCTCGTCGTTGAAATCGTAGTGCGGACCATGCAGCACGCAGGGCCCCAGGCCATGGCCTGACGCGCGATGGTCGCCGGAGCCATTGCCGATGGCCACATAGCAACCGGGAAGCTGTTGCAGGAAGAAAGCGAAGTCTTCCGCCCCCATCGTGGGCTCGAACTCAAACACATTGTCAGCGCCCACCACATCGACAGCCACGTCTCGACAGAAGCGGGTTTCGGCGTCGTGGTTGATCAGGGAGGGATAGTTGCGATGGAAGTCGAACTCGGCGCTGGCTCCGAACGCGCTGGCGGTATGCTCGGTGAGTTCGCGCATGCGGCGCTCCACCATGTCGAGTGTCTCCGGCCGGAAAGTTCGTACGGTACCGCGGATTTCAGCCGAGTCGGGAACCACATTGGTGGCCTCGCCCGCGTGCAGCATGGTGACTGAGATCAAGGCCGCATCGATGGGGTTCCGGTTACGCGTCACGATGGTTTGTAGCCCTTGAACCAGCTGGCAGGCGATGGGTATCGGGTCGATGCCCAGATGCGGCAAAGCGGCATGGGTGCCGCGCCCTCGCAGCGTGATCCGGAACTCGTTGGACGATGCGAGCATCGGACCGGGGCGCATGGCGATTTGTCCGGGCTTAAGGCCAGGCCAGTTATGCATGCCGAAGATCGCCTGCATGGGAAAGCGCTCGAACAGCCCGTCGCGCATCATTTCGCGGGCACCGGCGCCGCCTTCTTCTGCGGGTTGAAACACCAGATAGACCGTACCGTCGAAATTACGATGCTTTGACAGGTGTCGTGCGGCCGCAAGCAGCATTGCGGTATGCCCGTCGTGGCCGCAGGCGTGCATCCGACCGGCGATACGCGACGCATGCGCGAACCGATTGAGCTCGGTCATGGGCAGCGCGTCCATATCGGCGCGCAGACCGATTGCCCGGCGGGAAGTGCCGTTTTTCACCACGCCTACGACCCCGGTTTTGCCTAGCCCTCGGTGCACCTCGATGCCCCACTCGGCGAGCTTGCCTGCAATCAGTTCAGCAGTGCGGTGCTCGTCGTAGCGCAGCTCAGGGTGCGCATGGATTTCACGGCGAAGGGCTGCAATTTCGGCGTTGAACGCAACGATCTGTTCAATGGGCTTCATGGGCGGGCTGGCCGCAACAGGCGGCTCGTCAGTTTGGCGGAATCGTTCCAGAATAGCAGCCTGGGCTGCGGTTTCGCGCGGCCTTTCCGTTCAGGCAGGGTTTTCTATGACTTCAGCGATCGCAGTCAACGTGTCTACCGCGCCCCAGGATGCACAGCCTGGCGATACCGTGATTCGCGGTGCCTGTCCGCATGACTGCCCGGACACCTGTGCGTTGCTGGTCACGGTGCGCGACGGCAAGGCCATTCGTGTGGCGGGAAACCCGGATCACCCCAGCACTGCGGGCGTGTTGTGCACCAAAGTGTCGCGTTACACCGAGCGCACCTACTCGCGCGACCGGCTGCTCACGCCGATGCGCCGGGTGGGCCGCAAGGGCGAGGGCCGGTTCGAACCGGTAAGCTGGGATGAGGCTCTGGACGACATCGCAGCGAAGCTGAAAGCCATCGCGGCGCGCGACCCGCAGCGAATCCTGCCCTACAGCTATGCCGGCACGATGGGCTGGGTTCAGGGTGAGGGAATGGGTTCTCGGCTCTTTCACCGGCTTGGCGCATCGCTTCTCGAGCGCACGATCTGTTCATCGCCCGGCACCACGGGGCTTCATTACACGCTGGGCGGTGCGGTCGGGATGGACGTCGAACAGTTCGTGAACGCAAAGCTCATTCTGATCTGGGGCTCGAACCCCATTACCTCGAGCGTGCATTTCTGGGCGATCGCACAGGAAGCCAAACGCCGGGGCGCGAAGCTGATCGCCATCGACCCCCACCGTACCGACACAGCGCTGAAGTGCCATGAGCACATCGCACTGATGCCTGGCACGGATGCGGCGCTTGCGCTGGGGATGATGCACCTGCTGATCGCCGAAGACCAGATCGATCAAGACTATGTGTCGCGCTATACGGTGGGCTTTGCGCAGCTTGCCGAGCGGGCGGCGGCCTGGACGCCGGCCCGTACGGCTGCGGTCTGCGGGATTACCGAAGAACAGGTGAGAAGCCTCGCGCGCGACTACGCCACGATCAAGCCGGCCGCCATCCGGCTCAACTACGGCATGCAGCGCGTCTACGGCGCTGGGAACGCGGTGCGGGCGGTGGCCTGTCTGCCGGCACTGATCGGCGCCTGGCGCGACCCCGCCGGCGGCATGCTCCTGTCATCCAGCCACATGGTGCCCATTACGCCTGCCCGGCACGTTCAAACCCAGCTCTTGGGTAATGCGCGGCCAAGAAGCATCAATATGGTTGAAATTGGCGATGCTCTGTTGGCTGCGGACCCGCCAATTGAGGCGGTGGTGGTTTACAACTCAAACCCGGTGGCGGTCGCCCCAGAGTCCGACAAGGTGATCCGCGGCTTTGCCCGTGAAGACCTGTTCACCGTGGTGCTGGAGCATTTTCAAACCGATACCGCCGACTACGCCGACTACCTGCTTCCCGCCACCACCCAGCTCGAACATTTCGATGTGCATAAGGCGTATGGCCACTGGTATGTGCTTGCCAACGAACCCGCGATCGCGCCGCTTGGGCAGGCGCGGCCCAACAGCGATGTGTTTCGCGATCTGGCGCGGCGCATGGGCTTTACCGAGCCGGCACTGCAGGCAAGCGACGAACAGATTGCCCGCGATGCCATGGACTGGGACAGTGCCGCAGCCGGGCCCGATGCCTATCAGCGCATGGTTCGAGACGGCTGGATCAAAATGGCACACCCGGCAGCGCCGTTCGCGCAGGGTGGCTTTCCGACGCCCTCAGGCAAGTGTGAGTTCTACAGTGAACGGCTCGCCAGGGAAGGGCAGGATCCGCTGCCCGATTGGCTTCCCAACCGCGAATCTCGCCACGCGAATCCGTCACTGGCTGCGCGCTATCCGCTCGCCATGATTTCGCCGCCGGCCCGCCATTTTTTGAATTCAAGTTTTGTGAACGTCGAGAGCCTGCGAGCCACTGAGCGCGAGCAACGCTGTGAGCTGCATCCCGACGACGCTGCCGCGCGAGGCATCGCCGATGGCGATCAGGTTCGGGTGTTCAATGATCGGGGATCGTTTGTGGCGCGCGCTCGGGTGAGCGACCGTACGCGGCGCGATCTGGTGGTGGCCTGGGGCCTCTGGTGGCACAAGCTGGTGCCAGGTGCTCGGAATGTGAACGCCGTGACGGGCCAGGCCTTGACCGACATGGGGCGCGGCCCGACGTTTTACGACTGCCTGGTTGAGGTTGAGCGGGCGGTGAGCTAGGGCTGGCGTCCGCGGACAGGCGCCTCGCCGATTCGGCGCCACAGATACTCGCCATGGCCGCCGGGGCCGGTGATCCGTCCCTCGTCCATCACGGTTACACCGCGCACGATGGTGCGCACTGGCCAGCCTTTAAACGTCCAGCCGTCGTAGAGGCTGTAGTCGGAATAGGAGCCCAGTTCATCGGCGCGCACCGTGCGTTCGCGTTCAAGGTCAACAAGCGTGAGGTCCGCGTCAGCGCCCTTTGCAA
>CAZORB010000218.1:0-5069 GCA_964581825.1 uncultured Bordetella sp.
ATTCCGGAAATACAGGTAATCCGTCGCTGAATCCCCGGTTAAGTCAATCTGCAAGCCGCCGCGCATGACATCGATCGCAGCGCTTCGGATCACATCGGCCCCTGATGAGCCTTTGATGGTGAGCGCGAAAGGCGCCTCTGGATTCGCCAAACCGGAACGCTGAGAGATGTCGTTCGAGAAAGTCTGTTCGACGCCTTTGATGGTGACTTTGGTGCTGGGATTCAGCGAGGCGAGTTCATAGACATCGACATACGGTACCGTTGCTGAGAATGAGCCGCCGCTACTGAGCGCAAGGGTTTGAACACCTGCATCCGCACGGGCGGATTCAACCAGCGCTCCGGTCAGAATATCGTTGTGCTGGGTGGGATTAACGATCAGCTTCGCGGTCTGGTCAGCGAAATCGATTTTGGTTCCGGCAATTCGCCCAGGGTCGGCCGCAGTAGTTGACGCAGTAATTGAGGCGCCCGCAATGCTGCCGCCAGTCCGCACATCAAGCGTCTCGACATCAATCATCGTTGCTGTCGCGGCGCGGCCATTTAATTCAACGATATCGCGGTCTCCGGCCGAGAGCGCGAGGGTTAGTTTGGCATCTGACGCGAGCGATACGGACACCAGGGCCGTACCCGTGACCTGAGTGCCGACGACGCCCGTTCCGTCGACATTCGCGGCGACATTTTCCAGCCTAAAAATGCCGGCGCCTGTGAGCTTGATAGTGTCGTCGGTATTCAAACTGCCATTACGCACGTCGATCGCGCTATCGCTTTTAACGGTCACGGTGGTGGCAGGTGCCGCACCCGCCTCGGCCAGGGTGACGACCGTCTTGCCCGTTCCCCGGTTATCCAGCGTGCCACTGAGACCGTTCACGGTGACGGTGCCGGTCGATTGACCGCTGATGCCTGAGCCCTGAATGGTGAGCGAAGCGCTGAGCCCCATCAGTAACGCGTCAACGTCGATTGAGTCGCCGCTGCTGGTCGCCCGTACCTGGCCGCCAGCGACGCCCAGCCGGACGGCAATCGACTGCGACCCCCCATCAGGCGTAGCAACGGAAACCGCACCCAGGGCCTGCTGCGCCGCCACGTCTCCTGCCATGTCAGAGACGGTAAATGCACCAGCACCCAGTAATTGAAGCGACATGCCATCGGGGATGGCCGCTGCGTCGATGGTGACCCTGCCGTTCGATGCCCCTCCTGTGATGCTGGTGGGCCCAACACCAGCGGTAACCCTGACCTCGTTTGAACCCGCGTTTGCCGCAGCGATCGAAGTAGCGCCCGTCGCCCTGCTTGCATCAAGACCCGCAACCAAACCGCTGACTGTGAACGGGCCTGCACCCTCCAGCCGGATAAGGTCGTTTGAATCAAGGGAGCCGTTTCTGACGGTGATTGCTGTGGTGCTGCTTACGGTAGTCTGCAGCGGTACCCCGGGAACGGGGTCGTGGTCGAGGGTAGCGGTGACGTTTCCGGTAGCTGTGTTTTCAAGATCACCCATCAGATTGATGATCTCGAGATTTGCCGCACCACTTGTTTTCAGCTTGACGCCATCGGCTAGCGCCTCTGCATCAATGATGATGGTGTCGCCCTGACGGCCATCAATCGTGGCGGGCCCAACCCCAGTACGAATCGTGAGCGAGCGCTGCTGGCCCGCCGACAACGCTGCGGTAGAGACAAAAAGCTCACCCGAGCCCAGCGCAGAGGCGTTCAGATTTCCCGCAAGGGCGGTCACCCTGGCCTGCGCGGCCTGCCCTGTCATCACGAGGCTGCCGCTGTTGGGTAAGGCGGTAGCGTCAATTAGAAGCTCATCACGAGCGTCACCGCTGCTCACGGTTGTGCCGCCGCTTCCGGTCACAAGGGTCAGGCGGCTTGCAGCGCCATCGTCGAGCACGTTGACGGAAAGAGCGCCAGTGAGACTGGTTGCATTGATCAGGTTGGAGCCGCTGAAGCCATTGACGTTAACAGCGCTGCCTCCCGACAGGATCAGGCTCCTGCCACTTCCGCCTCCTGAGGCATCGACAGTAACCGTCGTGCCGCCGGGCGTCGAGATGTTGAGATTGCCAGCGCCCCAGACGAAAAACTCGGGATTGCCGCTCCCGCCGCCGCCCCCTGCGGCGCCGCCCGCGGCAAGGCCCAGGGCGAGGCCGATGGCTGCCAACTGATAGGGAGGAATGCTGAGAATACCTCCGCCTGCACTGGCATCGCTTGCGGTGGCCGCTGGCGCCGCCTGCGCGTACTCGGTTCGAACCGCCCGTTGCAACAGCGGATCCTGAAGAGCGCCGGAGGGGTCGAACTCAATTACCTCAAAGGCGCCCGCGTCTCGCAATGAGGCCGCTTGCGACAGTGCCGCCGCAATCGAGCCTTCGTCATTCCCCGACACCTCGGTTGAGGCTGCCGCAAGCGTATCGGTGTCCTGGGCCGCTTCTTCTACCGCCGCCGCTCGCGCGTTCGACTCAGAACCCGCTTCCGACTCACCCTCGACTCCAGCCCAGGCCACAGGTTGAGCGTCTGGAGCGGACGACCCGGGGCGCTCGGTGCGCGGAGACTGGATCGCCGCCCGATACAGGATTGGATCAGCACCGCGTGGCGCGGCAGCAGCACCGCTCATGGATCGATCGCCAGAGGCCGCTGCGGCGTCGAGACGCGAGTTTGAACGGGCGAGATCAGCAGGTGCAGCAGATTGGGATGAGATGGTCATGACACAGGACCCTGTTGGTAACTGGCGGATTTAATGAAGAGAGGGTTTATCGCTCGGAAAAGGCTTCGTCAAGCGTTCGACGAAGCGGCTTCAACATATAGGACAACGCAGACCGGCGACCAGTCTGGATATCAACGGTGACAGTCATGCCGGGCATCACGTCCAGGCGCTTTCGCAGGCTGGTCTCAGCAGGAGCGCCAGGGGGTATGTCGGTTTCCACATGCACCCTGTAATACAGCTGTTCGCCAGGCCGGGTGTCATCGCGCAGCGTGTCCGCGCTGATGTAGCTGAGCCGGCCTGCGACGGCCCCATAGGCGGTAAAGTCGTAAGCATCAAACTTGATGGATACCGGAAGCCCGGGGCGCAGCAGGGCGATGTCAGCGGGGCGCACGCGCGCCTCAACGATCAACCGGTCATCGGCGGGAACAATCTGCATGAGCTCTTCGCCCGGTCGCAACACGCCGCCTCGCGTCGTGACGCGCACGTTTTTCACGATGCCGCGAACCGGCGCGCGAATGACGAGGCTGTCGAGCACCTCGCGGCGCTGGGCCTGAACCTGTTCGATCTGCGCCAGTTCGTCTTCGGCGCGCGCCTGCTCGGCCCGTACATCCTGCAACCAGCGGTTTCGGCGGATGGAAAGCTGCGCCTCGGCCTCACTTACCAACCGACTAACCCGTAACAACTCGGCCTGACTGACATCCCCCGTGCGGTGAAGGTTCTGCACCAGAGTAAATTCCTGCCGGGCAAGCCCGGCTGAAGCTTCAAGCGCCTCAAGCTCAACGGATAGGGAACGACGCCGCTGTTCAAACAAAGCCTGCTGCGCGCGCAGCACGGCAGGATAAGCGTTGAGCGCGGCAGGAAAACTGAGCTGCCCGCCCATTTGCGCTTCAACAGCCAACCGGGCCAGTGCCGCCCGCAGCGCAGCCGACCGCGCCTCCGACTCGCGCAGCGCTGCCTGGGTGCGCCCCGCATCAAGCGTTGCAAGCGTTTGCCCCGCCTCGACCCGATCGCCTTCACGCACATGCAGGCGCTCAATGACCCCACCGTCGACCGACTGTACAACCTGGATTCGGGAACTGGCGATGAGTTGCCCTGACGCTCGAGTGAACTGATCGATTTCGACTAAGGACGACCAGGCCACTGCGGTCACGCACATCAGGGCGATTGCCACCACAGCGAACGTCGTCATCCATCGCGAACTGCCAGCCCGCTCAGGGCGTAACAGCGGTGAGTCGAACCCTGCCGATTGCGATGTCGACGGTCGCTTCATCAGGCGACTCGATTCACCGAGGCATGCGCAGGAAACGACGCGGGCGTCTGCATCGCACGTCCGACACTGTCCCGGTCACCGTCGTGGACAATGCGCCCCGAACGCATCACCAGCACCCGCGTGGCCATCGCAAGAAGCGCTGTCTTGTGCGTGGCGTAAATCAGGATATCCTCGGGTCGCACAATCGAACCGAGGGTCTTGACGAGTGCAGCCTCGGCGCTGCCATCGAGCGATGCACTTGGTTCATCAAGCAGCCAGATGCGCGGGCGCTGAACCAACATCCGGGCAAGGCCCACCTGCTGGCGCTGACCAACCGATAGGCCGCTACCATCTTCAGCGATGGGTAGATCAAGTCCTTGGGGATGATCCGATACCAACGACTCCAGACCGCAGGCCCGCAGCACTTCCAGGAACCGTGAATCTTCCAGCCGGATTCCCGATAGTTCGATGTTGTCGCGCAGCGTGCCCCGGAACAGACGGACATCCTGGGGCATAACACCCAGGTGCGCGTTCAACACTGCCGGGGCCAGTTGAGAGACATCGATTCCGCCGACTCGAACCTGCCCGGATGCGGGCCGATATTGACCGGACAACAGCCTGAGCAGTGTAGTTTTGCCAGAGCCGTTTGAACCGACCAGTGCGACACGCTCGCCGGCGGTAAATGCGAGCGAATCGATCTCGAGCTGAGCGGCGGGCGATCGCCCGTAGGAAAAACGCAAGGCCTGCGCCGACAGCGAACTGGGGAGTGATTCGGGGGCAAGCAGCGACACCTCGGGATCACGTTCAACCGGAAGCCGCATGACGGATTCGAGATTGCGAAGCGCCTCACGCGCGCTGTGCCATTGCGTGGCAAGCATGACCACCTGCGAAATGGGCTGAAGAATACGGCCGCCGAGAATCGAGCAGGCGATGAGACCACCCACCGACAGCAGACCGAGTTCGATCTGGTAGACGCCCACAACGATGACCGCGACAAACGCAAGCGACGACAACCAGTGCATCAGTGTTGTGACGCGATGGACAACGCTTCGCACGGCCAGCCCGTCTGCAGATAAGGTGGCCGACAGTTCGGCCCACCGTGCCGAAAACCGCCACTCTGCGCCAGCCGCCTTGA
>CAZORB010000219.1:0-4994 GCA_964581825.1 uncultured Bordetella sp.
ATGTGGGCGCCAGCTTCGAACGGCGGCAGATCGAGTCCGTTCATTGCGCGCAACTCGAACTGAACAATGTCGCGCGCGACCGGGTCGGCCGCGGCGATAGTGACAGGGAATAACGCTGGGGAGTCGGGTTGGCTAGGTATCATCACGGTTTGCTTGGTTAGACCCCAATTATCTTAGATACCTAAACATCGCGCAATGAATGCGCGGATCTCAGGAGAAAGCTGATGCGACTGATTCGCTCGGGTTTTGCCGCACTGGCCCTCGCCGCAGTTCCGCTTGCAGTGTCTGCACAGTCGGCAGCGCCTGCTGGATACCCGTCCAAGCCTATCCGGCTCATCGTGCCGTATGCTGCAGGCGGCTTGCCAGACTCGGTTGCGCGTACGGTGGCACAGCGATTGACTGAGCGGATGGGGCAATCGGTGGTCATCGACAACCGGCCGGGCGGTAATGGCGTGATCGCGTATCAGGTGCTGCAGCAAAGCACGCCCTCCGATGGCCATGCGTTCATCGTGTCTGACGGCTCGATGCTATCGATCACACCGCTGGTCAATCGCCAGGTTCCCTACCAGGTCGGCAAAGACATCCTGCCGGTGTCGCTCATTGCGCGATCGCCACTGTTTGTGGTGGCGCACCCCAAAACCGGCGTCACCAATTTTCAGCAGTTCATCGATCTGGTGAAGTCCAAGCCCGATGAGTTCACCTACGGGTCATCAGGCATCGGCAGTACCCACCACCTGACCATGGAGGCCTTGAAGGCCGCGCTCGATCTGAAAGTTCGCCACGTGCCCTTCCGCGGTTCTGGCCAATCCACGCCGGCGCTGGTCGGCGGCCAGGTTGAGTTTTCGGTGTCGGCACTGCCCTCGATGGCGGGATTCGTGAAGGCGGGTCAGGTTCGCATTCTGGCCAGCAACGCCGCACGCCGCTCACCGCAGGCGCCCGATGTGCCCGCGATCGCCGAGGTGGTGCCCGGATTTGATTTTGCCGTGGTGATTGGTGCCATGGCCGCGTCGGGTACCCCCCAGTGGGCCATTGACCGGTTGGCCGCTGAAATCGCCGAAGTGGTCAAAATGCCCGAAGTGATCCGTACGTTTGATGCGGCCGTGATCGATCCCGTTGGCGCAGGGCCCAGCGAATACGGCAAGGTCATCGCCCGCGAAAACGAGCTGATGGCTCGTGCTGCGAAGGCAGCAGACCTGAAGCCCGAGTAATCGCACGATGCACCTCATCACACTCATGTTTGACCGCTCGGCGACGCGCCTGTTTCGCTTGTCTGCGACAGGCGGCGTCGCTTGATCGCCGCGATTTTCGACGCCAGCTTCCCATGGCCGCTGTTCCTGATCGCCTTCTTCATCGGCGGGCTGGTCAAGGGCGCGCTCGGCGTTGGGCTGCCGCTGGTCAGTACGCCGCTACTGGGCTTGGGATTGTCCAGCTATCAGTCGATTTCACTGCTCGCGGTGCCAGTGGCCCTGTCCAATCTCTATCAGGCCATTGACGGCGGACGCATCGTCGAAACGCTGCGGCGTTTCGGCGGACTGATCATCGCGCAGTTCATTGTCACCGTTCTCACGGTGAAGCTCACCCTGTCGCTCTCGGCGGCGCAGCTTAACGATCTGCTTGCCCTTGCGCTGCTGCTTGCAGTGGCCATGATGGTCTGGCAGCCCACGTTGTCCGTCACGCGCGAGCAGGAGTCGCGGATGGGAATCGTGGTGGGGCTTCTGGCGGGCATTCTGGGCGGTGTATCGTCGCTAACCGGCCCCGTGACGCTTACCTATCTGCTTGCGCTCAAGCTGGATCGGGAAACCTTTGTCAGCACCATCAGCACCATTTATTTCATTGCCGCGCTGCCGCTTTATGGCGCGCTGTTCTGGTATGACAGGATGACGGGAATCGATCTGGTGCTTTCGGTTATCGGATTGCTTCCAATGGCTGCGGGCCTGGCAATCGGTAAGCGGGTTCGATACCGCCTGAACGAGCAGCTGTTCCGAAGGCTCCTGCTGGGTTTTCTCACCGTCATCGCCCTGATTCTGTTGTTCAAATGAGCGATTCAATACCGATGTCTCCGTCCGACCCGCCGCCTCTGCTCTGGACCGATGCACTGCTGCTTGGTTTTCCGTCAATGGATCGTCTGCACGAAGACTTCGTCCAGATCGTACAGGCGCTTCGTGATGCGCCTGACAGTGAACTCGCCGAGCGCCTGGCCGAGGTGAAGGCGCATCTCGAGGCGCATTTCGGCGAAGAAGATCGCTGGATGAAAGAAACCGATTTCCCGCCGCGCGACTGCCACATCGACGAGCATGCAGCGGTACTTAATTCGGTGCGTGAGGTGCAGGCGCTGCTGGCTCAGGGCGGGCACCATGACACCTGTCGTGGGCTGGCCGACGAACTCGCGCGCTGGTTTCCCGGTCATGCTGATTACCTGGATTCAGCGCTCGCTGCCTGGATGTGCAAGCGTCGCCACGGTGGCAAGCCTGTGGTCGTGCGTCGATCGATTACAAGCGGCGAGCCAGCCGCCTGATCTGGGAGAGCTCGTATGTCCAAGCCCGCTGGATTTTCTCAACCGTTCTGCTCGCCGCTGCGTCGACAACTGCTTGGGGCGTGTGCTGCGGGGGCGATCGTGGCGCCCGTCTGCGCGCAGTCCGCACCACCAGTCGCCGACAACACGCTGGCGGCGGTTATTGCGGGCTCGCATCGCAGTGCCGCTAACCGCGCCCGCGACCGGTGGCGAAACCCTCTGCAGACGCTGCAGTTTTTCGGTGTTCAGCCGACCCAAACCGTACTCGAAGTGGCACCGGGCGGCGGGTGGTATACCGAGATCCTGGCGCCATGGCTGCGCGAACGCGGGCGGCTGGTTGCGGCGCATTACTCGCGCACCGATGCCAGTGAGTATCGGCGGGGGTCACGCGCAGTGTTTGATGCGTTCCTCGCCAGGCGGCCCGATCTCTACGACCGGGTTTCTACGGTGACATTGCCCGTTGCCCCGCGCTTCACCGACTTGATCCCACCGGTTCAATTCGATGCAGTCGTTACCTTTCGAAATGTTCATAACTGGGTCACCGATGGCCATCTTGATGCGACGCTTCAGGCGTTCGCTTCGGTCTTGAAACCTGGCGGTGTTCTCGGCGTGGTCGATCACCGGGCGCCCCCTGGTGCGTCGCTCGACTGGATGGCGCGAAGCGGCTATGTGTCCGAGGAGTTCATGGAGGAGCGGGCGCAGAAAGCGGGCTTTCGACTGGTTGCGCGTAGCGAAGTCAACGCCAACCCGGCCGATACCCGCTATCACGTAAACGGTGTCTGGTCGCTCCCGCCCAGCTTGAGGGGCGGCGCGGTGGATCGCGAGCGCTTCATCGCCATCGGCGAATCAGACCGCTTCACGCATCGGTATGTCAGGGTTTGAGTTCTCGCGCTCTGCGCCTGCGGCGATGAGCCCTCGAGCCATCACGCTCGACCTTGACGACACGCTCTGGCCGATGCTGCCCGTACTCAAGCATGCCGAGCGTGAACTCTCCGATTGGCTTGCGCGGCATGCGCCAGCTACCGCTGTAGCGCTTGATCCCGATACCCGCGTTGCGTTGCGGCAGGCGGTCATCGCAGACCATCCGCAACGCGCACACGATGTGGGCTTTCTGCGGCATGAACTGCTGCGCCGCGCACTGGTGACTGCTGGCGACGATCCTGCGCTTGCCGATTCGGCCTTTCAGGTGTTTTATGAGGCGCGTCAGCAGGTGCAACTGTATGACGATGTTGTGCCGATGCTCGAGCGCTGGTCTGCGCGCATGCCGCTGGTTGCACTCACCAATGGCAATGCTGATCTCGACCGGATTGGCCTGGCAAAGTACTTCGCCGGCATCGTGTCGGCGCATGAACTCGGCTGCGCAAAGCCCGACCCGCGCGCGTTTCATGCAGCGTGCCAGCTCGCAGGCGCCGCGCCCGCCGAGACGCTGCATGTGGGCGATGATCTGCGGCTCGACGTAGAGGGGGCGCAGGCTGCAGGCCTTCAGGCGATGTGGCTGCTTCGACCCGATATCGCCGAGCGACACCCCGAACGCGTGCTTACCGTCCCCTCAATGGCCAGCCTCATTGAGATTGATCGTACGCTGTTTGGCGGCGCATGACCTGCGCGCCTGAATAAGGCGGCGGGTGCCGAGGAGTCTGCCCATGTCTCGAAAATCGCCTGACCAACTCCGCAGCGCGCGCTGGTTCGCGCCAGACGATCTGCGCTCATTTGGCCACCGCTCGAGGCTGATGCAGATGGGCTATGCACACGCCGATTGGGTCGGAAAGCCCGTCATTGCAATCGTCAATACCTGGAGTGACATCAACCAGTGCCACGGCCATTTCAAGCAGCGTGTTGACGACGTGCGTCGGGGAATCCTGCAGGCGGGTGGCTTTCCCATTGAGTTGCCGGCAATCAGCCTGTCCGAACCGATCGTCAAACCCACCACCATGCTCTATCGCAATTTTCTTGCGATGGAAACGGAAGAGCTGCTTCGAAGCCATCCCATTGACGGTGCGGTGCTGATGGGCGGCTGCGATAAAACCACACCCGGTCTGACCATGGGTGCGCTCAGCGCGGGCCTGCCGTTTGTTTTTGTACCGGCTGGGCCCATGTTAAGCGGGCAGTGGCGGGGCCAGCAGTTGGGATCGGGATCGGACGCCTGGAAGTATTGGGATGAAAGACGCGCGGGGCGATTGTCCAATCAGGACTGGCAGGAGCTCGAGGCCAGCATTTCGCGTAGCCACGGCACCTGCATGACCATGGGTACCGCAGCCACCATGATGGGAATCGCCGAGGCGGTGGGCTTCACGCTGCCCGGCGCCTCCAGCATCCCCGCAGTGGATGCCTCCCATATCCGGATGTGTGCGGCGAGTGGACGTCGCATCGTTGAAATGGTCTGGGAAGACCTGACGCCAGCAGCCATGCTGTCGCGCGCGCACTTTGAAAATGGCATCGTCTGCGCCATGGCGATGGGTTGCAGCACCAACGCCATCATTCA
>CAZORB010000220.1:0-4944 GCA_964581825.1 uncultured Bordetella sp.
AGAAGAGCGCTGACGGATTCTGACAAACGCGCAATATCCTGCCTGAGCGCGGCCAGATGTGCCGTGGTGTCTTCGAATGTGCCTTCGGTCGTTTTGGTCATGGAAATCTCCAATCATTACGAAAAATGGGAAGCTGCACGCCGTGCCATTGCTGGCACGGCGTGATCGGTCAGTTCGGATTTATGCGTGTGATCTTCGAGCCGTTGACTGCAAGGGAAGCCATCAGCCCCTGCTGACTGAAGCTGATCGCGTAGACAGGCTCACTGAGTGTCGTGGAAGTCATGTTTGCCTGCAGACCTGCGTCGAACGCCACGACCGTCGGGCCTGTGCCAATCTCCCAGCCATTTGCAGCATCAAGCGCGGCACGCGCCGCATCCGTCATGAAAAACATGGCGAGCCCAGCAACCTGCGCGCCGATGGTGAAGCCGAACGATGCGCCCGCGATATTGTAATAGCCAATTGTGCGGTCACCCTCAATCAAGGCGCCCTGACCGTACTGGCCACCAACAATAAACCCGCCGCTCAGGATGCGTGGAAAGATGAGGATAGATTTGGCCTGAGCAAAGAGTGGGCGAGTGTTGTCCTGCGCGCGCAAGGTGCGCAACGCACTCGCAACCTCACCGTCGATTTCGGCACGTGTATTGGCCAACGCCTTTCGTGGCGCGACAGTGAGCAGGCTGGGCGCCAAGGCGATTGCAGCACCCAAGGGAAGCAGATGGCGGCGGGTGGTCTGGTTCATGTTGTCCTCCTTAAGGACGGCGCGGCGCGCCTTTAGATCGACTGGGCCAAACCCAGCCATCTTTCGAAGGACTGCGGGGGAAGCGATATCTTCGCTTGCCAGCGGTGCTTGCGAGTATCACGGATAAGATGATCCTGTTCTGTTTGCTTTGATACGGATCAAGCTTCACGATTATTTTTGGGAGACATTATCTGCATTGTGCCTGGTGCGAGACTGACGCCGCCAGACGGAGCGCGCACATTATCAGGCTTACACCAAGTTTCTTATTTTTGACCCCGATGCGCCGACGCACCTGAGGATGCGGCCATGCGGTTCACTTGAAAAATCCAACGCCGCTCTTCAGGCCAGCCTTAGGAGGGGTTTTCCTGAGCCTTTGCGTTTCAGCGAAGACCAAGGAATCCAAGAATGAAAAGCACAATAACCACAAAGCCAACGATATAGATTATTCGGTTCATGATCCATTCTCCTGTGCTCGCATGAGACGCTCTTTGCGCCAAAAAAACTTTCCCTCGCGCGGTTGGAAGCTCAGCTGGTCCCTAACTGCCGCATCAATGCTCGCTGCCTTTGGGCCATATCCACGAGTGCGATATTGATCCAACGCAACCCAACGAAGCGATCTCGCGGTCCCACCTAGGGGATTGATTGTCCGTGACCTGCGCTCGATGCCGGTCACCAACATATTCCAGAATCTTCATCCATATTGATGTGCATCAATATACACGTCTCACAAAAATTGAAAAGAAGAAACGAGTAAGTCGCCGTGCCGTCCCACATTGCAGTCAGCGCGCCTCCAACGCTGTTGTGCTCGCTGGCCAGCCTCGATGAGGAGTAGACTTCATGACGCCCTTCCGAATTTTGGCCGTTTCTTTGTTTGCCTTCAGCGCCACCGGCTGCGAGCAGCGACAGGCCAACCCAGCTAATCCACCCGGTACCGCGGCGACGCGTGCATTGGACCGGGCGGCGGGCAGCAATGTCTCTGGCGCGTATCCTATGCAGTCCCAGGGCGCTCAAGAAAACCCACCCGGCACAGCAGCCGAGCGTGCTGTAGATCGTTCGGCTGGCACCAATGTTTCTGGCGCGTATCCGATGCAGTCAGACGGAATGCCAAGCAATCCGCCTGGCACCGCCGCGGGTCGCTTGCTCGACCGCGAGGTGGGGAAGACTGGAAGCCGATGAAACCTCGGGCAGGATCAGGCACACAACGCGCCTTGCGTAATCTACGTCAGATCAGTGCCCTAGTGCGAGGACAAAGATACCGGATCTTAAGCTGACTGCGGCAAGCGGCAGCACAAGGTCAGGACCATCATCAGTGCAAGTTCAATCAAGAAGGAAGAGACAACATGTCGCTTGGAACCATCCTGATCATCATTCTCATTGTCGCTCTGCTCGGCGGCTTTACCGGCGTAGTCGGTGGCTACGGTTACGGCTTTGGCCATGGCGGCGTTGGCGTGTTGGGCACGGTGCTTATCATCGTCCTGATCCTCGTGCTGCTCGGTCGCCTCTAAGCCGCACCATTCCGGCGTTGCGCAAAATGTCTTTGCGTCCTGCCCATCATCATGCGCGCAACGAAGTGAACCATTCGGCGCATTTTTTTCGCGACTTCATGCGAATCTCCGGCCCCTACTGGACGGGGCCGGGGCAATTGCGGCCCCGTCTATTGACCGCGGGGCTTGCCTTGCTTGTGGTTGTCCAGGTCGCACTTGCGATCCGGCTTAATCTCTGGAGTGCAGACCTATTTGATGCGCTTGAGCGGCGTTCAACCGACGGTACCGTGCACCAGATCGGCATTTTTGGCCTGATTTTACTTGGCACCATGATGGCGAACACGGCCCATCTAGTTTTCCGACGGCATCTGCAATTCGACTGGCGGCGCTGGCTGACCAGACGCGTCATCAGCGACTGGATGGAAGATGCCCACCATTACCAGGCGGACCTCATCCCCGGCGACCACGCCAATCCGGACGGACGCATCGCAGAGGATATTCGCATCGCCACGGAAGTCGCCATCGATCTGGCGAGCAGCCTGCTCTACTGCATATTGCTGCTGGTCACCTTTGTGGGCGTTCTTTGGTCGCTGTCGGGTTGGATTGAGGTAGCGGGCCTGCCTGTACCCGGACATCTTGTCCTGCTTGCCTTCGGCTATGCCGGCATGGGCGCTGTTGTGGCCTTCTTCCTGGGGCGGCCGCTCGTGCGCGCCACGGATACACGGCAGACGAAAGAAGCCGACTTCCGCTTTAGCCTTGTGCGCGCGCATGAGAGCGGGGAGTCGATCGCTGTCGCGCGCGGCGAGCCGCTGGAGCGCGAACGCCTTGAGAGCGTCTTTGAAACCATCGCGCAATCCTGGCACGGCCAGTCCCTGGGGCTTGCGCGGCTTCTGGCGTTTTCCTCCGGCTACGTGGCGCTCGCTGGGGTGCTTCCGATCCTTGTCAGCACACCGCGTTTCCTTGACGGCACGCTTTCCCTCGGGCGGCTGATGCAGTCTGGGCAGGCATTCCAGCAGGTGACCGCAGCCCTTTCCTGGCCGATCGACAATTTGGCCTTGATCGCTGGCTGGCGCGCCTCTGTGGAGCGCGTGCTGATGTTGGATGAGGCAGTCCGCCTTGTTACCTCGGAAGCCGCGCGCATGGGGGACACCGCCCTCAACCTTGATCGCGTACGAACCGCAGAGCTTAGTGTGCGGGATCTGTGGGTCGCAGCGCCCGATGGCACCACGATGTTGTCAAACCTCAATCTGGAGGTCGAGCCTGGCGATCACGTCTTGGTTGAAGGTGATCCCGAGGCGACGCGGGCGCTATTCCGTGTTTTGGCCGGTATCTGGCCCTGGGGGCGGGGCCGTGTTGACCTGCCAGCCGATGCCGGGATGATCGCAGTCGGCCCCTGGCCCTTTCTGCCGCAAGGATCACTGCGCCAAGCATTAGCCTTCCCCGAGGCGGCGGAGCATTACGATACTGCGACGCTGCAAGCTGCTCTCAGTGACGTGGGGCTTGCGCATTTCGCGGATCGGCTGGACGAGGCTGCAGATTGGGCACGCGTGCTGACCGCGGCGGAAACCCAGCGACTGTCATTTGCGCGGATCATTCTGCTGTGCCCGCGCTGGATCCTTCTGGGCGATGCGACCAATGCGCTCGACCCTGCCTCGGCCGATCTCATGTTGCACCTGATCGTGGAAAGACTGCCGCAAGCAGGTATCCTTCTGATCGGGCGCCACCCGGGATCGGCGGAGATCTTCACCCGGCGGCTGACGCTGGAGAAGGCATCGGATGGCGAAATCCTGCTCCAGGAGGTGCATGCAAGACGGCAGGCCGCGAAGCAGCCGCGCCCCAGACCGCTCAGCGTCATTGACAGGCTACGCGAGGGATATGCCCGCTGAATGGGACGGTAGCAGTACTGTCGCCAATTAAGTTGTCGAAGATAGTGATAAATATCGCGCCCATCGTCCAACGCCAAAGGGCCGAGCCCTGGTCACCGTGCGCCGCGTGCTGGTTGGGATTGTCACCAACTGGACTCGCCCCCAATTCGACCTGAAAATTGACGCAACTGCGACGTCCTGAGCACGCGCCTGTGTTCAAGCCCGACTCGCCCTTTGCCATTATCAGCAGCGTCCAGTGGAGAGGCGAACCCAAACTCCTACAGAGAATAGTATTTTAGTCCACCGTAACAGATACGGCGCTTGAGCCCGAGACAGACAGATGGTGGCGCAGGAGAACAGGGATGAGGCCCGGGATCGGCGGCGGCAATCGGATGCCAGCGGCTACCATGATTGTAGCGCAGCCTATGGTCGGTCGCATGATGATGGTCCAACACTGCCTATACGGCGCCAGGACCCTTAGCCGAAGTTGGGCTCGATGCCCCTTCGGCCAAACCGCCAATTGGACTCAAATGATCTGGTGCGCCAACACGTATTTAGGCGTGAGGCCTTGCACGTTTTTAGGGGCGATCTGTTACAAGTTTTTGTCTGGCGTTTAGTGGGTGAGCTGAGCCTTCCAAGCGACACGTGGCATTTTGTTACCTTCGGCCGCGCATGGGCGCCACCGGCTCTTCGTTGCCCTCAATGATCATCACGGGGCTCAAAAGCCAACGGAGCGGGCGGCGGATTACCGCCGGCCGGCGAAAGCCATGAGCTCTCACCTAATGAGGGGCTGCTTCTCCCCCAGGGAAGGCGTTTCCAAATCCGGAATAAGCGTTACTTCTTCCACCGTCTCACG
>CAZORB010000221.1:0-4936 GCA_964581825.1 uncultured Bordetella sp.
CCAGAGCGATAGCGGTACGGCGCTCAATTTCAACGGCGACAAGATGCCCTGGTAAATTTTTACGGTTCAAACACAAGATCGGGCCGGCCATTGCGCCAGAGCCCGCCCTAGAAAGGAGACGCGTTCCATGTTCCGTGATCCGATTCAGAAAGGCCGTCGCGACCTGCTGCTCGCATCGACCCTGGGTGCAGTTTCGCCTTCACTGATGGCGCAAACCGCCAGCTATCCCAGTCGCCCAGTGAGATTCGTGGTTCCGATCACTACAGGGGGCAGCAATGACGTCGTGGCGCGCGCCATTGCGCAAAGGCTTACCGACCTTTGGGGGCAGCCGGTCACGGTTGAGAACCGTCCCGGTGCAGGCATGAATCTGGGAACCGAGTTTGTTGCGCGCAGCGCACCCGACGGCTATACCTGGCTCCTAGGCGCCAACAACATCTTCGTTTTCAATCCGCACGTCGGTAAAACTCCGTTCGACCCGTTCAAGGACTTCACGCCGATCACAAAGGTAGCGCTGGTGCCTTTCGTACTGGTGGTCAATCCGTCAGTCCCGGTTCGCAACGTCGCCGAACTGATTGACTATTCGAAGCGCAACCCTAACGCGCTCAATTACGGCTCTTCCGGCAATGGGTCGCCGCAGCAACTGGCGACCGAGCAGTTGAAATTCGCAGCGGGCATTCAAATCCAGCATGTCCCCTACAAGGGCGCGATGGGGGCAATCACCGATCTGATCGGCGGGCGCATTCAGGTGTTCATTGGTGCGGTGAATTCCCTGCTGCCGCATATCCGTGAGGGCCGCCTGCGATTGCTCGCAGGCGCAGGGGGTAAGCGGTTTGATGCCTTCCCCGACTTACCTGCCATTGCGGAAACGGTGCCCGGGGTCGCCCTTGATGTCTGGCTTGGCGTATTCATGCCGGCTGGCGTGCCACAGGCGATCGTATCCAAGGCGAATACGGACATAGCGCGGGTCCTGAACCAGCCTGAGGTTCGAGCCAATCTTGCTGGGCAGGGAATCGAGGTGTCGACCAGCACGCCTGAGGCCCTCGCCGAAACAGTGCGCGTTGACCATGCGCGCTGGGGCAAAGTGATTCAAGATGCAAACATCAAGGCGGACTGAGTCACCATGACAATTCGGCGAGAAGAACCGGTCGCTGGCAATGCCAGCGGTCGCTACTGGGGAAGCGACTCGATAGCCGACTGCCTACGCGCGATGCGCGTGCCGTGGCTCGCGCTCAATCCTGGAGCCAGCTACCGCGGGCTTCACGACAGTCTGGTCAACCACCTTGGAAACCAGGCGCCACAGCTGCTGCTCTGCCGGCACGAAGAGGTGGCGATTGCAATCGCACAGGGCTATGCGAAGGCAAGCGGTCGGATGATGGGTGCGGTCGTGCACTCCAATGTGGGCTTGATGCACGCAAGCATGGCGGTTTTCAACGCCTGGTGCGATCGGGTGCCGATGCTTATCCTGGGGGCAACCGGTCCCTGGGATGCTGCGCGCCGCCGCCCGTGGATCGACTGGATTCACACCGCAAGCGACCAGGGTGCGCTGGTCCGCGACTATACGAAATGGGACAACCAACCCGGCTCAATTCCCGCGGCGGTCGAGGCGCTTCTGCGCGGCGCTCAGATTGCCCAGACTGCACCGCGGGGACCGGTTTACATCAATCTCGATGCTGCGCTTCAGGAGGCCCAGCTCGACTCGCCCGTTGCGATACCGGATCCGGCGCGCTACGGCGCGCCCGTAGCGCCACCACCATCACCGGTTGACGTGGAGCGAGCCACCCGCCTGCTCGCCGCGGCCCACCGCCCCGTGATCCTGATGGGGCGGGTCTCTCGAAGCGAGACCGACTGGAGGAATCGGGTCGATCTGGCTGAGAAGCTCCAGGCGCAGGTGATCACCGATCTGAAGAACGCGGCGGCGTTTCCCACCGCGCATCCCCAGCACGTCGGACCGCCAGGCGCGTTCCTGAGCCCTGAAGCCTGTGCGGCAGTTCGCGCTGCAGATGTGATTTTGCTGCTCGATTGGGTCGACCCGGGTGGCGCTTTCAAACAGGCCCTGCAGGGCCAGGTGTGCACTGCGAAGGTCATCAATGTATCGCTGGATGTGCACCTGCACCGGGGCTGGAGCATGGATGGCGGCAGCCTGCCTCCCGCGGATGTGTATATGCTGTGTGAGCCGGATTCCGCCGTCGCGGCGCTGCGGGCCGCCTGTTCTCAGCGCCCGAAGCTGTCGTGGCCCGCTCGCGAGCCTTTAAGTCCACCGCCCGATGATGATCATGTAAGCCTTCGTCGTCTTGCCGACGTGATGCAGCGCGTTGCCAGGCCCGAGGAGCTCTGCATAATCCGGCTGCCCCTGGGATGGAATGGCGCGTATCGTGACTTTACGGGACCCATGGATTATCTGGGCGCCGATGGTGGCGGCGGCCTTGGATCGGGGCCTGGCAATGCGGTTGGCGTGGCGCTTGCGCTTCGTGATGAGCACGTTTCGCGTTTGCCGGTAGCCCTGGTCGGCGATGGCGACTTTCTGATGGGCAGCACCGCAGTCTGGACCGCTGTGCGCTACGGTATTCCTGTGCTGATCGTGGTTTGCAACAACCACTCATTTTTCAATGACGAGTTGCATCAGGAAAGAGTCGCCCGCGAACGCTCTCGACCCGTTGAAAATCGCTGGATTGGCCAGCGCATGACCGAGCCTGAAATCGATCTGGCGAAAATGGCTGAGTCCATGGGTGCGGTCGGCATAGGTCCGGTCGGTCGTGCTCAGGATCTGCCCGCTGCGATCAGCCGCGGGCTGGCAGAGGTGCGCGCCGGAAAAGTCTGTGTGATCGACGCTTCGGTGGTGCCTGGCTACGACGCAAACATGAGCGGACAGAGCGGTTCTCAGTCTGCGATTCATAAGCGTTGACATCGCGCATTCGCTGATTTCGCAAATTCTGGAAGACCCTGCAGATGAACACACTCCAGTCGTCCAAGCCGGTTTCGGAGATGCTTCCCCGCCGCCGCCAGCTTTATTACGGTGGTGCCTGGCATGAGCCGCGGGGCGGCTATCTCGAAACCTTCAATCCTGCTACGGGTGAATCTCTCGGCCGCGTTGCTGAGGCGAATGGTGATGATATTGATGCGGCGGTAAGCGCGGCGCAGGCGGGCTTTGAAACCTGGCGCCGGCTCAAACCGCTGGAGCGCGCCGGGCTGTTGCGTAAGGTTGCAGCAGTGCTGCGCGACAACGCGTTTGAGCTCGCGATGATCGATGCGGCGAACTGCGGGAATCCGATCAGCGAAATGCAACGCGATGCGGTCATCGCCGCAGTGCAGATCGACTACTACGCCGGACTCGCCACCGAGATCAAGGGCGAGACCTTGCCGATGGGAGAGGGTGTTCTCAATTACTCGCTTCGCGAGCCGTATGGGGTGTGTGCCCGCATCGTTGCCTACAACCACCCGATCATGTTTACCGCAGGCAAGATGGCGCCGCCGCTGGCCGCCGGTAATGTGGTCATCATGAAGCCACCTTATCAGGCACCGCTTTCCGCGTACCGCATGATGGAACTCATCGATGGCATTCTGCCTCCGGGTGTGCTCAATGTGATCAGTGCCGGTACGCCTGGCAGCCAGGCTCTGGTGAGCCACCCTGGCATTCCCCGGCTTGCGCTGATCGGAAGCGTCCCCACTGGCCGGGCGATCGCGCGCGCTGCTGCGGATCGCCTCAAACATGTCACGCTCGAGCTTGGCGGCAAGAATGCCTGCATCATTTATCCCGACGCCGATTTAAGCCGCGCAGTGCCGGGCGCCATCAACGGTATGAACTTCACCTGGTGCGGCCAAAGCTGCGGATCAACCTCGCGCCTGTTTGTTCACAGCTCAATTTACGACAAAGTGGTGGAGGGTATGTTGGCGGCGGTCAGGCACTATCAGCCGGGCATTCCTACCGAGATGGCAACCACCATGGGTGCGATCGTCTCGAAAGCGCAATGGCAGAAAATTCTGGGCTATGTGGACATCGCGAAATCAGAAGGGGCGCAACTGATTTACGGTGGCGGAACTCCCAAGGATCCAAAGCTTGCCAACGGCTGGTTTGTCGAGCCAACCATTTTCACTGATGTGACGCAGGCGATGCGAATCGCCAACGAGGAGGTCTTTGGTCCGATTCTGTCCGTGATCCGCTGGGATGACGAGGATGCCATGTTCGAGCAGGTCAATGGCGTGGAGTACGGCTTGACCGCCTCGATCTGGACAAGCCGGCTGGCCAACGCGCATCGCGCGGCCGCCCGGGTGCAGTCGGGCTATGTCTGGGTGAATCATGTCAGCAGTCACTTTATTGGAGCGTCGTTTGGCGGCTACAAGCAGTCAGGCATTGGCCGCGAGGAAGGGTTCGACGAACTCCTGTCCTACACCCAGCACAAGAATGTTCATGTGGTGCTTTAGGCACCACACATCAGGAGTCGGTCGATGCCCATTCAGGCTTCATTACGCTGGCTGAATCTGCAATCGCCGCAGCCCGAGGCGATGGCGGCGTTTTATTCGAAAGCCTATGGTATGCGGCCTGACCAGATCGACGAGGTCATCGTGTGCAGTGGCGCTGGGCGGACCGTTCATCTCTCGGCGGGTACAGCGGGCCAGCTGCGCTATGCGCTCTACGGATTCAACAGCATGCTGGCCTGGGACACCTTCATTCAGCGGGCTTCGACGATGTTGTCGCACGAGCTCCCCGATTTGGCGGGCATACCCCGCGGAGCTGTGTCATGTGCAGACCCGGATGGGAATCGGATGATTTTTGCACCACCCGGTCGTACGCCGGCTGAATCCAGCGCACAAGCCCGGATGCCACTGCCGCCAGCCGTCAATCAGCACTTTGCGCTACGAACCACGCGAATCGACGCCATGCTCGCGTTCTAGCAGACAGCGCTGGGCTTTCACCTGTCTGATCGCGTGCTCGATGGCG
>CAZORB010000222.1:0-2103 GCA_964581825.1 uncultured Bordetella sp.
GATCACCGCCACCAACCGGCAGGCGATCGATACCCGCGTGTTCGCGGGCTCGGTTGCAGCGTCCGTGGGCGGCTCTTTCGGCGGTTCGCTGTCGGGTGCAGGGGGCGCCGCCTTCAACCGGATTAATACCGACACGCTGGCCGCGCTTCGCGACACCACGCAGGAGATGGATGACAACGGCACGCCGACCGACAAGACCGATGACGTGCCGACCGTCACTGGGGTCGAGATCGATGGCGATGTCACCATCACCGCAGCCGACTATGCGAGCATCACCTCATCGGTGATGGCGGTGTCGGTTGCTGCGGCGTTCGGCACCTTTGGCGGCTCGATCGCCATCGGCGTATCGATTGCCGACAACCTGATCGCAGGCTCGGTGCGTGCGCAGATCGATCGCGCCACCATCGATACTTTGGGTTTCGTGAGCGTCGAGGCCTTCGACAAGCCCTCGATCGAGTCCTACTCCACCGCCGTGGCGGTGGCGATCACCGGCGCGATCGGCGTGGCCTTCGCAGGCGGTGGCGCGGTCTCCTACAACACCATCGAGACCGCTGTCCTGGCGGTCATCGACCGGTCGGGCGAGACCCCGGTTGAAAGCAGCAGTCCCTTTGGCTGGAGCGAGGTGGTGGCCGATGCCGGCATCTCGATCTGGGCGGCCAATGAGGTCGACCTCTACAACGAGGTGTTTGCCGCTGCGGCCGCCTTTGGCCTCATCGCAGCCGCCGGTGCGGGTACCGTCACCGAAAACACGATCCTCTCCCTGGTTGATGCCAGCATCTCGGGCACCGAGGTCATCACGGAAGGGACGGTCGAGATCATCGCGCGCGCCGATCAGGGTTCCTGGGCCGAGTCGCATGCGCTTGCGGTGAGCACGGGCGCATCGGTGGGTGTGGCCGCCGTCACCACCATCGACCGCGGCATCATCCGCGCAGGGCTGGGCGATGATGTGCAGATCGAAGCCGGCGCGCTTCGAATCGACGGCTACGCGATCGACAACGTTTATCAGTTCGCCTCGGCCTCCAGTGGCGGTCTGTTCGTGGGCATTGCGGGTGCTGATTCCACGCTGGGCCTTGAGGGCGTCGCCCTTGCCACCGTCGGCAACCGCAACCGCGTTCAGGCGAACACGGTTCAGATCACCTCGGGGCGCGACAACAATTTTGATGCGCGTTCGGAAAACCTCGCGATCGGTGGCCTGGTGTCAGGCAGCGGCGCGGCCATGACCAATGTGGTGCGCGGCATTTCCAGAGTTGCGATCGGCGAGAACTCTTCGATTGACGCCGAAACCGTTGTGATTCGCGCGAAGAACGCGGCCGACAAGACAAGGCTCTCCGCCACCCAGGACTCACTCGACTCCACCTCCGCGGGCCTGGGTTCGGTCAGCGATCTGGCCATCACCACGCGCGTGGGCTCCGGCCCCGCGCGCTTCGGCGCGGTGGTGGATATCGGCGAAGGCTCCGAGATCACGGTGCAGTCTGATACGGCCTCGGGCGGCACGCTCTCCATCTCCACCTACACCAATGTCGACATCATCGACAAGGTGCGGGTCGATGGCTACGGCGGGTATGCGCTCAACATCGCGCGCGCGCAGCAGTCAGCCGATCTGATCTCCGGCATCAATCTGTCGGGTGCCACGCTCAGAAACTTCAGTGGCGACGTGCTGGTCGCCACCCGCACCGATGCCGATCTGACCGCCGCGGCCAACGTGGGGTCGGGGGGCGCTATCTCGGGTGCCGATGGTCGCGCCTTCTCGGCTCTGTCGAGCGACAACACCATCACGGTCAGTAATTCCGATCTGCTCGGCACCGATGTGAAGCTCCGGTCCGGCCAGGACGCCAACCGCGTCACCAATTTGCTGATGAACACCGCGCGCGCCGACATGAAGCTGGTCGCGCTCTATGGCCTCAGCATTCCCACCGTCAAGGCAACGCTTGCGGAGTTCAACGCGGTGCGTCTGGTGGGTGACACCTCGGTGCGCGCGGTGCGTGACGTGGAGCTTCTCGCCGAACCGGGAACGGGTGGCGATCAGCGTGCGCGCCATCGCGGCATGTATCTCAACCTCTCGGTGCCGCCTTTCGGTGGTGATCTCGACGGCATGGGTACGGT
>CAZORB010000222.1:2203-4929 GCA_964581825.1 uncultured Bordetella sp.
GAGCCCACCCACCAGATGACCACCGCGGTCAATTCCTACGAGGTGAGGCAGGGAGACATCGTTCGGACCACCTCGGGCCAGTGGTACAAGCGCACGGGCAACGCCATTACGATCACCCGCGCTGAGAGCTTCGCGAGCGGCTGGAGTGAAATCAGCTCGATTGCGAGCGACCGGGGCATCAGCCTCGCCATGACGCTTGCTGACGATTTCTATGTCGTCAAGCCCAAGGATGTGCCGCTGCCGCAGTTGGTGTACGCAAACGTTGCGAACTCGCTCTTCGAAGACCGGGCCAAGATTGTTGACTGGATCCAGAGCCACGCCGGCAACACCGAAATGGTGGCGCGGTACCAGGCGCTGCTGGAGCAGATCGATGCCAAGCTGAAAAAGCTGGGACTTGCCGAAACGGCCAACGGCGTAGTCGCCGTACGCTCGGCCTTCGATCAGCTGTTCCTCAAGCTGCCGCCCCTGCAGGCTTCGGGCGGCGGCATTTATGTGTATGCCGACGATGTCAGCAAGACCGCGCTGGATGACGCTGTGACCGACGGTCGAGCGGTTGCGCACGGCAGCGCCAACATCACCATTAACAACGCCACGCCGTTTGGGCTGGTGGTAAACGAGCTCGGCATCCTGCCGTCTGGCCGCGTTGATCGCATCGGCAAAGAGCTGGTCACGATGGCCGCAGGCAGCACCTGGTTCAAGGGCAGCCGGGTGGGCGATGCCGCAGCGTCGCCGGGCGAGAGCGTGATCCGCGTGACCCAGGACGCCTATCCGAAAGAGTGGTACGACGTGGGCGGCACTTTCAAGCTGCCCGATGCACCCCAGGATCTTTACGTGAGGGGCCGTATCAGTAACGCCTCGGGCGCGCTCTTCCTCACCAACATGGAAGGGAGCATCAATGTCACCGGCGAGATTCGCGCGGCCTCGGTCAAGCTGACCGCACTCGGTGATTTCAACCTTGCCACCGATGACTGGTACCACAGCGGCGCCGATCCGCAGCAGTACATGTCGTGGTTCGAGAGCTACGGCAGGCCGCTCACCCTGTTTAACCAGGATGGCGTACGAAGAGAGACCCAGATCCTCACGACCAACCAGGCTGCGAGCAAGGCGATCCTGGATGCGATTGCCGCGAATGCCGCGCGCGCGTCGGTCGTGTTTGCAATGGGCGAAATCAACATCAACGCCCGGTATCTCAACGTCAACGGCCTGATCCAGTCGGGCGTGGACAGCATCGATCTGAGGTTTACGCCACAGTTCAATCCGTCACGCACCAGCAACTTCACCGACAGCCAGGGGCGGCTCCTGCCAGGCATCGAATTCGGCGGGCCGAACAAGCTCCAGTCGGTGGATGGGGCGTTCGACGCCGAGCAGGGCCTGATTCTTCTCGATGACATCAAGCCCGCAGCGGGCGTCATCAACCTGACCGGTCAGATTGTGAGCACCGGCAACGGCCGCATTCGCGTGGCAAGCGGCTATGCGGCGGTCAATATCGTCAACCAGACCAACTTCCGACTCGCGGTGGGCGCGATCGATGTGTCGGAGAACCGTGTCGGCCGTATCACCATCACCGACACGGACAATCTGCGTCGTGAAGTGTTCACGGTGGCTGACGGCAAGATGGACCGCGTGCTGTATCAGGGCACCTTCGAGCAGCTGGCAGGCGGCGTCTCAAGCATCACGTACACGGAGACCGGCCGCCAGACCGGTCTGCAGGCTGATTCCAGCGCAGCCAACTATGCGCCGATCCTGTATCAGCCGGAACAGGGTCGCTATTACGTGTGGGCGGCCGGTCAGGCCAAGACCCGAACCACCATCAAGATCTATGAGCAGTCGAGCTTTAATCTGGTCGGTTGGGACTGGGACTGGCTCGCAACCGATTCTGAGGCCAAGTTCACCGACACCAAGTTCACGCAGGGCGCACCGCTCAGCGAGTCCGAGGTACTGGTGGAGGCTGCCTCAAGCGCGAACGACATCATCGACGGCAATGAGCTCTTCGTTGCCGTGTATGTGCAGAAGGCCAATCCCTCGATCACGCTCACCAAAGGTGCTTCGCTGGTGCGTGATGTCATCACCAACAAGCTCTACCGCTGGGCGGGCGCCACCGGTACGGTGACCTTCCCGATTCTGGATTTCAGCGACACCGACAAATGGGCCCTGGTGGCCCAGCTGACCGGTGGTGTGCAGATGCTCGATGCGGAGAAGGTCAAGCAGTACCCGGGCGAGCCGCAGTATCACAAGGTCTGGGAAAGCACCGAAGACGAAAAGATCAAGTACAGCGGCGCCGACTGGAAGCCGCTTTCGGCGGATGGCCGCTTTGACAGCGATTTCAACAACCAGGAAATCATCGAAGACCCGCCGATCGTCACCGGCGGCGGCTGGCTGCGTAAAAAGACCGTCACCACCAAGACCACCACCATCACGGGTCTCAAAGATTTCTACACCTATGGCCTGAAGGCGGATCGCCCGATCGCAATCGAGGCGATGCTGGGGTCTCAGAAGCAGACCATCAACATTCAGACGCCGGGTGCGCTGGAGCTTCGGAGCGCGATCACCTACGGCAATGCGGTGGGCGAGGCTGACTACGACAGCTTTACGCCGATTGCGCTGTCGTCTGATGCGCTGGAGGTCTCCGGCAGTGCGGTGTTCTCAGGCGCGGTGCCCGACATCAAGGCCAATGACGACATCACGATTCGCATCAAGGATCCGCGCGGCAAGCTCAATGTGGTGGC
>CAZORB010000223.1:0-4885 GCA_964581825.1 uncultured Bordetella sp.
GCCCTGCCTGCACGCGATCAAGGAGCGCGATCTCGTGCTTTCTACCGGTGATGAGCTGGGCCGTCGCGGGCTCGGCCAGGCGCAGCTGCAGCATTGCAAACAGCCCGTCAGCGTCGCCGTTACAGACATCGATCAAGGCCATCGCGCAAAGTCTCCCGCAGTTCAGTTCGACATCGTAGCGCCTTGCGCGAGCGCACATCGGTTCGCATTCAATCCGGCAGGCTGTCGCGAGGAGATCACAGCGATGAACCGACCCCAGGCTTTTCCCCCCCGCGCCAACGGTGCTTCGTCAGGCCTGCCCCTGGTATTTGGGCTGGATGACCCCCACTCGATGGCCGGTGTGATTGCCGCCTGCTGCGAAGCGGAAGCAGGCGCACTCGAGATCCGCGATTTCAGCGATGGCGAATTCAAGATCCGTCCGCTTACCGATCCCTACGGTCGGCAGGTATGGGTGGTGGCGGGCCTCTTTGGCGACGCAAGGCGAAGTCCACAAGACAGGCTCTGCATGCTGCTCTGCTTCGTCTCGGCATTGCGCGACCACGGCGCGCGCTCGGTCACGGTGGTTGCGCCGTATCTGCCCTTTGCGCGCAAAGACCGCCGAACGCAAGCCTTTGATCCGATCACCATTCGCTATGTTGCGCAGTGGTTCGAGGCAGCGGGGGCCGATGCTCTGATCACACTCGAGCCACACAACTTCGCAGCCTTTGATAATGCTTTCCGAATCCCGGCGCGAGCAGTCAGCGCGCATCGCGTGCTGCTCGCAGCCGCACTCGAGGCGGCCGGTGACACAGAGCTGGTCCTCGCCTCGCCCGATCCAGGGGGCATCAAGCGGGCGCAGCTCTGGCGTGAGGCGGTCGAGTCAAGTACCCATCGCCCTGTGGGCTTCGCGATGCTTGATAAGCGTCGTCGGGCAGGCGAAATGGAAGGCGCATTCGCCGTATGTGGCGAGGTTCGCAACGCCACGGTGCTGCTGGTGGATGACCTGATCGCCACGGGTGCGACGCTCGCACGGGCCTGTCGCGCGCTGGTGAGTGCGGGCGCAAGCCGAGTCATTGTTGCCGCCGCGCACGGTCAGTTCCTCGAGCGGGCCGCCGACCTGCTCGATGCGGCGGGAATCGATGCGCTACTGGTTACCGACAGCCTGCCCTCGGCACGACTGGCGGGCCATCGCCTGCGCGAACGCGTCACCATTGCAAGCGCCGCACCAATTCTCGCGGGCCTGCTGATGGACCCGGCCAGCTCAAACCAGCCGCCCAGCCCAGCGCACCGTCAGGTATCCAGCGAATTCCAGCCATCGAGTGCCGCCTCGGCGTAGCTCAGATAGCGCCGGGTGAGCGAAAGCCAATGGCGTCTTCGCGGGGCACGCGCCTCGTGCAGATGGGAAAGTGCAAGACGTGCCCGCACCAGAGCATGGTGCGCGCAGTAAAAAGCGAGCAGGCCATGGGCCGGCCGCGACTGATGCATCGCCTGCTCCAGGGTGTGAGCAAGCCGTGGGCCGATCCAGGCCCCGCCCGCTAGCGCACACAACAGCCCCAGGAGGCAAAGCTCTTCCCAAGGGTCGAGCAGTCGCAGAGACCGATCAAACTCAAGTCGGTCGATCAACTCGATCGGATCGATAAGGCACACATGCTCGGGCCTTAAATCGCCATGGGCCTCGACCGTTGCGCCACACGCGATACGCTGTTCGACAAGCGCTCGATGCGAGCACCATGCCGCATCGCTGCGATCAAGTAGCGCGATCAGGTGCGCACGCGCCGCGCTGTGCGCAGGCGACAGCTGGTCGGCAAGCGCGAGAAGCTGGCGGCGGTTGTTGCACTGCTCTCGATCGATCCTCGCGAGCACCCGTGCGGGCGCGACGTGTAGCGGTGTCGTGGTGTTGTAAAACTCGGCCAGTCGCGCTGCCACCCGATCAATATCGCCGGTCGACGCCGTTCCCGTCTGTATCGCCTGATCGAGCATCCGCGCATGCGGCAGGCGCCGCATCACCAGTGCCCAGTCCACGATGCGTTGGGCCGCAATCGGCTGCTCAGCACTGGCTAAAGTCGAGTCAGGCCAGGCTGAGAGGGGCCAGGCCACGCCGGAGCGTGCGCAGGGCGGCACGTCCGTCGCCAACCGTTCCCCGCCCACCGATCCGGCGGCTGACCCGATTACCTGCTGCCAGGCGGCACCAGCGGGCGCGGGTATCGGTACTACGCCCAGATACACCGATGACGATAGGCGTCGGTTACAGCGAAGTTCGCCTTCCAGCGCCGTCCTGCGTGCCGCTGCGGACGCAAACGCCGGCCAGGCCCGTCTGAGTTTGATCGCGAACGGCCCCGCAAGCAGCACCTGTGACATCCGCGTATTGATCACGACAAGCCTCGCGCTCGCACCGCGGGGCCGGGGCTCTGCCTTCGAAAGCGCCTCGCAAAGCAGCGCCAGCCCGGGCGCAGCGGGCCTGTCCACTTGAACTGTCTCGCTCATCCGCACGCTGCACCTTGCCAGAGGGCCCGATCGCCTGCTCCAATGACGATCCTTTCATGTTTGAGAGCCGCCCCCCATGTACGCGATCAACGCTGGCCACCGAGTTTTCTACACCACCGCAGGCACGCAGGGCCCCTGGGTCGTGATGTCGCATTCGCTTTGCTGCGACCACACCATGTGGGAGCCGCAGATGGAAATGCTCGCGCGCAATTACCGCGTACTTGCTTACGACACGCGTGGCCACGGCGCGAGCGACCCCTGGACGACGCCCTACACGCTCGATGATCTGGCGGCCGAGGCGATCGCAGTGCTTGATCACGCCGGCATCGACCGCGCGCATTTCGTAGGGCTGTCGATGGGCGGCATGATCGGGCAGACGCTGGGCTTTACCGCGCCCAGTCGCATCGCATCGCTCACGCTTGCCAACACCAGCAGCCGCTTCGCCCCCGAAATGCAGCCGGTCTGGAATGCGCGAATCGCCGCCGTACGCCGTGACGGCATGGAGGCGGTGGTCAAGCCCACGATCGAACGCTGGTTCACCGCGCCGTTCGTGGCCGAGCGGCCCGCACTGATCGCGCGCATCAGCCAGCAGATTCGACGCACCTCCATCGCCGGCTACACCGGCTGTGCGCGTGCCATTTCCACGCTCAATCTCACTGACCGGATTGCCGCCATCACCTGCCCGGTGCTTGCGATCTCAGGCCGTCAGGACCCCAGCACCACGCTCGCCATGCATGAAGATATTGTCCGGGCTATTCCTGGCGCTGAGCTCGCCGTGCTGGACCCCGCCGCGCATCTGTCGAATTTTGAGCAGGCGCAGGCGTTCAATGACGCGCTCGCGGGTTTCCTCGCACGCGTCGCACGCTAGCGAGACAATTAGTCCATTAAACAGTTGGTGCATCACTCCGGAGTCATCGTGCTAAAGGCCTTGTCTGTTCTTGATCTCGTGCCCATCCGAAAAGGCGATACGCCCCGCGAGGCGTTTGCCAACGCGGCGGGCCTGATCCGTCATGTCGAGTCACTCGGCTACACCCGCTACTGGGTTGCTGAGCACCACAACATGACAGGCATCGCGAGCGCGGCCACTTCGGTGGTAATCGGTCACCTGGCCGCCGCCTCTCGCACCATTCGTGTGGGGTCGGGCGGGGTGATGCTGCCCAATCACTCACCCCTGGTCATTGCCGAACAGTTCGGCACGCTCGAGTCGCTGTTTCCCGGCCGGATCGATCTCGGGCTTGGGCGCGCACCGGGTACCGACATGGAAACGCTCTACGCGATGCGGCGCGACGCCAACTCGGCCGATCGTTTCCCCGATGACATCGCCGAGCTCGCGCAACTGCTTGGACCGGTCGAATCCGGCCAGCGCGTTCGAGCCGTGCCGGGCATGGGTACGCAGGTGCCGCTGTTCATTCTGGGTTCAAGCCTTTATGGGGCGCAGGTTGCGGCGTACTTCGGGCTGCCCTACGGCTTTGCCTCGCACTTCGCGCCTGCTGCGCTTGATCAGGCGCTGTCGGTGTATCGCAGCCGCTTCCGGCCCTCAGCAAGGCTCGCGCGGCCCTGGGCCATGCCCTGCGTCAATGTGATTGCCGCCGACACCGATGCCGAGGCGCGCAGGCTCTTTACCAGCCAGCAGCAGCGGGTGCTCGAAATGATCCGAAACGATCGCGGTCAGCTGCTGCCGCCTGTTGACGATATCGAGTCGCTCTGGAGCCCATCGGAAAAAGCGCAGGTCATGCGAATGCTCGAGTGCTCCATCGTGGGCTCGCTCGACACAATCACCGAGGGTCTTGAGCGCTTCATTGAGCGCACTGGCGCCGACGAAGTGATCGCTGCGGGCACCATCTATGATCATCAGGCGCGGCTCCACTCGTACAGCCTGCTCGCGCAGGCTGCCCGGCGGTTAGGTCTACCCGATGCGCCCTGCCGCGCACCCACCGCGGCTGAAGGCGAGCCGATGCCCGCCGAGGCGGTCGCAGCGTAAGGCCCGGGCAGCGGTTTAACGCTGCCCGCCGCACTACATGCTGCGGCGATACTGCCCGCCCACCTCGAACAGGGTGCGCGTGATCTGGCCGAGCGAGCAGACACGCACCGCATCCATCAGAACCTCGAACACGTTACCGTCTTCGATCACGGTCTGACGCAGTCGCTCGAGCATCGGGCCGCTCTCGGCTGCATAACGGGCATGAAAATCGGCGAGCCGCTTCAGCTGCGAGCGCTTCTCGTCTTCAGTTGATCGCGCGAGTTCGAGCTTTTCGGGAATCGGGTCCCCGTTCGGATTGCGGAAGGTGTTGACACCAATCACCGGATACTCGCCTGTGTGCTTGAGCATCTCGTAGTGCATGCTCTCGTCCTGGATACGACCCCGCTGATAGCCGGTTTCCATGGCACCGAGCACGCCACCGCGCTCGCTCAGGCGTTCAAA
>CAZORB010000224.1:0-4793 GCA_964581825.1 uncultured Bordetella sp.
AAGCGGCCAAGCGCGTACCCCTTGGACGAGTCGGTGAGCCCGACGACATCGCACAGGTCATTCTGTTCCTGGCGTCCGAACAAGCTCGCTACGTCACAGGACAGGTTGTTGTCGTTGACGGTGGCCTTGCTATCAGCCCTCAATAAGCCGGCGGCGCGGCCGCACCACATGGAGGCCTTGCGCGTCGCCGCGGCGCGGGGCCGCACCAGGCGATGGCTCGGGCGCGAAGTTTCGCGTTACCGTGGTGCGGCGCGCACCGCCTCGGTGCTAGCTGCGTATGGCATGGACATTGCGGGAAGGCTGCACTGCATCCAGCCCCATTCACCAGGAGTTTCTGAATGAAGCGTCATCTGCTATCCGCGTTGATCGGCACTGCCGGTCTGTCTCTCGCCCTGAGTGTCGCCCCCGCGAATGCCGCGAAGCCTTGCGTAGGCGCATCACTTCCGATCACTGGACCCACGGCCTGGGCTGCTGACTCGATCCGTATGGGGGTTGAGGTGGCGATGGCCGAGATTAATGCCAAGGGTGGTGTGTTGGGCCAGCGCCTGAATCTGGTTGCTTACGATGATGCTGGCCAGCCGCCCCGAGGCGTAGACAACGCGCGTCGCATTGCTGAGTCGGACAACTGCATCGCGATGTTTGGCGGTTGGCACTCGGGCGTTGCACTTGCAGTGGTAGAGCCCGTGCACGATGCACAGATTCCCTACATTGCGGTGATTTCGGCCGGTACCAGAATCACCGAAAACGATCGCAAGCCCAACTATATGTTCCGTGTCTCGATGTTCGATCGCTGGCAGGCGCTTGCCCTGGTGCGTAAGAGCAAGGAGGTCACTAAGACTGGCACCATCGGTGTTCTGTATGAGGACACGGGATGGGGACAGGGAGCAGTGCCCGACCTGAAGGCGAGCGCCAGTGCAGAAGGCGCGAAGGTAGCGGGCTATGAAGTCTTTAAATGGGACGATCGGGACATGTCTGCCCAGCTCATTCGGCTGCGCGACGCCGGGGTTGACACCATCATTCTTTACTCGCGCGACCTGGAAGCCAATCAGATTTTGCGCTCGATGCAGCGAATCAACTACTCAGCCAAAATTGTCTCGGCATGGGGCAACACCGGTACCTTGGGCGAACTCGCTGGCCCGCTCGCCAACGGCATGATCGTGCTGCAGACATTTACGTGGATGGGCGACCTGAAGCCCCGCCAGAAAGTTGTGCTGGACTCGATCGTAAGCCGCTACAAGCTCAAGTCCCCAGAAGACATCAAACACGGTTCGGGCGCAGCCAATGCATACGATGCGGTGTATATCCTGGCCGAAGCTATCAAGCTCGCGGGCAGCTTTGATCGCAAGAAGGTTCGCGATGCGATGTATAAGGTGAATCACGAAGGGATCGTTCAGAAGTATTCGCCCGCGTTCGCCCCCGATCGGCACAACGCTATCCTGCCCGAGAACTACGTGTGGACGGCGTGGCATGACGGCAAGATTCTCCCGCTCGCTCAGACTCCATACGGCAAGTAACTTTCGTCGGGCAGCACCGTCCGTGCCGGGTTCACGCCCGAGCACGGCGGTTTAGTCCGCGCTCATATCATGACTGCCGTCATCCAGTACACCCTTTCAGGCCTCGTCATCGGCGGCCTTTACGCCATCGTTGCGCTCGGGTTTTACATCATGTGGTCGGCTGTGCGCGCAGTGAATTTTGCGCACGGGGACACACTGATGTTGGGCTCGGTGCTTGCGGTGGTGCTCATGTGGTCGGGCGTGCCACTCATCATCGGAATCCCTCTTGCGATTCTGGCTACCGCAGCCTTCGGAGTTTTCATTGAACGTATCGCGGTTCGCCCTCTAAACCACGGCCCGACTTCAATTGGCTGGATGCTGTCGACGATCGCCATTGGGTTGATGCTAGAGGCGCTCGTCACGGTATTGTTCGGCGCGGATCCAAGGTCGCTGCCGTCTCCACTCATGCAGACACCAATTGCTATCGGTGGGGCGGGGATCTTTCCTCATGAGCTGTTGGTGCCGGTTGTGGCGGTTGCGCTGCTTGCACTACTCGATTGGTTTTACCGGGCCACGATGACAGGGCGTGCGATGCGCGCCATTGCGCAGAAGCCCGTCGCGGCCGGTCTCATGGGAATCGATGTACGTCGTATGGCGCTTCTGTCCTTCGCGGCAGCGGCGGCGCTTGGGGCCTTCGCAGGCATTCTCGCTGCTCCCATCGTCCAGGTGTCGGCAGCCATGGGCTTACTTCTGGGCCTCAAGGGCTTTTTGGTCGCCATCATCGCGGGTATGTCGAGTGCCCGCGGAATTGTCATCGTTGGATTCGCATATGGCGTACTCGAACGATTTATTGAGGGCTTCGGTAACACGTCGCTTCGCGAGGTGCTTGGCTTCGGGATCATGATCCTGCTGCTGCTAGCGTTTCCGAACGGTTTGTTTGGCAAGCGCGAAGTGAACAAAGTATGAATCCGCGTCTGCTTACCTCAAGCGGGATGCTCGCTTCCCTGGTGGTGGCTGGATCGCTTTGTGTGATTCCTCTGCTGGTCGCCAACACGTTTCAACTGCGCGTGGTAATGCTGTTCCTCATCTACGCACTGGTTGCCCTGGGGCTCAACCTGCTGGTGGGGTTGGTGAGCCTGGTGTCGCTGGGACAGGCGGGGCTGTATGCATTGGGCGCCTACACGGTAGCGATCCTCGCTACCAAGACGGGGGCTGGATTCGTCCCTGCAATGCTGGGCGCGATGGCGATCACCGCCCTTGCCGGTGTGGCATTAGCCTATCCCACAGTGCGTGTACGCGGCGTGTATCTCGCGGTGGTCACGATTGCGTTCGGCCTGATCGTGCAGAACGTTGCAATCGACTGGCGTGCGCTGACAGGGGGCACACTCGGCATTTCAAACGTACCGCGGGTCAACCTGGGCTCTGGCCCCCTGAATACGCGTGATCTGTACTGGCTTATCGCCGTGATCACTCTTATAGGGTTCGTGGTTCACCACAACCTGATGCACTCTCGAATTGGCCGCGCGATGAAGGCGGTTGCGCAGTCAGAAACAGCGGCCCGTGCGCTGGGTATCGACCCTATCCGCCAGCGCGTGCTCGCATTCGTTCTTTCCTCTGTGTTCGCAGGGATTGCGGGCGGTCTGTACGCCTATCTCAACCGCTACGTGAGTCCGGACACCTTTAGTTTTTCGGATTCGATTCGCTTTGTGCTGATGTGGATTCTCGGCGGCGCAGGTACGACCTTCGGGCCACTGATCGGAGCGGGTGTCTTAACCTGGATCCCTAACCTGCTGCAGGCCTTCGGTAAATGGCAGCTGTTTGCCTACGGTGCGCTCCTCGCGTTGGTCATTTTCTTTTTGCCAAAGGGTATTGCGGGCTCTGTTCGCGATCTCTGGATGCGACTGCGTCACGGCAGTGCCCAGGCGACGCGGGAGGCAGGAAGCTGGCCAAGACCCTCGCCACACATCGACTCGATTCTCAAGGTTAATGCGCGGATTCGAGGGCCGGTACTGCAGACCCGCGATCTCACGATTCGATTCGGTGGGTTATCCGCGGTGTCAGGTGTCACTCTCGATATCGAGCGTGCAACGGTTCACGCGATCATCGGACCTAACGGTGCTGGCAAGACCACCATGTTGAACGCGCTCTCAGGGTTTTATGCGCCAACCCAAGGTTCCGTCACGCTTCTTCAGGAAGAGGTCGGTGGGCGCTCGAGTGACCGAATCGCGAGAAGCGGCCTTACCCGTACGTTCCAGAACACTGAGCTGTTTTCGGATATGACGGTTGAGGAAAACGTCCTGATCGGCTTTCATGCTCGAAGCGCTACGGGTTTCCTCTCCACCTTGTTAAGGTTGCCTGGATTTCACCGAGAGACAAGACAGCACCGCGAGCGGGCGGGGCTCTTGCTTGATTACGTGGGGCTATCGGCTTACAGAAATGAAACAGCGGGCAATCTGGCGTTCGGACATCAGCGGCGTCTGGAGATTGCACGTGCACTGGCGATGTCTCCTGAAATTCTCTTGCTCGACGAGCCCGCTGCTGGACTGACGCACGCCGAGATCGATGAGCTGATTGCGCTTATCCGCGATCTGAAGCGCCTGGGCCTTACCATCGTGCTCGTTGAGCATCACGTCGACATGATCATGGCGGTCTCCGACCATGTCACAGTTCTGGATTATGGTGAGGTCATTGCATCAGGCGCTCCTGCTTCAGTTCGTGACGATCCCAGGGTGATTGAAGCGTACTTCGGGGCCAGCGTTACAGCCACCGAGGAGTCGGCATGAGTGTTTCACAAGCCCCAGGCCGACCGCTTCTAAAGGTGACCGATCTCGGCGTTGCCTATGGGCGCGTTCGCGCTGTCCAGTCCGTGAGCCTCGAGGTGGGCGAGGGCGAGTTCGTTGCCGTCATCGGCTCGAATGGCGCCGGAAAGTCCTCGACGATGAAGGCGATCTCGGGTGTCTTGGCGCCCGTTGCTGGGCGAATCGAATTCAACGGCATCGACGTAACCGGGCAGCCTGCGCATCGGCTGGTTCGTGCCGGGCTTGCGATGGTCCCTGAGGGGCGTCAGGTATTTGCCGAGCAAACGGTTGAGGACAACCTGCGCCTCGGGGCGTTTGTGTTCGCCGCCAACTCTGCTCGCATTGATGATGCGGTTGAGCGTGGCTTCACGCTGTTTCCTCGGCTCGCCGAGCGCCGCGCGCAGGCGGCGGGGTCGTTGTCGGGCGGCGAGCAGCAAATGCTTGCGATTGCGCGAGGGTTAGCCTCAAGCCCGAAACTTCTGGTGATCGATGAGCTGTCTTT
>CAZORB010000225.1:0-4762 GCA_964581825.1 uncultured Bordetella sp.
GGAGGCCGGATCGAGGCGGCTCATCACGATCGGAAAGCGCTGGTCGGGTCGGCCGACCAGGGCGAATTCGCCCCGCGTGCCAACATCGACCTCGTGCACGTCAACCTGATCAACCTGGAGCTCGAGATAGGTCTGATCCACCTTCGCAAGCTTCAAAAGCAGGTCGCCCTTTCGAAGCGGCGCGCCCAGGTTCTTCTTCAGCTCCCCCTCGACCACGATACCGGCATGCGGCGCGATGACCTCGGCATTCCCAAGCTGATGCCGCACCAGGGCCAGACGTGAGGCTGACTGATCGACCCTCGCAAGATTGACCTCCATCTCGGCAAGCTGCCGTGTGGCCTGCGCTTTCTCAGCCTCACGCCGATACCGCACCAGATCGGCTTCGGCCATCGCCGCCTCCAGGGCCAGCTCGCGGGTATCGAGTCGAACCAGCACCTGCCCGGCTTTGACCAGATCGCCCACTTCGACCTGCACCTGCCGGAGATAGCCGTCAAAGGGTGCCGGAATGAACAGCACATCCTTGCTGCGGATCGTGATCGTCGCGTCCACCCGATAGGTCCACGGGATGAAGCAGAGCGCAATCAGGGTGAGCGCCGTCAGGCCCCCCGCGAGCTTCCACGCGCTGTGCCTCGGGTTCGCGGCAAGGGCAGGCAGACGCTTGATAGCGGACCAGGCCCGCGCGCCCCACCAGCGATCGCGCTCGCGAAGGTCGGCGAGCGGCCGCGCGACCAGCTGCGCGGTCAGCTCGAGCTCCCACAGCTCATCGTCACGCCAGCTTCCCTGGCGCCGCTCGAGGCACACCACGCCGCGGACTCGAGAGCCGTCCATAAGCGGCACGCTCAGCACTGCGCTGACGCCCTGCATCAATGCATACGACTCATGCGCGCGACATACCGAACGTGCTTCAGACGCCGAGGGATACAGCACTGTCACCGCCTGGTCAGCCGCTTCCTCCATGGCGCTCTCGAGCGCGCGGCTGGTCGCCGATAGCCGGTCGAATTTTTCGATATGACTGACCGCAGCAAGCCGCACATAGGGCTGATCGAACCACCCCAACGAAACGCGATCGGCGTCAAAGCGCGCGGCCAATGCGTTGCACAGCTCATAGGCCATCCGCAACGCCCGGGTGTGCTGTGACAGGCGGATGGATAGCTGCAGCATCTGAAACAGGCGATCGGCTTTCGGCTCGTCGGGGAGACCGATGACCGACGGCTGCGTATCAACCGCGTCATCGCTAGCCGAGCGCGCATATCGCGCCGTGGCAGCCATTGCCTGCGCCACCCAGGGCGCGAGATCTTTCTGAGTGAGATCGAGCGGCGCCGAAACAAACGCCACTACCGCCGCGACCTGTTGGGGCCCCACCTGACCGTGCGGCAGACGTAACCCCAGAATCTGGTCCCCGCTGGGCAAAATCGCGAGCGCTGGAGATTGCCCTATCAGGCTCGATGAAATCTGAAGCACGCCCTGCGCATCGCCAGTCTCTTCTGGCGCGTCCCCTGGCCACTGCGCGAGCGCTGTCCAGGGCGACCCGATACCGGCACTCAGCAAAACGACTCGCCGCGCGGGCAGGCTCTGCCCAACTGCTTTCAGAAATGTTTCCCAGAACGACTGCAGCGACCCCTCGAAACCCTCAAGCGCATCCCAGGCCGAGGCACCCTCATGGGCGTCCTCGCCGACTCGAACCGTGGCCTGCCTGGCGTCGCTTCTCACGCTGGCTTCCGGTCAGAACACGATGCGACCGCTGACGCCAGGTCGTATCGATCCATCTGCATTGTCAAACTCGGCGATGACATCGATCCGGCCGCTTGCAGGGTCGATGACAGGCGACACATACACCAGCTTGGCCATGCGAACACCCATCTGGCCATCGAGTCCTAATTCAAGCCGAACCGGCATCCCCACTTTCAGACTGAGGCCTGGCTGAGCGCGCACTGTGCCCATGAATCGCACCCGGCTGACATCCACCACCCACATCACAGTGGCGTGGGGTTCGATGCTCTCGCCCGCGTAGAACTCAACCTTCGTCACGACACCATTGAGCGGTGATCGCAGATGTCGCCGTTGAAAAGCTTCTTCAGCCAGAGCGAGCTCCACGCGTTCCCGCTGCTTGGTCGCTTCGATAGTTTTGCGCTCAGCGATCACATTTCCTAAGGTCAGCTCCTCGTCTTCCACCTGCTTGCGAGGAACCACGCCCCCCGGCAATAATTCCTTCAGGGAACTCACCTGCTTGACCAGGGTCAGTTCGCGCTGCTTGAGCTCATCGAGGCGTGCGCGGTCCTCGAGCTGAAACTTGCGACGCTGCACCTCAAGTTCTTCGAGTGTGCGATCGAGGTAGAGCAGCAATTGACCCTCTCGCACCCGGCTGCCCTCTTCCACCAGCACACGCTCGATTCGGCCCGCGACGGGCATGCTGAGCTTGACCTCGCGATAGGCACGCGTGAAACCAAGACCACTGCTATCGAGGTTCGCGGACACCGCTTGAGATGCGGGGGCATTCGGTAGCGCGCGCGGGGTTTGCGCCGGCGCCGCCAGCGACACCAGGAGCAGTCCGCCTGCCGCGGCACAGCCAATCACAGCGCGGCGATGCAATGCCCCGCACTTCATCGGGACCAGCGCTGAAGCAATACGCCCTGAGCCGACTCGAACACCACCCGGGCCCGTGCGTGCGTGGCTTGCTGTTCGATAAGCGACAGGCGGGCGTTCACAGCCCGCTCTTCGCGCATCAGAATCTCGCGTGTGGCAACGCGCCCGGCGTTGAAGCGTTGCCGCTCGAACTCCACCTGCTGTTGTTCGCGCTGCGCCACGTCCTGCCACTGCGTCCAGCGGCGTGCGGCGCTGGTCATCATATTTGCGCTGGTGTGAAGATCGTTGGCGATCTGAACTTCGAGCGCCTTCAGTTCGAGCAGCGCGTTATCGCGCCGGACATTGGCTGCTGCCAGATTGGCCTGTCCCTCGAGGTTCTTTCCTATGGGAATTTCCAGTTGCAGCCCCACACTCCAGCGCGGATAGCTGGTGTGAAGCGTCTGGTTGAAGGCCGATTCGGGGGTATAGGCTAACCCGCCCAGTCCATAGGACGCCGTCAGATCGAGTCTGTGCTGCGCCTGATTGGTGACATAGCTGAGCTGCACGCCTTCGCGCTCGAGCTGCTTCCTGAGCTTCTGAAAGTCCTGCCGGGCGTCAAGCGCCCGCCGGTACGCTTCATCGAGCCCGGCTACGGCTGGCTGAAGAGGCATCTCAGGGAGCGGATCAACCGCCTGCCAGCGCTTGGCGTCTTCCAGCGCACTGGCGAGCAAGAAGGTATTGAGCCGATCCTGCAGCTCGAGCACCCCCTGCCTCGCCTCATCAAGGCCGGCCACATAACGCGACACGGTGTTCTGAACGTCCCAGACCTCGGTCTCCGGTAAGAGCCCTTTGCGCGCGAGCTCCCTTGCCTGCACGACCAGCCTTCGCGCGTTCTCAAGCTTCTCCTGCGCGGCCGCCACGCGGTGTTGCGCAAGCACCAGCTCGTAGTAGCCCATCACTGCGCTCGCCACCACCACCGACTCACCTTCGAGATGAGTGTGGTTGGCCACCGCCAGGTCGAGTTCCGCCACCCGCCCGCGCGCGCTCGTGACCTCGGTTCCGCCATCGCGAGCAAGCGGCTGAACTAGGGTGATGCCCCATCCGGCGCGGTTATCCCGCACGCCCGGCGGCCGCCAGGCCGCCATCTGATTGATATTGGTAACGAAATTGGAAAGCGTGGAGCCCAGTTCCAGACGCGCCCCCGTTCCCAGCAGCTGCGTCACGCTCGCGGAGTAGTCGTTTCCATCGCGCAGGTAGTACGAGGACAGCGAGCGCGCCAGCGCTTCCTCATAAGTATTCGGCTGATTGTTTCGGCTACGGGTAGCGCCCAGCTTCCCAACAGGCTGAAACGCTGCGGCGGCGCGGTCGATGCCGGTGGCAGCAATATCGCGTTCAGCCCGCTTGATCCGAATATCTTTGTTCACCTCCCGAAGGCGGCTCACCAGCTCTTCGAGCCTAAGAGGCTCAGGTTTGCCAGGCGCAGGCTGATCAGCCCCCTGCGCACTGACCGCTCCCACGCACCACCAGGATAGGCAGGCGTACAGAGCGCCCCGCACCCGCTGGCCGAGATGTCGCTTTGTGCGGTTCGGAACTCCTCGATCGAACACGATTGATTCCCCTTCCTGGGACGATTTGTTCGAGCGCGAGCTATTCGCCCGACTAACGGCTCCCCGCCGGATCATGCGGTCCGGAGCGGCAGGAAAGATTGCGAAAGATTGCGAACGACTGCGGGCGGCGGACTGAGTGAAATACTGTTCCGCTTTGAGCCTTCCGCTTAGATCACGCTGATGCTTGGTGCAACGTACACGGTGACCAAGCTCGTGCCATGGCTCCAGGCGTCGTAGGTCACGGAATCGATTACCTGCGTTCCCGCTTGGGTCCAACCTGTGGTACCCGTGCCGTCGGCCAGATCGAGCGTATCGCCGGCGTCTCCCTTGACCAGTAACTGACGGCGCCCGGTTGCAGCGAACACGTTAAATCCGGTCATGTCTAGTACGTCGTTGACCTTGAGCTTCAGGCTGTTGTTGCCGATTCCGGTAAGGTCTATCGCCTCGATGCTGTGGATGCGGCTGCTGCCGTTCGTATTGCTGGCTGACTGGTTGGCAACTTGCGTGAGGTCCAGCATCAGCCCGCCACCTGAGAGTGCAATTGTGTCTATGCCGGTACCGCCATCGATGCGGGCCAGCTGGTTGACGTTACC
>CAZORB010000226.1:0-4700 GCA_964581825.1 uncultured Bordetella sp.
CTCTATCGCGGGCGTCCTGGCATTCGGGGCTCGCGCTTGATACCTTACTGGTTGTTTTCCGTTCGGGGTCTAACTTTGTCAAGAACCACTGCCGTGACCGTTCGCTTATGCCTGTCGGCGGCTCGGTCGCTCTACCGAAGATTCAGTGGTCTTTGTGCCGTTTCTATCGCGCTTTTCGGGTGTCTACTTAGCGGAGGGATTGATTCAGCTTTCGCGCAAGCATCTGACACCGAGCGTCGTGACGCAATCATCGAACGTAGCTGGCTGTCTGATGACGATGGCAGCTTAACGCCAGACGCGGCGCTGGCTCGCGCATGGACAGTGTACGAAGGACCCCTCGCACGTGGCTTTACAACGACTGTTACCTGGGTTCGCCTGAAAATCGACCCAGCCGTAGCGGGAGCTGGAAGCGTTTCGTCGGATTACCGTCTGGTACTTCGAATTGTGCCCTCGCGCCTGGATGACATTACCGTCTTTCGGATGGATCGCCCTGCCGATCCGCCGAAGAGGGTGGGCGATAAAATCAGACTGGAAGGGCCGCAAAAAGGGTTTCTAAACCACAGCGTCGTATTCGATGACGCCGTTGCACCTTTCGAAGTTTTACTGAGGCTGCAAACCCACGGTAATCACAGCATGCATGTGCAGGCATTGCGATGGGACGAGGCCAACCGACTTCTAAGCCGTGATTCGAACCTTGTAGTCGGTTATCTGGTTTTCACACTGATGGTTATCGCCTGGGCAATCATCGCGTACTTTCAGCAACACTCCATGGTGCTGCTGCTCTTTATTGTCCATCAGTTCAGCGCGCTACTTGCTGCCATTACATTCTTGGGTGTGTGGCGTATGTACGCACCCAGTGAGCTGGCCCTGCTAGGCAATGTTCTCACCACGTATGTGATTCCGCTCAGTACACTGGCGTCCCAGTTGTTTCATGGAAGGTTACTGGCTGACCTAGGTGCTAAAGCCAATCATTACCGCGTTTTGGTCGGCGCTGCGGTTCTCCCCGCGTGTGGGATCGTGCTGATAGCGTCCGGCTTTGTGCAAACAGGTTTGATGATCACGCACGCGACGATCCTTGTTTTCATGATTTTCGCGATTTATGTGGCTGCCCGATTGAACCTCGACACTTCGCAGAATGGGCGACGGCATCGAGTCTTCGTCGTATTGGCATATGTTGTAATGGTTGCGCTCATGGCGCCGCAGTCGCTGCGCGTTTTGGGGGTGTTTTCCGCGGGAGCCTGGAGTTTTGCCGCGTATACCGTTTACGGTATTGCAAGCGCAGTTCTGATGACAGGGCTGCTGATACTGCGCGCGCGCGAGGTCGATCGCCTGCGGCAGCGCGACGCACGCGCCTTTCAAGAAGCAAAGCAAGAGAGCGAACTGCAGCGGGCTAGAGCTCTCGAGCAGGGCGATCTGATCACCATGCTCACCCATGAGCTCAAAACGCCACTGTCCGTGGTTGCGCTGGCGCTTGGTAAATCCGGCACGCAACCCGCTATTCAGGAGCGCGCGCTGTACGCCATCGAAGACATACGAAGAATTATCGATCGCTGCGCCCTCACGGCACGCGTCGATGAGGAGGTTGCATATCGATCGATTCCCTTTGAGGTCGAAGCCATTCGGCTTGAACAGTTGGTCACCGTAGCGTTGAGCTCGCGACCGCAAAGCGCTCGCGTTCAGAATGAGGTCAGTGGAGATCTACCCGATTGTGCGACCGACCGGACAATGCTACTCACGATCGTTACCAACCTTATCGACAACGCACTCAATTACTCGCCAGCCGACAGCCGGGTTCAGATCGAAGCGCAGACCGCCAGCGTGGACGGTCGACTTGGCATCATGCTTAAGGTGACTAACCAGGTCGGCGACCACGGAGTACCCGATCCCCGCCATGTTTTTGAAAAATACTATCGCGGCGCACGCGCTCGCCATCGGTCGGGGTCAGGCCTTGGGTTGTACCTTTCGAAGCGACTTGCAAAGAGGTTGGGCGGAGACCTCTCCCTGCACCCCGTAGAGACTTCAAGCGTGTGTTTTCAGCTGTGGCTACCGTTGGTAGCGCATCCGCAAGTCACTTCCTTGGCTCGCTAACAATCCGGCCACCTGATCCGCACCCTTCGCGCCGTTGGTGTAACGAGGATAGTGAAAGGACGGGCTCCCGAGCCAGCTTAATGGATTCTCAGCCAATGGTCGCCTCAGAGTAATTCGAGGTCAATACAAAGCTGATAGCCTGAGTTTCGCAGTGACTTGAGCGCACTGGGAGGGCAGCCCGCCTGAACCAGTTTGCCGCGTAATCGAGTCATGCGGACAGGTAAATTTCCAAGCGTTGCGTCGGTGGTTTCTTCGCCGGTTGCTTGAAGAAGTTGCCAGGGCTGAAGCCGCTGGCCAGGCGCTCGGGCGAGCGCCGACAGCAGCGCGCTCTCCACCGCGTTGACTGGGACGGTTGCCGTCCCATTCAGGAGCTGCATTGTCTGGGCGTTTAGCTGAACCAGCGCAGAGTGATCCCTGGCGTCCTCGATTGCGTCGCTATGGATCCGGCGGGCAAGTGCCCGTACTGCAGCGAGTAACTCGAGCTCTGACACGGGTTTGGGCAAGTAAAGATCGGCGCCCATCTCGTAGCCGCGCACGCGTTGATCGACCGCAGTGCGCGTAGTCATCATGATCACCCGGAGCCGCGGCTGTACCCGCTTGAGCCGCGCTGCGAGGCTGAGCCCGTCTTCTCCCGGTAGGTTCAAGTCGAGCAGCAGCATGTCCAGTGTTTCCGCCACCGCTGAGTCGGTAGTGTCTTCGGCGCATGAAAACGCAGTGACCTGATGACCGAGTGAACCGAGTATCTCAGCCAAGGAATAGCGCAGCGCGTCGTTGTCTTCGACGATGCCAATTCGCAGGTACTTTTCCATGAATGAATCGCTTAGGCAGTGCGCTCTAGGGACAACTGGTGAGCCGGATCATGCCCCAGACGGGGTTATCGGCAGAAAGCATGAATGAGGCTACCCGCCGCAGCCAGATTAATTATTGCAAAAGATTGCGACGCGCGCGTACGAGTAAAGCTGGCAAATGTACGAAGTGCCTGAATCACTTTCCCGCGCCGAGGCGATCGCGGTGCACTTGGGTGCTAAGTCGATTCTCGCATCGATTGCTTGGCGTCGAGGAGAGGCTGATACCGCGTTAGCCGTTTTCTCGGTGGCTGGGTGGCGCGCAATCGTTTGCAACAGTTCGCAAGGATTCGCAGTAGTGCGCAAGAAACGAGAGGCCTGTGTCGGTGATGCTCCTGGTTAGTCAACGCAATAGCCAGGAACGGGGTCACCATGTCACGATTACTCTTACGGCAGATTTCGCGCGATAGGTCTCCCAAAGACATTCCTGTGGAGCGCGCGATAGCGCTACAGGCCGAGCCAGGCGCCACTTATCAGCTGTTGGATGCGCGCTCGCGAAAGCCCGCATCGGGCGTTACGCTCAAGCGCAAAGATCATGCCCTGGTGGTCGAGGTCGATGGCGAGGCGGTCGTCGAAGTCGAACGGTTTTTCGGGCATCAGGCTGGCGCTGCATTTGATGCAGGTGGCGGCGGAGTACCGGTGCCGGTCATTACCGAAACCTCAACGGTGCCTGAGGTGAGTGGGACGCCCATACCGGCTGGAAGCGGTGCCTCTGCAACCCCTGCGGGTGAGAGCGCCAACGCGCTGCTAGGCGCCCTGGCGCTTGTCGGTCTCGGGCTAGTTGCTTCGTCTGGCAGCACGGCCGCGCCAGTCAATAACACGGTCGTTGCCAAAGTGGTCGGTGGCCCCGTTATCAAGGGAAACGATCTCGTCGCTACGATCTATGCGGCCGACAGCACCACCGTATTGGGCCGGGGCGTCATCAATGAGAACGGTACGGTTACGGTCCAAGTAGGCAGCTATCTTGGCGTAGTGGTCGTGAGGGTGCAAAACGATCAGGATCCTGCCAACGATCATGCTGACTACCTGGACGAGGCCCTGGGGGTGGCTAAAGATCTGGGCGACGCCGTGCTTCACAGTATGGGCGAGATCGCTACTCAAAACGGCGTCATTACGCTGAATGTCAACATTCTGACCGCGCTTGCTTATCACGAGGCTTCTGAGGTGGCGAAGGGCGCGCCGCTCACCGCGCCGCTGGTCCGTGACACCAACGCGGCTGTAGCAAGGGTCTTTGGTCTTGAGAGCTTGACTGAAGGGGACATCAAGACCACCGTCGATAAGAGCGGGAACGCCTCAGAGTCCAACATCTACGGCGAGTTGTTGGCGGCGCTGTCAGGAGCCGACAAAAATAATGGTGGCAGCGTTAAGGCCACACTCGAAGCGCTCATTGATTCAATTGCTTTTGACGGTAAGTCGGCCACCTTGACCGAGGTGGCAGTTGATTTGGTCAGACAAGGGGCGCGGGTGGTTGACCCAGATAACTCGGCGGGGGTGCTGGACTCGGTTCGAACCTCGATCGGTAAGAGTCTGGCGCCCGGCGATACAGTCGCACCCGCGGCAAACTTTGGCGCAGCCACGGACGATGTGGGCAGTGTGGCTGGGGCGCTCGCTTCTGGTGCGAAGACCGATGACACAAGCCTTTCGCTATCCGGCAGTTGCGAGGCCGGAAGCGAGGTTGAAGTATTTAACGGCAGTATCTATCTGGGCCTTGCCACCGTCACCGGCACCACCTGGGCCTACAGCGCCACGGTAGCAAACGGTGTCAGC
>CAZORB010000227.1:0-4662 GCA_964581825.1 uncultured Bordetella sp.
GCCAATCGTCTCCGATCCTATTACCCAAGGCTTCCGATCACGACCGCGACTGCCGACCCTGCCGGATTTGATTTAGTGGTTAATGCTTCACCTCTTGGGATGAACGACGATGACCCGCCTCCCTTGGATGTCGGGCGACTGTCGGCCAACAGCTTCGTCGGGGAAGTCGTACTCAAGCGCGAGGCCACCCCGTTGGTAGCGGCTGCGCGTTCGCTCGGCTGTCAGACCGTGGTTGGCACCGACATGTTGTTCGAACAGATCCCGGCGTATCTCGAGTTCTTTGGCTTGCCCACCACGACTGCAGCGCATCTACGCAGTCTGGCCCGTCTCGGCGACAGCTAGCGCAGTGACGAACTCCCAAGAGACCTAAACCCCATCCAGCAGCGAAACGAGCCCTTCGGTCCGCAATCGCGACGCGAGCACCGCGCTACCCGCCCACCGCTCGAGCGCTTCAAAACAATCTCGGTGCGTCACCTGAGACTCATGCTGCGTATGCGGCCAGTCGCTTGCCCAGATCAGCCGAGATGCATCCACTACGGTCAGCAGCGCCGCGAGTAACGTGGGCGCAAGCACCTCACCGCGCTCAACGCCCCCCGTCCGGTAAGCAGCCGACACCTTGACCCACACTCGCCCGCTTGCGGCTGCGCGAAGCAAGGCCTGAAAGCCCGGGTCGTCAGCGCCCTTCTGCGGATCCGGACGTCCAAAGTGATCAATACAGATGCGCACGCCCGAGGCCATGAGCGGCGCGAGCAGAACGGGCAGATCAACCGCTTTGCGGTGAATCTCAACATGCCAGTTACGCCGCGCAAGCCGTTCAAAAAGCGCGGGCCATGGAGGACGCGTGAGATCTGGAAGCGCGAGCCCTTCCAGGTTGAGGCGGACACCCACCGCGCCCTGCGCGCCAAGTGCGTCGAGTTCAGCATCAGATACGCCTGGATCGACCACCACGACGGCGCGTAACCGATTCGGATAGCGCGCCACCGCGGCCAGCATGTGGCTGTTGTCGGTTCCGAGGAAACTCGGCTGGGTGAGAAGTCCGCCTGCGAGACCGCTTGCGTTCAGGTGGCCAATAAATTGGTCAGCCGTTGCCGCGTAGGCTGGCGTATAGCGACGTGGTTCGACAAACGGAAGTTCCGGGGAAAAAACATGCGCATGACCATCCCACTGACCGCTCACTGTGGCCCCAGCTTCAGTGATCGCGCCACCGCTCCCAACGCATCGTATTCAGCACGCAGCATGGCTCTAAAGGTCTCGCCCTTCAAAATCATGATCTGCTCACCGGCCTCTTCGCAATAGCGGCGAGTGGCGGGCGTGTTCATGGCCGCCTCAAAGGCCTGCTCGATTTGCGAGAGCGTTGTCGCGGGAGTACCGCGCGGCGCAAGAATCGCACGCCACAGCACAGTTTGTTCGCCCGCGATCCCCAGGTCGCGAAGACCCACGGCTTCAGGAAGTACCGGTGAACGATCCGCTGAGGTCAGAATCAGGCAACGCGCCTTGCCGGATTTCACGGCCGGTAACACGGGCGGAATGGAGCCCACATAGACTGTGACGTGCCCGCCCAAGAAGTTGGTTAACGTTTCGCCTGCGCCCTTGAAGGGCACATCACGCACTTTCACGTCGAGCGCCCGGAAGACTCTTGCGGCCGCGAGGTGCCCTGTGCCGCCGAGACCGTCGTTGCCATAGGTATAGCGGTCGGGATTTCGGCGCAGCTCTTCAACAAATCCCTGCGCATCACGCGCTGGAAAATCGGCCGACACGCAGAGCACATAGGGAGCTTGCGAAAGGTGGATGACCGGCACGTAGTCATCAATGGTGTAGCTGGCTTTCATCGAGTGTGGCGAAGCGGTCAGCGGGCTACTCCACACGCCTGCAAGCGTGAGTCCATCGGGGCGGGCATTGACCACCTGGCCGACACCGATCGTGCCTCCTGCGCCCCCTACATTGGCCACGATCACCGAGCTTTTCAGAAACGGCTCAGCTTCCTTGCCGACCATCCGGAAGAACACATCGGTGCCACCGCCCACCGGCGCAGGCACGACGATGCGGGTGACCGGCTGGGCCGCACTGACCGCTGCGGTGATGGCCAGCGCGAAGGCGGCAAACCAGCGGACCGTGCGTTGGGGCGCGCTGCTGCGGCAGGCCTTACGCAAATTGAGAATGAGTGTCGACACGGCACGAGCTCCCGGCAATGGTGAAATCCGATGTTAACTCTGGAGCCGCTATCGCTGGGATCAACCGGGGGCGCATCGTTCAGAGTTTCGGTACCACGTCTGCCCTTACTCCAACGCCACACGTGGCAATATCAGCGTTGAACTGAAGCTGATCTAAACAGGGAGCCTTCGATGACTCAGCAAACTCTGGAGCAATTCACCGCGACGATGACCGCCAGCGGCTACGACGAAGTTCTGGTTCGCGAGTGGGGACCCGACCATGTCGCCCCTGAACACGAGCATCCATTCGATACCAGTGCGTTAGTCGTACAGGGCGAGTTTTGGCTGACCGTGGGTGACACCACGCGGCACCTGCGAGCGGGCGATACCTTCCAGTTGGCGCGTGGAATCCGGCATGCGGAGAAATATGGCGCAGAGGGCGCAACATTCTGGGCAGCACGCCGCAATCCCCGCTGAATTCCTGATAGACCTGTCCGTGCGAGGCCAACTTGCGTCTTTGATTCGCGCAACGTTAACGGCGTTGCGCGGCAGCGCAGTCGCCGCTCTACTATCGTTTCACGGCCTCGCGGCGGCGACCCAGTCGGCCTCAGAGTCCAAACTGCCGCTTTCAGAGCGGGTACGGGCCTGCGTCGGCTGCCACGGTGAGCAGGGGCGCGCGGGGCCTGACGGGTACTATCCCAGGCTTGCTGGCAAGCCATCCGGTTATCTGTATTCGCAGTTGCAGCACTTTGCTGAAGGCCGAAGGCAGCACGCTGCCATGCAGCGCCTGCTGGTTACATTGGACGACCCGACGCTCAAGGCATTTGCCGACTATTTCGCCAGCCTCACGCTTGCCTACCCGGCGCCGCCCGCCTCGCGAGCGGCGGCAGAGCAGCTGCAGCGCGGTCGCACGCTCGCGTTGGTCGGCGATCCGTCCGGCAAGCTTCCAGCCTGCGCAAGCTGCCATGGGCAATCGCTGACAGGCGTCAGCCCGGATGTTCCGGGGCTGCTGGGTCTTTCCCCTGATTACCTGAACGCGCAACTGGGCGCCTGGCGTACCGGACTTCGCCAGGCGCACGCACCCGACTGCATGGCCGAGATCGCACGGCGACTGATCGGCTCCGATCTGAGCGCGGTCACAGCGTGGCTCGCAAGCCAGCCCGTGCCCGATCAGGGACGGCCGCAGCCCGCCCCCAGCGCAGCGCGTTCAGGTGATGACCTGCGATGCGGTGCCAGCCCGCCGCTTCCCGAGGTGCGGCCGATGCCCGGAGCAGGCGAGCCCCCTCTGGCACGCGGCGAGATCCTGGCGCGCGCGGGCAACTGCGTCGCCTGCCATACGGACCGAGGTCGCCCGCTGATGAGCGGCGCACGGCCGATCGACACGCCGTTCGGGGTGGTCTTTAGCAGCAATCTCACGCCCGATGCCGACACGGGCCTGGGGCGCTGGAGCGCAGCAGACTTTTGGAATGCCTTGCATCGCGGCCGCTCGCGCGATGGGAGGCGGCTCGCTCCGGCCTTCCCGTATGATCACACCACCTTGATAACACGTGAAGACAGCGACGCGATCTACGCCTGGCTTCAAACAGTTCCCGCGGTGCGCGCGCCACAACCCGCGCACCAGCTCACCTGGCCGTTCGGCACGCAGCCCGCCCTGGCGGTCTGGCAATTTCTGTTCTTCAAGCCCGCCAGCTTCGCACCCGAACCCGGGCGTGATGAACTTTGGAATCGTGGCGCTTATCTGGTTGAAGCCGTCGGGCATTGCGCGGCCTGTCACGGCCCGCGTAATGTCCTGGGTGCCACCCGCAGCGTGAAGAATCTTTCTGGCAGCACGATGCCAGGATCAGCGTGGATTGCGCCCAGCCTGCTGGATGATGGGGAAACCGGACTCGCATCAACGCCGCTCGAGGAGATCATCCAGCTCCTCAGAACGGGGCGCGCGGTGCACGCGAGCACGCTTGGGCCCATGGCGGGCGTCGTTCAACACGGGCTCCAGTATCTTGCGGAACGCGACCTGCTCGCCATCGCCAGCTACCTGCAAAGCCGGGCGCGTGAACAGACGCCTCGCCCAGCCGCTGCCCGTGAGGGCACTCGCTCGAACACGGGAGCCGAGGTCTATCGGAACGCATGCGCTGACTGCCATGGCGACTCAGGTGAAGGTTCGCCAGGCCGTTATCCGGCACTGCGGGGTAACCGGGCGGTGTTGCATGCGAACCCCGCCAACACCGTGCTCGCCGTGCTACACGGCGGGTACACCCCGGTGACCGCTGGCAATCCGGCGCCACCCGGCATGCCGCCCTTTGCTCTGGCGCTCTCTAGCGCCGAAATCGCTGCGGTGGTGACTTGGATACGCGGGGGACTACAGGCCGCAGGTTCGACTGCCGCACCGGTCAGCGCGCCTCTGGTGGAGCGGGTACGCAATCGAAGCCGTTAACGGGTGCCGCTGCTCACAGGCCCTGCCCAGCGCCTGCAGGTCGCGTTGATATGATCGGTTCTCCTCAATTCGTGAGACCCG
>CAZORB010000228.1:0-4637 GCA_964581825.1 uncultured Bordetella sp.
AGTTGCGCGCAATGAACGGACTCGATCTGCCGCCGTTCGAAGCTGGCGCCCACATTCCCGTTCGAACGCCTTCAGGCGCGATGCGCCAGTATTCGCTTTGTTGCGCGCCCTCTGATCAAAGCCGCTACCTGATTGCCGTCAAGCGTGAGGCGGCAGGCCGCGGCGGATCGGCCAGTATGGTCGATACCTTACAGGTGGGCGCCACGGTTCAGATCGGCGCGCCGGTCAACCAGTTCCCGCTGGACGAGCGTGCGCGCAGCTTTCTGCTGATCGCAGGCGGTATTGGCATCACGCCCATGCTGTCCATGGCGCTCGCCCTCACTGAGGAGGGCTCGCGCCGCTTCCGGCTGATTTATCTGACGCGCGACCGCGACGCCACTGCCTTCCTGGAGCAACTCGCGTCGCCCGAACTTAAGCCCTCGGTCACCGTGCATCATGACGGCGGCGACCCCGACCGCGCGTTCGATCTCTGGCCACTGCTCGAAAAGCCCGGCAGCGTCACTGGCCAGCATCTTTACTGCTGCGGACCGACAGGCCTGATGGATGCAGTACGCGACATGAGCGGGCATTGGCCTGCCAGCGCCGTGCACTTCGAGAGCTTCGGCGCGGACACCGCCCCCCGGGCCGACGATCGCGCCTTTACTGTCCACTGCAGCAAAAGCGCGGTTGAATTTGAAGTGCCCGTGGGACGCAGCATTCTTGAGATTGCCCGCAGCCATGGCATTGCCATACCCAGTTCTTGCGAAAGCGGCACGTGCGGATCCTGCAAAACCGTGCTCCTCTCGGGGGACGCCGATCACCGCGATCTGGTGCTGATGCCCGAGGAACGTGAAAATCGAATCATGGTCTGTGTCTCGCGCGCTCAGGGCGACCGCCTGGAACTCGACCTGTGAGCACTGACAACACGGCAGCCAGCTCGCCGGTTCGTATCGGCGTTCTCGGGATGGGCAGAGCCTTCACGCTGATGGTGCCTACGTTCGCTCGTGATGCGCGGGTGCGGCTGGTATCGGCCTTCGACCCGCGCCCAGGTGCACGCGACCTGTTCGCCCGGGAATTCGGCGGACAGGCGCACGCGACCCCTGAGGCGGTCTGCGCCGACCCGTCCGTCGAATGGGTCTACATCGCCACCCCACACGGGCTGCACGCCGAGCATGTCAGGCTCGCGGCACAGTATGGCCGGCATGTGCTGGTGGAAAAGCCTATGGCGCTCACCCTCGCCGATTGCGATCAGATGATCACGGTCTGCGACCAGGCGGGTGTTCAGCTTATCGTGGGGCACAGTCACAGCCACAATGCACCGGTTCGGCTGGCGCTGTCATTGATTCGTCAGGGCGCCATCGGCCGGGTTCGCATGGTGCATTCCATGCAGTTCACCGACTTTCTGTACCGACCGCGTCGCCCCGAAGAACTCGATACCGCGCGCGGCGGCGGCGTCGCCTTCAGTCAGGCTGCGCATCAGCTCGACATCGTTCGGCTGCTTGCGGGTGGACGCATTCGCAGCGTGCGCGCGGTGGCTGGGCGCTGGGATCCCGCTCGCCCCACCGAAGGCGCTTACAGCGCACTACTGTTCTTCGAAGACGGCGCGTTCGCAAACGTTACCTACAACGGCTATGGCTTCTTCGATACCGACATGCTGATGGATGGCATTGGTGAGCTTGGCGAGCCCAAAGCTGCTGACGCGCACCGCCAGACACGCGCCCGGCTGCGTGCAGTGAGCGACGAGGCGGCCGAAGCGGCGTTCAAAGCCGAACGGAACTTCGGTGGAAGCCTCTACCAACCCGCGCGCAGCGGCCCACCGACTGCCTGGCAGCACTTCGGTCCGACCTTAGTCTGCGGCGAGCGCGGCGATCTTCGCTTGACGCCGCGCGGGGTCGAGTTGATCAATGACGAAGGCTCGAAATTGATCGCTGCGCCAGCGCCTCAGGTGCCACGGTCTGAGGTCATCGATGAACTGTGCGCTGTCGCCCGCGGCAATGCTCATGCGCTGCATGATGGCAGATGGTCACGCGCCACGGTCGAGGCTTGCCTGGCGCTGCTCGAGAGCGATCGATCAGGCTGCGATGTGATGCTTTCACATCAGGTGCCCCCACCCGACCTGGTTTCAATCCAGACACCCTGATGAGCCGGAGCGACCCCGCACGAGCGATCCTGCGTCATTGGCGGGAGGCGGTCCCGAACGATCGGATGGCGCATCTGGTCAGAGACGTCGCCCGCGCCCAGATGCGCGCACTCCAGCAGCGTCTAGCACCGTTTGATGTGTCGTTCGGTCACTGGACCTTTCTACGGGTGCTCTGGACACGCGACGGCATCACCCAGCGCGAGCTCAGCGAACAGGCGGGCGTCATGGAACCCACCACCTTTATCGCGGTGAAGGCCATGGAAGAGAAGGGCCTGGTCGAGCGACGTCAGATCGCAGGTAACCGCAAGAACATGCACGTGTTTCTGACGCCTGCGGGTCGTGCGCTCGAACAGAAGCTGGTGCCGCTCGCCATTGAAGTCAACCGTATCAGCATGCGCGGACTCGACGCCGATACGGTGGCCCGTACCAGACGGGCGCTGCTCACGATGATCGAAAACCTGGCCGATGACGAATCGGTTCAGGCGAGCCCGCCTGCCGTCAGATCGAGAAACTCTCGTAAGTAGACGGGTGGAAGACCTCGTCGACGCGCAGGCGCCGCGAGGACAGGCCCTGCGAATGATGGTGTCGCAGGAAGGTGTCGATGGCGGCTTCATTGCCCGCTACGCCGTACGACCAGAAATCAGCGCCCAGCGTTTCACGAGCGGCTTTGAGCTGCTCTTCCACAAACGGTAGCGTGACCTTGGTGGCCGAGGTGTCGCACAAGGCCTCGAACGCCATGTCTTTCGCCGCGGTAAAGGCCTTTTGTAGGGCGCCTGGCAGCCAGGGGTGCGCCTCCACTAGCGTCTTTCGAACCCCGACCACATGCATGATCGGAAAGATCTGCGTGCGGCGGTAGTAGTCTTTGGCGGTGGCGGTCGGGTCGTCGAACAGCCAGCCGATGGATGGGTTCGCAAGCGCTTCGCGCGAGGGCGGCCGCGGCGCAATAAAGCCATCGATCTCGCCGCGAGTGAGCATCTCGCTGATCGTCATGCCCTCGGGCGCTGCCTCCACCACGACGCCGGGCGGCAGGTTCAGCGCGATTTTCTCTGGGCGCCCCGGCGTTTCGATGCCGCCGCGCACCCAGCGAATATCTTCCGGCGCCACGCCATAGTCGTCCTGCAGAATGGCTCTCGCCCAGACAATTGCAGTGAGCTGATACTCGGGTACGCCAACGCGGCGCCCCTTCAGGTCTTCAGGCCTGTGAACGCGATCTTTCCGAACATAAATCGAGGTGTGGCGAAACATGCGCGACAGAAATACCGGGATGGCCACATAAGGACAATCTCCCCGTGCCGTGCGAACCGCATAACTTGAAAAAGACAGTTCGCACACATCGAACGCTTCGTGGCGCATCGAGCGGAAAAACATCTCTTCCGGCGATAGCAGCATCATCACCGGATCGGCGCCGTCGACCTGAACGCGTCCGTCAACCAGGGGCCGTGTGCGGTCGTAATCGCCCACCGCAACGGATATGCGCAGCTTGCTCATGGAATTGTCTCTCCTGCAGACGCGGTCATGCCGCGACAAAGTTTTCGGTATTTCCGCCGGGTGGGTGCTGTTCAGGCTTGGGGGCGGCTCAGGCTCGAACCGAATACGAGGGCTCAAGCTCGGGCCGTTCGGTGCCATCGGCCCACACGTAGCGAGCGTCGTAGGCTCGCCAATCTACGCTCTTGGGTACGATCGCCTGGTAGGAGCAGATGTGCGCGGGAATCGCCTGGTTACCAGTGCCGATCGCAGGCGACCCTTCCGAGAACGCCCGCACGGCGGCCAGCATCTGTCGCCGAAACTCCACCACCGCCAGGTCGCTGGCGCCTAGTCGGTCATGGTGCCGATTGGCGATCGGATCCATGGTGAGCCACATCGCAATGTCCTGATTCGGAAAGCCGGTGATGCCGGTGAAGTTACCCGCTTTCATCGCCTGGCGGTCCTGCCAGAAACGATTCGCTTGCGTGCGCAGCGGCCGATATTCGGAATCAAGATCCACGCCTACGGTCTGGCGAAGAAAGCGCCGCCAGGTTTCCACTTCAGGCGTCTGCGATGGGTGCCCCCACGCGATGAAATAAAACGCGGTGTTGGTGTCATCCATGGGAACGTTGATGTTCGCCACGTTGTACAGGTTGTTGGGAGGGATCAGCACCGTCGCCGGGGCAACGAACACGGTTGAGCGAATGTAGTCGTGGGTTGCCGCATCTTTGATGGGTCGGCGAATTGCCGCATATCGAAAGCCATAAGACTGCATATCAACCTGCAACCGAGGGGCCTTGTCAGTGGACGGGCGCAGCCACAACTGTGAGGTGGCTTTGGCGCCATCGACCCGCGCAGGAACCATATCGGAAGAATGCAGGCTGGAACTGTGCGCGGAATCGATCGCGCCTTCCAGGATCTGCGCCCAGTTACAGGGAATCAGTACCTTTGCGATGCTGACTCTGGCGTCGGCAGTGGGAGCCCAGCGGGGCGGCACAAACTCGGGCACCTGGTCGGCGGGCCCGAACCAGCCCCAGACCACGCCTGCCCACTC
>CAZORB010000229.1:0-4631 GCA_964581825.1 uncultured Bordetella sp.
CCGCGATTTCGTGCGCAACCAGGTGATCCCGTTTGAGAACGACCCGCGCCGTACCCCGCATGGTCCCACCGATGACCTGCGCCGCGAGTTAAATGCGCTGGCGCGCAAGGCTGGCCTGCTCGCGCCGCAGGTAGAAGAACGCTGGGGCGGTTTGGCGCTGAGCCATGTCGGCCGTGCCGTGGTGTTCGAAGAGGCTGGGTATTCAATGCTCGGGCCCATCGCGATGCACTGCGCAGCACCCGACGAAGGCAATATGCATCTGATGGGAATCGTTGGGTCCGAGGCGCAGCAGTCGCATTGGTTGGCGCGTCTCGCAAGCGCTGAGATCCGGTCATGCTTCTGCATGACGGAGCCTGCACCGGGTGCCGGTAGCGACCCTGGGCTTTTGCAGACCGCTGCCGTGCGCGACGGTTCCGATTTTGTGATCAACGGCCACAAGTGGCTGATCACCGGCGCTGACGGCGCTGGCATGGCGATCATCATGGCGCGCACGCTGGTCGACGGGAGCGATGTCGGCGCAACGATGTTCATGACCGATCTGCCAGCGCCAGGGTTTGAAATTGAGCGACTTCTCGACTCAATCGATTCGAGCTTTTGCGGGGGGCATGCTGAGGTCCGGTTCCGCGACCTCCGAGTTCCTGAATCGGCAGTGCTCGGCGAGGTGGGCGGTGGGTTTCGCTATGCGCAGGTCAGGCTGGTTCCTGCTCGGCTGACGCACTGCATGCGGTGGTTGGGTGCTGCGCGTCGCGCGCACGACATTGCGGTTGACTATGCCAATCGTCGCAGCGCGTTCGGATCGCGACTGATCGATCACCAGGGCGTCGGGTTTGCACTGGCCGACAATGAACTTGATCTGCACAGCGCGCGCCTTTCAATCTGGCATACCGCCTGGCTGCTTGATCAGGGGCAGCGTGGAAATCGCGAAAGCAGCATGGCCAAGGTGCTGTGCTCAGAAGCGATTTACCGTGTTGTTGATCGTTCGATGCAGGCGATGGGTGGCCTGGGCCTGACAGCTGATACCGAGGTGTCAAAAATCTTCCGTGATGTGCGCGCGTTCCGCGTGTATGACGGCCCATCCGAGGTTCATCGCTGGAGTCTGGCGCGGCGCTTAGGGCGAGCGCACAAGTCTGGCGAATAAACGGATCATGTCTCGATTGGCGAGCGATCGAATGAGGTGGCAGAGCGCGATCAGCCGTCTTCGCCCCGACCGACGCCGGGTAGCCGCAGCATTCTTCGCGATGCTTTGCTCGAGTGGTGCGGTTGAGTACGCTGCCGCACAGCACGCTGCTTCGGAGTTTCCGGCCCGCCCAGTACGAATTCTGGTCGGATTTGCGCCGGGCGGTGGAACCGATATCACTGCCCGGATTATTGCGAAGCGTCTCGCCGAACAGATCCGTCAGCAGGTGGTTGTTGAAAACCGCGCGGGTGGCGGTGGCGTGGTGGCCATGGAGTTATTGGCTGCAGCCGCACCAGACGGTCACACGATCTTGTTGGGAGCGGTTGGACCCTTTGCCGTGACGCCCCACATGCAGAAAGTCAGCTATGACGTGGGGCGTGACTTCGCGCCCCTCACTATGGGAGTCGTGTTCCCGAACGTGGTGGTGGTGCACCCCAGCTTGTCTGCGACGACACTGTCCGACTATCTGTCGTTGGCGCGTGGCGCCGATTCAAAGTTGAGTTATGGCAGCTCTGGCATTGGAAGCGCAGGTCATCTGGCGGGCGAACTGTTGAATTCGATGGCGAGCGTTCAGATTCCGCACATCGCTTACAAAGGCGGAGGACCTGCCATGGCTGACCTGTTGGGAGGACAGGTGCCGGCAGTCATGGCGTCGTTGCCTAGCGCACTCCCGCATATTCGGAGCGGACGCATTCGGGCGCTGGCCACCACCGGCCTGTCGCGTGCGCGAGATCTACCCGACACACCTACGGTCGCCGATAGCGGGTTCCCAGGCTACGAAGCTGTGAACTGGTATGCCTTCGTCGCGCCAGCCAGAACGCCCGCAGCGATTCGCGCTCGGCTCGTCGATGAATTGGTGGCCGCGCTCAGGGCACCCGAAGTCGTCGAGCAGTTACACGGGCACGGTATGGAGCCTCGACCAGATACCCCGGAACAGCTTGCCGTCACGATGCGGCGCGAATTTGAGGTGTGGGCGAAGGTGGTGAAGAACGCGGGGCTTTCCACCCGCTGAGTGTGCATTGTCAAAAGTTTTTCAGTTGTTCTTTCGTGTCCTGCTGTGATTCTTGGAGAAGATCTCGATGGCCGCAGCCTTGAAAGTTCACCAGACCGATGGAATCGGCTGGATTGTTTTTTCCAACCTGGAGCGTCACAACGCCGTGACCTACGAAATGTGGTGCGAGGTGCCCCAGGCCATTGCCAAGTTTGACGCAGACCCATCAGTCTTTGCGATCGTCCTGGCAGGTGATGGCGAGAAAGCCTTTGTATCAGGCGCCGATATTTCCGAATTCGAGAAGAAGCGCGGAACGCTCGATGCGTCAACGGTCTACAACGAAGCGGTCGATACTGCTTACGCGGCCGTCCTGGCGGCAGCCAAACCCACCTTGGCCAAGATTCGTGGCATCTGCATGGGAGGCGGGCTGTATCTTGCGGCATCGTGTGATCTGCGGATCTGCAATGACCGCGCACGGTTTGCGATGCCGGCTGCCAAGCTCGGGCTGGGGGTGCGCTACGAAAGCGTCCGTCGTCTGATGGAAGTCCTGCCGTCAGCTCATGCAGCCGACATTGTGTTCACTGGACGACAGTTCGATGGACCCGAGGCTGCGCGTCTTGGCTTTGTGAATCGATCGGTGGCAGACGAACAGCTCGACGAAGCCGTTAATCAATATTTGCAGTGGCTGTCGGTGAGTGCGCCCCTCACGGTACGAGCAGCCAAGGCGGCGATGCGAGCCTGGGCGGGCGGCGAGGCGCCCGAGGCGGTTGCCAAAGTGCGGCAGATGACCGATGCCTGCTTTGCCAGCCAGGACTACCAGGAAGGACGGAAAGCGTTCGCGGAAAAACGTAAGCCGCAGTTCAAGGGACTGTGAAGAATGAAAGCATGGATGCTTGAAGCGGGTTCGCTCGCGCTGAATCTGGCCGACCAGCCTGACCCGGTGCCCGGGCCTGGACAGGTGCTCATCGACGTGATGGCGTCTTCGCTCAATCGCGGTGAGTTTCTGCATGGCGGCAGTCGCGTTGTTGCGGTGAAGGGTGCTGCACAAGTCAAGCGATGCGGGATGGAGGCAGCGGGGGTGGTCAGTGCGTTAGGCGAAGGCGTGACGCGTTATCGCATTGGTGATCGCGTGATGGGCCGAGCGGCGGGTGGGTTCTCAGAACGCACGCTGCTCGATGAGCGCGATTCGATGCCGGTACCGGACAACGTCAGCTGGGTCGAAGCGGGATCTATTCCGATTGCGTATGCGGTCGCGTACGACATGATTGTTGCCCACGGCGAGCTGAAGGCGGGCGACACCATGCTGGTGACTGCAGTGGCCTCAGGCGTGGGTGTGGCCTGCCTGCAGATCGGGAAGGCTTTAGGTGCAAAGGTGATTGGCACCTCGGGTTCTGCGAGCAAGCTCGAGGCGCTGCGCAAGGCTGGTCTCGACGAGGGCATTCTTACCCGAGGCGCTGATTTTGTAGAGCCGGTCAAGCGTTTCACCGATGGTAAGGGCGTGCAGCTTGCCATCAATAACGTGGGTGGTTCAGTGTTCGAGGCATTGATGCAGTCGCTGGGCTACATGGGTCGTCTTGCGCAGGTGGGGCATGTTGACGGTGTCAAGCACGCGCAGATCGATGTGGACGATCTTCATAGTCGTCGCCTGAAGCTCTTCGGCGTCAGTAATCGGTTTCGTACCGCTGAGCAACGCGCGCAGACAATCGACGGCTTTATCCGCGACATGCTGCCACTGGTGCGCGATGGACGGTTGAAGCCGCTGATCGATACCGTGTTTCCGTTTGATCAGCTTCCGCAGGCAGTCGAGCGGATGAAGACGGATGCGCATGTTGGGAAAATCGCGTTGACTGTTCGCTGACGGTTTCGCTTTTGTCTCGGACTGCCGGCCGGGGGGCGGGGGCTGTGGGGGCTCGACTGGCTGCGCCGGCACCGAAGGTGCCGGTTCCCTCGGCGAGTGGACGGCGGGCGGAGACGGACACAAACTCGCTCGCTGGCGCTCGCTCAGACAGGTGTCCGTCTGGAGGGGAAGCGCAGTGCGCTTCCCCTCCCGCCCGGCGCCCACTCGCCTCGGCTTGCCAGACTCACCCCCACAGCCCCCACCCCCCGGCCTCGGTGGCGTGAACAGCGCACCGCTCGGTGGGGAAGGGGAGGCGTGGGGGACGGTGTGTGACGTGCTCGCTTCACTCTCTCCCTTCTGTTTACCCAGGCGAAGCGCCCTGGGTGGTGGAGGCCGAGGGGGGTGTGTGGGGGCGGTGAGTCTGGCAAGCCGAGGTGGGCAGTTGAGGGGCGAGAGGGAAAGGGCACTGCCCTTTCCCACCGGGCGGACACCTGTCTGAGCGAGCGTATGCGAGCGAGTTTGTGTCCGCTCCCGCCCAGCGACTGTCCACCGAGGGAACCGGCACCTTCGGTGCCGGCGCAGCCAGTCGATCCGCCCCCACACACCCCCCTCGGCCGACGCTCCCC
>CAZORB010000230.1:0-4590 GCA_964581825.1 uncultured Bordetella sp.
CCCAGGACTGTCCCTCTGCGCTGTTAAACGAGGTTTTCTTGCCAGCGTTCGCGAGCGCGTCGATAGCCGCGGGCGTTACCCCCCGGTTGGCTGCCTCGGCGAGTGTCGCCTCGCCGAGTCGGACACCGCCTGAGCTCGCGCTGAGTTCGAGCGCCCCCGTGCGCGCGGTAAGCCGTGCGCCGCTCGCCTGCGCGAGCACATCGGTGTCGATGCTATTAAACGCAAGCGATAAACCGATCGACACCGCCACCGAGGTTTGACCCGAGACCGACGCGGCAAGCGACGCGGCGCCCGCCACTGCATTGATTGCAGTGCCGCTGTCAGCGGTGACGTTGATGGCCTTGGCGGCGATCGCGCGTGGCGAGTCGATCTCGCCATCAATCGTGGCCTCAAGGCTGGAATAGATGCGGTTCTCGGCGTAGACGCCCGCCGCGCTCACTGAAATTGCAGATTTACCGCTCGCGCCCACTGCGGCGGTGCCGGTCAGTACCCGTGCGGTGATCGCGCCCTCGCCCTGTGCATCGAGCACCAGGTTACCCGCCGCATCCACTGCGGCATCGGCGATGCGCGCGCGTGCCCGCGAGGTGGTGGGCGTGTAGCTCAGCAGCTTCCAGCGGCTTTCGTCCGACCAGTTCTGCGCTGGAAAATCAATGCCCTTGCTGCTGCTGTAGGTGTCGCCCACGTACTCATAGACTTCATCGTTCAGAAGTCCCTGGTCATTGAGTACGCGTGTACCCTTGGTGAGCGTGGTGAGCTTGTTATCGGCGTTGTATTTCGAAGCCTTGAAGTCGTAGGTGACCGTCACTGGCCGTGCGCCGATGATGTTGCGCGCAAACGAAAGCCCCAGCGCCACCGCAGTGGCGGACTTGCTCAAGCCAGCGGATACCGACAGCGCAAGCGTTTTAACCATCGCGCTGATCTCGGCGTCGTCGACTGCCGAGATCGTGACATTGCCCGCTTTGCCGCCCGAACCGGTGGTCACCAGATCGATCGCAGACAGATACGCGTCGGCCATGCCGTTGACACGGTTGAACACCAGCGTGCCGCCGCCACCGACCGCCGGCCCACCTTTCGGACTGGCCGCCACGGCCACTGCTGAAGCGCCACCGGTCGCATCAATCGATGCGCTACGGTCGATGCCGATCTGTACATTGCCGCCGATCCGTGCCTTGCCTGAACCGTCAGCAACGCCCGAAAGGAAAGCCTGCACGTCGTTCAGCACATCATTTCGGCTGAAGGCCACGCCCACCGATACCGACAACGAGTCGCCGCCGGTAGACGCTGCGATCGCGACCGAGCTTGCCTTCACCTCGGACACAATCAGCGTGAGCGCATCGGCATCGATCGTCAGATCGCCGCCTGCGTTCAGGTCCTTGATGTTTGAAAGATAAGCGCGGGTATCTGCTGCCACTTTGTTCATGGCGGCAACGGGCGCGACAGTAATTGATGTGGCGCCCTCGCTGCCAAGCTCGGCATTCACCGACAGCGCCGAGTTTTCGATCATTGCGTCAATCTTGCCGGTGCTTGCTGCGGTCACCGAGAGATGGCGGCCCACTTTGATGACGCTGCCATCGGCCCAGGCTTGCGTCAGAAGCGGCTGCTGGCCTGCATACGACGAACCCGCGAGCGTGTCGGCGATGTTCTTCAGCACATTCACCGGCTCATAGCCGATCGTGTTGAAGGCCAGCGTGACGCCCACCGCGACACCCGCCGAGACTGAACTCGACACCGTCGCGTCAATCGCCGAGTCGTTCAGTGCATTGATCACCAGATCGCCCGCGGCGCCGGTTTCCAGCGTGCCGCCCTTAGCCCAGGCGCGGGCACCCCCCAGCACGGTATTGGTGGCGATCACCGCATTGATGCCGACATCGCCTGCGGCGACCTCGCTCTCGTCCTCGGCCTTCACGCTGGACGAGTCGGTCGCTTGAATGCTGATGCCGCCGACACCCTTGGCCTGAACCTGATCAAGCGAAGCTTCGACCGCCGACCGTGAGTCATTGCGAACCACCAGGCCGCCAAAGCCCACCGTGGCGCCGCCGCCCTCGCCCAGCAGCGAGTCGATGACCTCGCCCGCAATTTCCAGACCGAACGTGCTCAGGTCGTCGGCACTGAACAGCATCCAGCCGCTGCCTTCGTAGTCCTGCGCGCCCAGGTCAAGCAGATCGCCCGGGCCGGTTCGCATATAGGTTTTGCCCGCGACGCCCGATACCTTGCGCCACAGCGCGGAGTCGGAGTAATCCTGTTCGGAAAAATCGACATCCGTGAGCGGTGTGGCGCCCAGGTATTCGTAGCTGTTGCCTGCCTTACCGCCACCAAACGATTGCAGCAGCCGCACGCGTTCGCCTTGACTGAGCGTGTCGGGCCGCTCGGTGGATTTGTAGTCGGCCGGGCCGATCAATACCAGATGACCGCGCTTGACCTGGCGCTTGCCTGAACGGTCGGTAAAGCTGGTGTCGAACAGATCGCCCACCACCAGGTCGACCAGTCCGCCGCCGATGGTTTCGGTGGCAATCGGTTCGAGCGATGCGGCCGAATCGATGCCGGACTGGTTCGTGGAATGAATGGTGATCTTGCGGCCAGCCTCAAGCGATACCGCCGTGCCGGACGAATAGGCCTTGGCCTCGGCGTTGACCATGTTGCTGGCGATCGCAAGGCCCACCGATACCTTGGGGCCACCGTCCTGCATGAACCGGTCGAGAATGCCCTCGCTCGAGCCGACTTCATTCTTCAGTTCCGCTTCAATAAACGCGTCAGTGCGCGCATCGAGCTCAATGGAGCCCGCTGCCTTCACCGTGGAGTCGGTCACCGTCGCGCGCGAGCGCACCGGCTGCGCGGTACCGATCGAAGTGTTGGCGATTGCATCGGCGGCAAGCTTCAGAACGTTCTGTGCCTGCCAGCCTATCGTGTTGAAAGCCAGGGTCACGCCGATGGACGAGCCCTGCGAACTGGTGATGCTGCGGTTACTGGCTTCGATCGCGGCCTCTTCCGAGGCCTTCACCGTCACATCGCCTTCGGTCGTCACGACGCGGCTCAACTGGATATCGGCCAGGGTCTCGGCCAGCACCATGTTGGTGGCGATCACGCCGTTGGCGGCGAGTCCGCCGCCCGTCAGGCCGCCGGTGGCCTCCACCACACTGTCCACGTTGGCTTCGATGATCGCCGCATCGGTGGCCTCCACCGCGAGCGAGCCAGCGGTGATGTCAGCGCGCAGCACCAGCGCCTGTGCAGCACCACGCACATCGTTTCGCACCACCAGTCCGCCCACCGAGAAGCCACCCGAAAGCGAGAACTCGGAGGCAATGCTGTTTAACGCGCCGGTGAAGCTCGGGTCAGTGGCGCGCAGCTTCAGGTTCGTCACGGTGCTGTCTTTCGAACCGCCAAACTGGATCACCCAGGCCGATGCGCCATCTTTGGTGGTGACCTCGGACACCTCAACCGACACCTTGGTGTCCTGGAACCGTTTACCCGCCGCGTTGACGGCCTTATTGATTGCCTGGACCAGTTGGAGCTCGGTGGCATCGCGGCTGATGCCTTCCGCGGTGTAGCGACTGCCGCCATAGTCAAACGCCAGATCAAAGCGGCTGACGGTTTTCGAGGTGTCAAGCCGCGCGGTAAAGCGTGACCCAGTTTCAGCGCTCCCCGCCGTTGGGGTGGCCACATTCACGGTGTAGCCGGGGCTCACGTCAACCGCGCGCATCTGCGGGCGGTCACCTTTCTTGCCAAAGGTGACCGAAAACGCGAGCGCATCCCCCGCGCTGGCAACCACCGCCAGGGTGGGCTCAGCCAGCGTCTCGCGCAGCGCATCCTGAATGAGGAGCGCCTGTTCGGCGCGAGTGGGCGCAGCGCGGCCCTCGCGCAAAGTTTCCACGCGCACGCCTAGCCGATCCGCGCCCAGCTGCGCCGCCACCCGCGCCTGGATCGTGTCGATCGCCCGTCCGACATTCTGGCCAGCGAGCGTGATGTCAAACGCCCATCCTGCTGCACGGCTGGGCACCGCTTCGACCTGCACGCCTCCTGCGCCAAACCAGGCTTCGAGCGTCTGCTGAAGCCCATTGGCTGTCGCCTGCGCGGTACCAAGGACCTCGACTTCGACATCAGGTAAGCCAGCGAGCGACAGACGCATCCGGCTGCCGGTGGCCGTAAGCGGATTGATGAGCGTGAGCCGTTGTTGTTCGGCGACTGGCGACCCGATGGGCAAAAGCTGGATGGGTGCGGTCTGCGCCTCGCCCAGCGCCAGGCTGACGCTGCCTACGCCCGCTACAGCGGGCGGCGTCAGTGTGATGGTCTGGGTTTCAAAGCCGCCATTGCTGCCCAGATCGGTGGGGGTGAGCGCATCGCTCCACGCACCGGCTCCTCCAAACGGCTTGGGCAGCTCAAAGACCTTGAGAAGCCCGCTGGTGAGGTCAGACAATATTCCGAGCACGCCTGGAAGCTCGTTGTCTGGCTCAACCTCCATCCAGAAACCTTCGTTGCCGTAGTCCACCTCGGACAGGTCGAGCTCGATGGCTTTCGGACCCATATAGCGATAGACCAGCCCGCCTTCGCCGCCGTTGCGATAACCGTCGGCCACCCGCACCTTGGTTCCGAAGT
>CAZORB010000231.1:0-4574 GCA_964581825.1 uncultured Bordetella sp.
TCGAGCGGCTCAAGGCGCGCGGTGTCAATCGTGATTTCAGCTTTGTGATTCGCCAACGCGGCATGTTCTCGTATTCTGGCCTTACCCGCGAGCAGGTCGAAGTGCTACGCGATCAGTACGGCATTTACGCGATCAGCACGGGGCGAATCTGTCTGGCGGCGCTTAATTCTCGCAACATCGATTACGTCGCCGATTCAATCGCGAAGGTAATTGCCGGTCAGTAAGGTTTCCGGAACGCGATGGGTGCCATGGTCAAGCTTCCCGAGGCAAAGCAGCTCGTAGATGCGGCAAGCCAGTGGGCGCATCGACTGTCCAGCGTCGCGTCGGGCGGCCAAGCGGAACAGATTGGCAGCCTGTTTGAGGAGCAAGGCCACTGGCGTGAGGCGCTGGCGCTTACCTGGACCCTGGTCACTCGAAGCGGCCGTCAGCAGCTGGCCGCGCCGCTGGCCGATGCACTGAAGGCCGCGGGCGCCCATTCTTTTGCAATCGACGACCGGCGCTGTCCCCCGCGTATTGTTGAGCGCGCTCAGCTGCGGGTCGTTGAAGCCATTCTTCGCTTTGAAACTCGAATAGGCGACTGCGCGGCCTTACTGCGGCTGCGCATCAACGATGACGGCACCATTTCGCCGGCCGCCTGGACATTTCACACCGCGCTCGAGTCAATTCGAGGTCACGACGAGGCGAGCCTGCGCGCCCAACGTGAAGAGCCCGTTTACGAGCGCGACTGGAACGGACCAACCTGGCTTGAACGCCGGCAGGCCGCCGCGCGTTTCGACGATCGTGAACCGACGGTGCTCATTGTGGGGGGCGGACATGCGGGATTGTCGGCCGCCGCACGCCTGAATCAACTCGGCATCGACAACCTGGTCATCGACCCCATGGCACGGGTTGGTGATAACTGGCGGCTCCGGTATCGCGCCCTCAAGCTCCACAACCAGTTTCACAGCAATCATCTGCCGTACATGCCGTTTCCGTCCACCTGGCAGCGGTATCTGCCCAAGGATCGGATTGCCAACTGGTTTGAAGCGTATGTGGAGTGCATGGATATCCACTTCTGGACCAGCACTCGGCTTGAGCGCGCAAGGCGGGTAGCGGGGTCATCGCATGAGGGCGAGCACTGGGAAGCAGTTGTCCGGTGTGCGGACGGCACAGAGCGAACACTCCGTCCGCGCCATCTGATCATGGCAACCGGGGTCAGCGGCACCGCAAAGATCCCGGACATTCCGACCCTCGACCGGTTTCGCGGCACCGTGGTGCATACCAGCGCATTTCGCGATGGCACGGCCTGGCGGAACAAGCCCGTCATGGTGATCGGAACTGGTACCAGCGCCCACGATGTCGCGCAGGAGCTGCACGGACACGGTGCCCGTGCGGTCATGGTGCAGCGCAATCCCACCATGATCATCGAAATCGAACCGAGCGCTCAGCTCTACGACGGCCTCTTCCTGGGTGAAGGCCCGTCAATTGAAGATCGCGACCTGATCAACACATCGATCCCGCTGCCTGTCATGCTCGCGACGCATCGCGCGCTCACCGAGCGTGCGCAGCAACACGACCGTCCCCTGCTCACCGCGCTCGAGAAGGCGGGCTTCCAACTCTCCAGCGGCGTCGATGGTACGGGCTGGCCGTATCTTTTCCGCTCGCGAGGTGGGGGCTACTACTTCAATGTGGGCTGTTCCGATCTGATTGCGTCGGGTGAAATCGGCCTTATCCAATATCGCGACATCGAGGCCTTTGAGGCCAACGGAGCGCGCATGCGGGATGGTCGGTTGATTGAAACGGAACTGGTGGTGCTCGCCACCGGTTATCACGGGCTTCAACATACCGTCGCGCAGTATTTCGGCGACGAGGTGGCAGAGCGGGTAGGCCCAGTCTGGGGGTTCGACCCAGAAACAGCTGAACTGCGCAATATGTGGACGAGAACGCCTCAGCCGGGTCTGTATTTCACCGGCGGCGCATTCTCGCAATGTCGCGCGTATTCAAAAACGCTCGCGCTGCAAATCCAGGCGCAGGAACTTGGCCTGCTTAACGCCACGCTACGCTGACGTAGGCAGAGGCCCACTTCAACGCGAATGTCAGCATCGATCGCCGGCGCGGCTTAGAGAATACTCGGGAGATCCGACTGCGGCGGCATCGCCTTTTCAGCCGCCAAGTGGAACGGCAGCGTCGGATCCCAGAGCTTGCCAACCACGCGCCGACCGCTTATGCCCGATGACTCGTCGGACGCAAGCCACAACAGCGCTGCATCCATGATGGTGACGGGCAGCAGCTGCCCGTCCGCACCGCGACGGCCAGATCCGCTTCCAGGAATCAGATCGGTATCGGTTGCCCCGCCAGGCAGAATGGCGTTCGCCGTCACTCCGGTTCCGGCAAGATCCTGCGCCCACACTCGCGTCATCGCCTCGAGTGCCGATTTAGACGGCCCGTAGGGCGAATAGCCGCGCCTGACCATCGTGACCGGACTGGTGGACACGTTGATCAACCGCCCGAATCCTGCCGCAACCATCAGCGGCGCCACGGCATGCGACATGTAAAACGGCCCCAGGACATTCGCCTCGATGATGGACCGCCAGGCTTGCCGATCGGCCTGCCAGAAGGGAATGGGCTGCGTAGTAAACGCTTCGTTGACCACCCGCATGCCAAGTCCTGCGTTATTGACCAATACCTCGAGTCCGCCGAAGGTGTGGGTAACCTCGTCCACGATCCGGCTGCAATCGTCAGCCTGGCTGACATCTCCAGTCACAGCCAAGACAGCACTCGCCCCCATTTTCTTAAGCTGATCCGCGGTTGCCGCCAACGTGTTGGCATCGCGGCCGCAGATAGCGACCCGCGCGCCTGCGGCGGCAAGAGCCAACGCAAACGACTTGCCGATTCCTCGCCCCCCGCCAGTAATCAGGACGGTTCTACCCGCGAGTGAAGGATAGGTGGACACGGCAAGCCCCTTATCGTGCTTCAGGTCTCAGGCGAAACTCACGCCAAGCCATCACAGCGCACAGCCCGACTCCAAAGACCTTGATCAGACTGCCGACAGCAGTGGCTTCAAACGGATACAACAGAAGCGCTGCCGACAACACAGCGATGAGGCGCGACATCGCGGAAAGCGGCCCCGCAAGATGCCCTGCAAATGCTACCGACCCCATCCAGACGCCAGCAGAGGCTGATATCAGCGATACGGTCACCACCCAGAACCCGCCACCCATCAGCAGCCCTGGACTGAAAACAAACACGAAGGGGACGATGAATGCCGGCCAACCCAGGCGGCAAGCCGTGAATGCAACCTGAACCGGACTAGTCTGCGCGATATGCGCCGCTGCGAAGGCCGCCATGGCCACCGGCGGGGTAATCATCGACAGGCACCCGAAGAAGAACACAAACATGTGCGCAGCCAGCGGCGGAACGCCCAACTGCACCAGTGATGGCGCGGCGATCACGGCAACCAGAAGATAGACCCCTGTCGTCGGCAGCCCCATGCCGAGCACCAGACACATCACGGCCACCGCGACCAGCAGCAGCAGTACGTTACCTTCGCCGACCTTCGCCAACGCGAGTGACAGGCTCAGGCTAAGTCCACTGATATTCAGAAGACCGATGACTGCGCCTGCCACCGCGCAGATGACAATGATGTCAACCGCGTCGCGCCCCGTATCTTTCAATGCTCGGAGCATTGATCTGCCGCTTAAGCGCTTGCCGCCGTAGCCCACCACGAAAGCAAACGGCAGCATTGCGGCAACGCCAAGCAGCACAGAAGGCTCCGCCTGAAGCTCGGTCATGCCCATTAACGCGGACAGCACGACGAACGGGATCAGAAAGAACCAGCCTCTGCGGAACACCTGACCGGCGCGCGGCAACTCGGCTGCGTCGATTCCACCGATTCGGCGTTTGGCTGCCTCGAGATCGACCTGAACAAAAATAGAGACATAAAACAGGAGCGACGGGATCAGCGCGGCCAGCGCAACCTCCACGTAGCGCAACTGCAGGTTCTCTGCCATCAGAAAAGCTGCAGCACCCATGACTGGTGGCATGATCTGCCCCCCAGTGGACGATACCGCCTCGACCGCCCCCGCGGTTTGCGGGGTGTAGCCGGCCTTCTTCATGTTCGGAATGGTGATGATGCCGGTTGACATGACATTGGCGACAGCACTGCCCGAAATCGTTCCGAACAAAGCGGATGCGACCACTTCCACCTTGCCTGTGCCACCGCGATAGCGACCGAACATTGCGCTGGAGATATCGGTAAAGAATTCGGCACCACCGCAGTTCTGAAGGATACGACCGAAGAACATGAACACAAGTACGGTGGTCGCGGCGATCATCAACGGTGCGCCCAACACGCTCGAGGTATCGAGTGCGAGATACGGCAGCAGACGCGCCAGAGATACCTGCTTGGTCGCCAGCATGCCTGGCAGCAAATAGCCAAACAGCGCCCACGCGAAGAAGACGCCAAACACGATCGTCAGGACGCTGCCCGCCGAACGCCGACAGGCCTCGAGCGACAACACCAGCAACACCACCGACAGGGCGATCGCTTCGGTCTCGTTGCCGATCACGTCGGCCTGCAGCACAGGGTATCGAAC
>CAZORB010000232.1:0-4527 GCA_964581825.1 uncultured Bordetella sp.
CGATGGACACCCCGGTGACCGCAGCAAACACTGCGTTGGCGGCCACCGTTGCAACGCCCAGGCCGCCGCGCAATCGTCCTAACAAGGCATTGGCGGCAAGAAATGCGTCACGTCCCAGATCGGCAACGCTGACCAGAAGACCCATCAGCACAAATAGCGGGATGACGCCGAAATCGTATGACGACACAGCATCGGACGCCGCCATACCAAGCAGCGCAGAGGCCTGCGCGAAACTGCCTTTGATGACCCAGACACCGATGAGTGACACCAGTCAGAACGCAACGGGCACATGCAGACCGCTGTAGATCAGAACCAGTATCGAAAGAATCGAGAGGGCTGCGACTTCGATGCCGGTCATGGCTTGGCCGCCCGCGCGAAGTCGCGCATTGCAAACAGCAGATACTGGATGGCTGCGCCAACGCAGCCAATCAACATGAACAACCGAACCGGCCACACCGGGTAAGTGATGTAGCCCTCGACACCGACGTAATCCCCGTTCTGCCACGCTCGGATAAAGAGAGGCAGGCACGCGTTGTAAAGCGCAATGAACAGCGCCATGCCCAGCAGGCCGTACAGGCCCTGCAGCAGGGCCGAGGCCCTGGGAACATGCCGATCGAGCACCTGGAGCAGCGTGTCGACCCGGGTAATCCGGCCGGAGCGCAGCGCCTGACCGATCTGCAGAAAGACAATCCCGACAATCGACAAGCTGACCAGCTCGGGTACACCCGGCAGCGGGCGCGTAAACACGGTTCGGCCGATCACGTCGGTCACGATCACGAGCATCAGAATAAAGATCCAGACCGTGCCAATTGAATTGAGCAAAAGTAGGGCGCGGCGGAAAAGATCGTCGAGTCGATTCATGAATATGACCGGATCAGGGCAGGTGCCTGATCCGGTGTGGCTCCTGGCGTGCGAGGCCGATCAGTTTTTGTCCCACTCGCGGGCGAGTGGAACATTGTTGTCGCGCAATTTCTTCATGTAGGCGTTCAGCACCGCGGGTGCCGGAAGACCGCGCTTCGCATTGGTTTCCGCCCAGTTCTTGGCGATATTGGGCATGGTGGTGGCCCACTTGGTTCGCTCTTCAGCAGAAAGCTTTGAGAACTTCGTGCCTTCCTCAGCCATTCTCTTTTCGAAGGTGGCGGCCAGTCCCAACAGCGTACTGGCGATTCGATCGTTGTACTCGCGCCCGACATCCTTCAGCACTTTCTGCACATCAGGCGGCAAGCGATCGTGGAACGCCTTGTTGATCGTGAGTGCCCCGATCATCATGGATCCCAGATCGACCCGCGTGGCAAACGGCGCCACGGTGTGCAGCTTCGGGGGATACATGCCGGTGGTGAACGCAATCAGACCGTCGTACACGCCGGTTTTGATGTTGTTGAAGTGAGTGGCGAAGTCGCCCTGCACCGGGACAGCGCCGATTCCAGCTGCCCACAGCGATAGCGATCCGGCCGCGCCCAGCTTGCGTCCCTTGAGATCGGCAATGCTGTTCACCGGAAAAGTGGTCAGCATGTAGTCGGTATCGGTGGAGATCGCCGCGAGAAAGATCTGGTTATGCCGGGTCCACTGGCTGGCAAGCTCCGGCATTTCCAGGTTCATTTCATACATGATCTTGTTCAGCACGCGCGGATCGTCGCTGCCAAATGGCGCCATGAAACACACCGCGAGCAGAGGCAGTTTGGCGGGCTCGAAGATCGTGTAGACATAGCCCATCTCGGCCACGCCGTTGCCCACTGCGTCGAGCTCGCCGCCCACCTTCGCCAGCGTGCCGCTGAATGCCTTGTTCCAGACAATGTTGTGCTTGCTGCCAGCCTCTTTAAGCCGCTTGTCCACTTCAGGCATGTAGAAATTTTCGATCATGCCGATCCAGGGGAGCTGGGGCCCGTGCGCCGCGCTGAACGTAATCTTGAAGGTCTCGGCCTGGGTCGCAGGGGTGAATGCGCTGAAAAGCGCGACTGCGCCCGCTGCGAGCGCGGACTTGAAGCGGAATGCCATCAGTGTGTCTCCGGTTTGGTTAATTGCTCGTGCCCTTGTAACGCGATTGAGTGCATACAGGGCCCGCGGCTTTAGCCGCGATGCGCGGGATAAATAGCACGTTTTAATTCGGGCGGCCATGAAGCAGCATGGCGATTGGAAGACTGAGCGGTGAACGCGCTGACGCAGTGCGCTTAGAGAAGGTCAGCGCAATACGCCCCATCCGCCACCGCCTGCGGTGTTTAACTCGAGTACGTCACCGGTGTTGAGCCGATGAGGCCCGCTCTTGGCCCCAAGCGTGACAACCTGGTCGCCGCGTATCAGCCGAAACTGTGCGCAGGCGCCGTTGTCTGCGCCCGCTGCGCCGAGTGCGGGCGTGTCGGTGCGCTCGCCAAGCACCGAGGCCTGTACGCCATCCGCAAGCGATACGAACGATTTGCGTACGCCACAACCACCCGCATGGTGGCCGGCGCCACCTGACTCGCGAAGGATTGCGTACTCGAGGAAGCGCACCGGAATCTGCGCCTCGACGTTTTCAATTGGAAGGTTCATGGTGTTACCCATGTGAACCCGAATGCCGTGCGCTCCTGGCGCTGCGGCGGTTGCGCCACCGCCGCCTCCGATGGTTTCGTAGTGGACAAAGCGTCTGTTCGAGCGCGGGTCGATACCACCCAAGGTGTAAACGCACGCCGAGCCATAGCTGCCACCCGGCACGACCTCGGGCCAGGCTTTCGCCAGCGCAGTAAACAGAATGTCGACCAGTCTGTTGGAGGTTTCGGTGTTCGCTGCGACCACCGGTGCAGGATAGCTGGCGTTCACGATTGAACCCGCAGGTGCCGTGATTCGTACGTCCGCATAGACCCCTGCGTTGGGCGCAATATCGCCCCCCAGAAAACTCAGCACGGTGTAGTAAACTGCGGCGCAGGTTACCGGGTAGGGCGCATTGATGGGGCCCGCCACGCAGGGCGACGATCCTGTGAAATCGAAATGCAGCGACCCCGCAGCCTTGGTGATTCGCGCTTTGATCAACGGGCGGCAGTGCGGGTCAATCCCATCGCCATCCAGGCGCTCTTCATGCTCGACCACCGCATCGGCAAGCCTGGATAACCGGTCTTTAACCAGCCGCGCACTGTAGATCTGCGTTTGCGCCATGACCGCGCGCACCACTGCGGCGCCATAGCGGTCGCACAGTTCGGCCACACGATCGGTGGCGCGCACATGCCCTGCCTGCGCTGCGCGAAAGTCGCCCAGTCTGTCTTGCGGAATTCGTACGTTGGCGAGAATCAACTGCAGCAGGTCGTTGCGTGTGTGGCCGCGCTCAACGATGCGCACAGGCGGCACGCGAAGGCCTTCCTTGATGATTTCATCGCACACGCTGGAGCTTCCCGCTGCAATGCCACCGACGTCAGGCCAGTGAAGGCGACTGATTGCAAAGCCGAGCAACGCGCCTTCCGCAAACAGCGGCGTGACGAGCGACATGTCGGGTAGGTGGGTGCCGCCTTCGTAGGGGTCGTTCAGTAGCACCGCGTCGCCTTCGCTCCAGGTGTCGAGCGGAAAGGCCTTCACCGCAGCCGCGCCGCTTAAGCCCGCAGCGCCCAGATGCACCGGGATATCGACGCCTTGCGCCACCACATTGCAGCGGGTGTCGAGCAGGGCGCAGGACAGGTCGGCCGACAGGCTGAGTAGCGGTGAAAACGAGGTACGCATGATGACCGACTTCATGTCGGCACAGGTGGCGTAGAGCGCGTTCTTGATGACCTCGAAACTGACCGGGTCGGATTCCAGCAGATTGGGTTGGGGGGCGCTCATGCTGCAGACTCTCGGGCATTGGATCGAATGACAAGACATCCGTCGGCTGCGCGATGAGCAGTCATTGCCTCGGGTACCCAGACCGTGGCACCCGCCTGTACAAACAGCGCCGGCCCTGCAGTCTGAATCGGTTGGCTTGGCGTCGCGCGGTAGACGGGCACATCGCGTGTAAGACCGTCTGGTCCCAAAATGGAGCGGGTTTCGATGGCGCCTGCGCCGGTAGGGGCGAGCAAATCAAAGGGCTGAAACAACTTACGCGCGGGCGAGGCAAGGTCGGCTTCGGCCACCAGCCCAAGCCTCACCAGCTGCACCGTGGCGTTGGGGAGCTCGATGGAAAATTCGCGCCGATATTCGCTTCGGAAAGCCAACTCAATCTGATCGATGGATGGCAACGGCGTATTGGCCTCATCCAGCGCAACGCGTAACTCGAACAGCTGCCCGGCAAAGCGCAGCTCGGCATGCCGGCGAAGACGCACGGGAAGATCCTGCGCCCCTTCTGCCTCGAGCAATCCGTGTGCGCGAAGTGACAGCGCGTCAAAGGCGGCTTCGAGCTGAGGTTCACTGAGCGAGCGCAGGGGCGCGAGTAGCGCCTGCGACAGATCGTGGCGAATATTGCCCAGTGTGGCGCCGATGGCCGAGAACATGCCTGGATAGGGCGGCACGATAATCTCGGCAACACCCACCTCGCGGCCGACCAGGGCGGCATGAAGCGGACCTGCGCCACCCGAGGCAAGCAGCGAAAAT
>CAZORB010000233.1:0-4505 GCA_964581825.1 uncultured Bordetella sp.
TACCCCAGCCAGGACCGACCGAGCCGCAGCCGGTCAGGAACACCACCTTGTCCGTCAGCCTGAACACGCGCGTCTAATCTATCTCGATGTTGATGGCACGTATTACGGGCCTCCAGAGGGCCGCCTCATCCGCGATGAAGCGGGTGGCGCGCTCGGGCGTCGAATCCGTCACGGGGACAAAGGCCATGGCCTCCAGCGCGCGGGCCATCTCGGGCGTGGACATCACGGCGCGAGCGGCGGCGGAGAGCCGCTCCAGCCGGTCCGGTGGTGTGCCGGGCGGAGCGGCCAGGTAGTTGGCGAGACGGATCACGACGTCGAAGCCATCCTCGCGCGCGGTCGGCACCTCGGGCACCACCGCTGCGCGCTGCTCACCGAAGACGGAGATAATCTTGAGCTTCCCTTCACGGTGCTGCGGCAGCAGTGCCGTGAAGGCGTCCACCGCGAAGGATATGACGCCGGAGAGGAGATCTTGGGTTAACGGCCCTGAGCCTCGGTAGGGCACATGCACCACGTCAAGGTTGCCTGCTCGCATCCGCAGCAACTCCGTCGCGAGGTGCGGGACGCCGCCGATGCCAGAGCTGCCATAGCTCAGTCGGCCCGGCTGGGCGCGGATCATGGCGATCAATTCGGCCAGGTTGTTCACGCCAAGCTGCGGGTTCACCGCGAGGCAGAGCGGCGTAATGCCGAGGATGGAGATATGCGAAAACCCCGTGACGGGATCAAAGGGCGGCACACGACGTGTAAGCGGGCCTGTGATCCCGGCCGTCGGGCTCTGGAAGATCAACGTGTAACCGTCCGGTCGGGCGCGATGCACCTCGCCCGAGCCGATGAGACCGCCCGCGCCGCCGCGATTATCGACGACAACGGGCTGGCCGAGCGCCTGCCCGAAGGGTTCGGCAAATAGGCGCCCAAAAATGTCCGTGTTTCCACCGGGCGGGAAGGCCACGACCATGCGGATGCGAGAACTGGGGAAAGGCGCTTGCGCATAGGCGGGGGCGGCTAGCAGTCCAAGGCCGGCCGCAGCACGCAGGATCTGGCGCTTCTTCATGGCGTTTTTCTCCTCACCCTCTCTCGAGACGAGGTGATAGCCAACATGGCGCGGCCCCGGCTGTCAATGTGAGGGTACCGTTCGGCGTGGCGCTTGAACCCGTGGCGCGCCAGCGCCGCAACTAGAAACTCCTTCGACCACGATTAATACAGGCTCTCGGCGATGGCTTCGCGGCGGCATAGGGCGGCGATGCTTTCCTCGCCGCGGAGCCCTTCCAGGACGATGCGGATCTTGTCCTCGGCGGAATGGTGCTTGCGCGTGGCGCGGCGAATATCGCGGACCAGCTTTTCGGCTGGCACCCGCGTGGGTGGGGCGGAGGATTTCTGGCTCATCTTCACTCTCCTTGGGGTTACGATGAGCCAGAAATCCTCCGTTACTCAAATCGCCAATTTGGTCCCATAGGCGCCGACGCCGGACAATCTAGGGGTTCAGTGCGGCGGAAAGGTTGTAAGAAATTCAGTCAGATCAGAATAGCAAGGGACCCCTGGCGACCAAATTGCGAACGCCAGCGCCCTGTGCTCGCCGTTCGGAAAGATTGATATCTATCAAAGGTAACTGCCGGCGATGATGCTTGCCTCTCTCTGTTCACGTGCCCACTGGCGCACTTCGTGCTTTTACGCGCAACCCCAAACTCCCGTTAGATCGAACCATATCGTCCAGCCTAGGGCGTGGTTCGCGCGAAGCAATACTTCAAGTCTAGGCGTACAACGCCGTTACCAGAGGGAGTATCCCATGCTGCGCCCATCTACATCCGAAGCGCCCTTTGATGGCGAGCATGGATCAGCTACCGGCGGCAAGATCAAGTGCGTGCCAAGCGAAGATGGATCGGTCAATTGCGGTGCGCTCACGCGCAACAGTCTCCGGCTTCTACTGATCGCTGTCGCACTCGGTTCGGGTCTCTTTCTTGCCTGGCAGACGGCCGGCGCGCTGCTGATGATATTCGGCGGGTTGCTCCTCGCGGCTCTTCTCGATGCTGCGACGCGCGGGCTTTTGCATGTTCTTCCCGTGGGCCGCGGCGCTTGCTTCGCAATCGTCTGCACCATATTTGCTGGTCTAATTCTGGTTGGTATTGCCTGGGGCGGATATACAATCGTCCAGGAATGGGATGAATTGCATCGCGTCCTTTCAAGCCAACTGAAGAATGTCGGGAATCGGCTCGCGGATATAGGGGTTCAGACGCCCGGTCCGAACGGGGGGCGTATTACAGACGAGCAGATTGCCAGCATACTCCTGCCGGATCCTGCTGGGCTTTTTGGTCGTGCACAATCAGCGCTTGGCACTGCGGGCGATGTCCTCCTCACGCTCTTCATCGGCTTCTTTGTGGGTCTTAATCCTGCCGCCTATCGACGTGGGATCGAGAGTCTATTGCCGCTTGAGCGCCGCCACCTTGTGCTCGATATTGTCGATGAAATGTCCGATACGCTCCAGAGGTGGCTCGTCGGCCAAGTCATCACGATCGTCGCGGTCGCTTTTTCGATCGCGCTCGCGCTGGTCGCTTTGGGTACGCCTGGTGCCTTGGTTCTCGGGTTGATGGCGGGCGTGTTGAACTTCATCCCTTATTTGGGCGCCTTTGTCGGCGCCGTTCCGATTGCTATCGCCGCCTCCTCGCAGGGGAGTACGATGGTCGCCTGGGTGATCGCGATTTATCTCATTATTCAGATCATTGAGGGATATATACTCACGCCGCTCATTCAGCGGCGCACGGTCCATATCCAACCCGCCCACGCGCTTGGCATGCAAATGTTGATGGGAACATTGTTTGGCGCCATCGGGATTGCCCTGGCTGCGCCGCTTCAGGCGGTGCTGCGAGTGGCGATCATGCGCTTTTCGGGCAGTAAAGCGGACCAAGTTTAAGCATCACCGCGACAAACGTGCTGCACAGCGGCCAGAACTTCGTCGCGCGCATACTACACCACCGTGCCAAAAATCGCGCCGATACCGGCGGTCAACGCCATCGCCAGCGCACCCCAGAATGTCACACGGGCCGTGGCGCGCAGCACATTGGCACCACCAGCTTGCGCCCCAACGGCACCCAGCACCGCCAGAAAGGCTAGTGAGGCGCCGGAGACGATCCAGACAAGGAGATGTGTTGGTGCAAGCACCACCATCAGCAAAGGCATTGCCGCGCCAACCGCGAAGGTCGCTGCTGAGGTCAGTGCTGCCTGGATCGGGCGCGCGGTTGTGATCTCGGATATCCCGAGTTCATCCTGCGCATGGGCGACCAGCGCATCCTTGGCCATCAACTGTTCGGCGACCTGCCGGGCGAGATCGCGGTCTACGCCGCGTCGGACATAGATCTCGGCCAGTTCCTCATGCTCGAAGACAGGATTGTCCCGCAGTTCCTGGGTTTCGCGGGCAAGGTCAGCCTGTTCCGTATCAGATTGAGAACTGACCGAGACATATTCACCAGCCGCCATAGACATCGCACCGGCAACCAAGCCAGCCACGCCGGCGATGAGGATATCGCTCTGCGTGGCAGCAGCAGCAGCGACACCGACGATGAGACTGGCGGTTGAGACAATGCCATCATTCGCCCCAAGCACTGCGGCCCGCAGCCACCCGATGCGTGAAACCAGATGGCGTTCCGGGTGCAGGTGAAGGCGCGGCATGGGCTTGTCCTTTTGGTTGCTTGCGATGCTGGTGACGACCTTGATGTGGTGCTTCGCGCTGCCTCGCCCTCGGGATGCACGAGCCTGTGCAATTTTTCTGGGCTCCGACGCCGCGCAGGAAGCCTACTTTCCTGTCGTCCTGCCAGCAAAGAAGCCGCTGAGCAGCGATATGGCGAGAAGTTCCATCGGTGATAAATCTCGTCCAACGCGCAAAGCCGCGATCAGCGCTTTCTGATCCTGGGGGGTGCTGGCCGCTGTGAGAGACTGGAGCAAAGCCTCAAGATTATCAGGCGGCGCCGATGCCGCAGGCGCAGGAGGCGAGGACCGGTCATGCCATCGTGCGAGCGAAATACCGGCGATGACCGCGACCACCCCGTAGGCTAGAGAAATCACAACCGCCGCGAACACAGGCCCCCCAGATGCGCTGAGATGCATGTATGCGGCGAAGGTAGCAAACCCCAGACTGATGATGGTGAACAGTGTCACCACCTCAGCAGCGATGGTAGCAATAAGGAAGTCGCGCGGCCGCCAATCGGCCGCCGCGACCATGAAACGATGCAACCCGCCGAACATGAGCGGTCAGTGCCGCGCGCGGCTCATCATGCCGAGCGCCATCCCCACACCGAACGAGATCATAATCGCCGTCAGCGGATTACGTTCGATGCTGGCCTCAATCTCTCCACCTGCCGCGTTGATGCGTGATTTTACGTCGGCGGCGGTACTGGAAATCTTGGCCTTTGCGTCTTCAACGGCATCTGAGACATGCTGAGTGACTCCTGGTGCCGGGTTTTGCAGAAGAGCGCTGACGGATTCTGACAAACGCGCAATATCCTGCCTGAGCGCGGCCA
>CAZORB010000234.1:0-4502 GCA_964581825.1 uncultured Bordetella sp.
TTCCGTTCGAAAGTCACCACCAAAGGTAGTCTCGGGATAAACCCGCAGTTGCGGGGTATACCACTGACCCTCGTAGCGCACCAGAATCGGGGCATTGTTGGACAGCAGCTCGGCGGCGAGGCTCAGAACGAACGCAATCGAGAAAATCCACAGGCTCAGATAGCCGCGACGGTTGGCGCGAAACCGCAACCAGGCGCGCTTACTCGGGCTCATGCATCCGCCCCGAATTTCACGCGTGGATCGACCCAGGTGTAAAGCACATCAGTGATCAACTTGGTGATGAGTCCGAGCAGTGAAAACACGTACAGCGAACCGAGCACGACCGGGTAATCGCGTTTGACCACGGCCTCATACGACAACAGCCCCAGTCCATCGAGTGAAAAGAGCGTCTCGATCAGCAGCGATCCCGTAAAAAACGCACCGATAAACGCAGCAGGAAACGCCGTGACCAGCGGAATGAGCGCATTGCGAAACACATGGCGATAGAACACGCGCCGCTCGCTCAAACCCTTGGCGCGAGCGGTCATTACATACTGCCTGCGCACCTCTTCCAAAAACGTGTTCTTGGTGAGCATCGTGGTCACCGCGAAGCTGCCCACGACCAGGCAGGTGAGCGGCATGGCGAGGTGCCAGAAATAATCCATGACCTTGCCTGCTAACGACAGCTCCGACCAATCGTCAGAGGTTAAACCTCGCAGCGGAAACCATTGCAAAAATGAACCGCCGCCAAAGAACACCAGGAGCGCCACGCCCAGCACGAAACCGGGGACCGCATAACCAACCAAAATAGCGGTGCTGGTCCAAAGATCAAACCGCGACCCATTGCGCACGGCCTTGGCGATTCCGAGTGGAATCGATACCGAATACACCAGCAGAAAACTCCAGAAGCCCAGGCTGATGGATACCGGCAGCTTGTCGATGATCAGTTGCCAGACGCTTTTGTGATGGAAATAGCTGTAGCCCAGATCGAAGCGCGCATAGCGCTCGAGCATCTCGACGAAGCGCTCTATGGCAGGCTTGTCGAATCCGTAGAGCTCACGGATTTCTTTGAGGCGCTCTGAATCCACGCCCTGTCCGCCTCGATACAGGCCAGCCGAAGAAGTGGACACCTCGCCCGCGAGTGAGGCGCCGCGCAGTTCCTGCACCAGCTGCTCCACCGGCCCCCCGGGGACGAACTGGATGATCGCGAAACTGACCAGCAGAATTCCGATCAGCGTCGGAATCATCAGTAGCAGCCGTTTGACGATGTAGGCCAGCATCTCAGCGCTTTGCCCTATCAGATGAGTCAGGCTGCACCCACCAGGTTTTCAGTAGCCAGGTAGGCGACCAATAGTATTTCGGGATGGTCTCGGGATGCGCGAGCCTGCGGCTAAACGCAATACGATTGGCCGGTGCGTGAAAGTGCGGCACCATGTAATGACCATGTCGGAGCACCCGGTCGAGCGCGCGCGCGCCCGCTGCCAGCTCGGGCCGCGAGCCACTCTCGAGAATACGCGACACCAGCGCATCGATCGCCGGATCGCGAACACCAGGCATGTTCTGCGAACCCTTTTCCGACGCGGCCGCCGACGTGTAGCTTTCAACGAGCTCGTTGCCTGGCGTCTGGCTGGCCGCGAACACATGCACGATCGCATCGAAATCGTAGTCTTCGATTCGCTTGCGATACAGCGCGGTATCGGTCGTGCGCATGGTGACTTCAATGCCGAGCTTACCCAGATTGCGCACCCACGACTCTGCAACACGTTCAAATGCTTTCGAGTAGGTTAGAAACTCAAAACTGAACGCCTGACCTGCCGCATTGCGAAGCACACCTTCATCATCGACCCGCCAACCGGCGTCGGCCAGCAGCGTCCGGGCGAGCCTGAGATTGGCACGCAGCGAAGACGGCGCTGCGGTACTGGGTGGCAACGGCACCTCACCAAATACCGAAGGCGAAAGCTGCTTTCGAAGCGGTTCCAGATACACCATTTCGTCTTGGTCAGGCTCGCCCGTTGCCACCATGTCGGTGTTGGTGAAGTAACTGGGCGTTCGCCGATATTGGTCATAAAAGACCTGGCGATTCATCCATTCGAAATCCATGGCTAATGCAATGGCACGCCGCACCCGCACATCGGCAAACAAGGCTCGACGCGTATTGAGCGCGAACCCCTGCATGCCCGATGCATTCGAATGCGAAAACTCGCGCTTGATCAGTTCGCCGCTTGCATACCGTGGGCCGGTATGGCCGCGTGCCCAGTTACGCGCGGAGTTTTCATAAATCCAGTCGAATTCTCCGGCTTTGAATCCCTCGAGCCGAGCCGTTTCGTCCTTGAAGTATTTGTAGACGATGCGATCGAAGTTGAACATGCCGCGGCGCACGTTCAGATCGCGCGCCCAGTAATCGGGGTTGCGGCGATAAATGATAGACCGTCCCCATTCGACACGTTCAATGCGATAGGGGCCGCTCGCAATCGGTTCATCTTGCACAAGATCAGAGAACGACTTGCCTTTACCCCAGTGACGGGAGAAGACGGGCATCTGAATGCCAATAATCATGTGCAGCTCATGATTGCGCCGCTTGAAGTCAAAGCGTATTGAACGCGTGTCGAGCACTCGTACGCTGGCGACATCCGCAAAGCTTTGCCGATAACGCGGATGCGCCTGACGGCTGGTGAGCGTGACGAAAGAGTGCCGCACATCCTCGGCCGTGACCGGTGACCCATCTGAAAACCGCGCAGCGGGATTCAACCGAAACGTGATCGACATGCCGTCTTCGGCAAACTCAATTTCGTTGGCAAGCAGGCCATACATTGAGAACGGCTCGTCCTTGCTTGGCTCGGCCAGTGTCTCGAACATCAGGACGCCCAGGCCTGCCGCTGCGATCCCCTTCAGCGTGAAGGGGTTCAGCTTGTCGAAGCTGCCGTATCCGTCGAGGTTGACCGAACCGCCTTTGGGCGCGTTCGGATTGACGTAATCGAAATGAGAAAACCCAGGCGGATACTTGAGCTGCTCGCCCCAGGCAATGCCGTGCGCCGACCGGGCGCTGGCTGGCACGAGCCACGATAGCAGCGCTGCACCGACCAGCACGCAGGCGAGCACACCCGACACGCGGCAGAGCCGGAGTCGAGAAATCGCTTGCAGGGCTCTGACAACAGCGGCCTTCAACATGACGCGTGAGACAATGGGTGATACCTGATTCTAGCGGAGACCTCGACGATGGGTTTTCTTGCCGGCAAGCGCATCCTGATTACTGGTTTGCTGTCTAACCGATCCATTGCTTACGGCATTGCCCGCAGCTGCCACGAGCAGGGCGCCGAGCTCGCCTTCACCTACCAGACCGACCGCTTCCGCGATCGCGTCGCCGACATGGCCGCTGGCTTCGGTTCTTCCCTGATTTTCCCGTGCGACGTAGCCGAAGATACTCAGATCGACGCGCTGTTCGCGTCGCTTGCCGAACACTGGGACGGCCTGGACGGTCTGGTTCACGCGGTGGCCTTCGCGCCACGCGAGGCCATCGCCGGTGATTTCCTCGAAGGCGCCAGCCGCGAGGCGTTTCGGGTTGCGCACGACATCTCCGCCTACAGCTTCGTTGCGTTGGCGCGCGCCGCACAACCGCTGATGGCCAATCGCCGCGCCGCGCTGCTCACGCTCAGCTACCTTGGCGCGGTACGAATGGTGCCCAACTACAACACCATGGGTCTTGCGAAGGCCAGCCTGGAAGCATCGGTTCGCTATCTGGCCGAAAGCCTGGGCCCGCGTGGCATCCGGGTCAACGGCATTTCAGCAGGGCCCATCAAGACGCTGGCAGCCAGCGGTATCAAGGGTTTCTCAAAGATTCTCGATTTCGTCGAAACGCATGCGCCGCTGCGGCGCAATGTCACGATCGACGATGTGGGCAATGTCGCGGCTTTCCTTTTATCCGACCTGTCAGCAGGCATCACCGCTGAGATCACTTATGTCGATGGCGGCTTCAGCCAGACCGTCGGCGGGATCGCCGAACCTCCGAATGGCTGAGCGGGCTGAAGCGCCTGCGGTACTGCTTCAAGGCGTATGTAAACGCTTTGGTGAGCGGGTCATCCTCAACGACCTTGCCCTGCGGGCCGAGCCGGGAGAGCGCATCGCTCTGATTGGCGAGTCGGGCAGCGGCAAGTCCACGCTGCTGAACATCATCGCGGGGTTGGAGCCTGCCGATTCAGGACGGGTGGAGGTGGCGGGTCACCTGATCAGCGGCCAGTCGGATGACGACACGGCGGCGCTGCGTCGCAAGCTGATCGGATTTGCTTTCCAGGCATTTCACCTGCTGGGCCACCTCAACGTTGTGCGTAACGTTGCGGTGCCACTTCTGCTCGATGGCGTTGCCGCATCCGAGGCACTTGAACGCGCCGCGTCAATGTTGTCGCGGTTGGGTCTCGACAATCGCCGGACCGCCGCCATTCGCGAACTCTCCGGCGGCGAGCAGCAGCGGGTAGCGCTTGCCCGCGCACTGGTGGCTCAGCCCAAGCTGCTGCTTGCCGACGAACCCA
>CAZORB010000235.1:0-4420 GCA_964581825.1 uncultured Bordetella sp.
CGATGGCTGGTTTCATACCGGCGATCTCGGCGTGCTGCATCCCGATGGCGATGTGAAGCTGAAGGACCGGGCCAAGGACATCATCATTTCCGGAGGCGAAAACATCTCCTCGATCGAGGTGGAAGACGCGCTCTACCGGCATCCGGCGGTCATGGCCTGCGCGGTGGTCGCCAAGCCCGATCCGAAATGGGGTGAAACGCCACTCGCATTCGTTGAGCTTCGGCCTGGAACCACGGCCACCGAGGCCGAACTGATCGAGCACTGCAAGGGCTTGCTTGCGCGCTTCAAGTGTCCGCGCGAAGTGCGCTTTGCCGAAGTGCCCAAAACCTCCACCGGCAAAATCCAGAAGCATCTGTTGCGCGCCCAGGTCAAGTCAGCCAGCGCAATCGTTGGCTGACAACCCCGGCGGGTACAATCCGCGCCCATGCTCTCCGAACAGAAATCCGCGCTCGCAGCGCTATTCCATGACGCCGCGCGCTCGCTCGCTGCGGGACTCATCGCCGACGACGCGATCCCCGCCGTTGAGCTCGACCGGCCGCGTCAGCCCGATCACGGCGATCTCGCCTGCAATCTCGCGATGCAGCTTGCCCGGCCGCTGAAGCAGCCGCCACGCAAAATCGCCGAGGCGCTCGCCCAGGCGGTTCAGGCGGCTGACTCGGCCAGTGCGCAACCGCTGCTTGCCGCAATCGAGATCGCGGGCCCTGGCTTCATTAACCTGCGGCTTGCGCCTTCTGCACGTCGGGCGGTTATCGCTCGGGTGCTCGAACGCGCCGAACGGTTTGGCGCCGGCGAGCAGGGCGAAGGCCGCAGCGTGGTGGTCGAGTTTGTATCGGCCAACCCTACCGGTCCGCTGCACGTGGGCCATGGTCGGCAGGCGGCGCTGGGCGATGCCATTTGCGGCTTGCTTGCGGCAAGCGGCTGGCAGGTCAGTCGCGAGTTTTACTACAACGATGCCGGGGCGCAGATTGCCAATCTGGCGGCATCGGTCCAGGCCCGAGTGCGTGGCATAGAACCGGATGACCCGCGCTTTCCGGCCGATGGTTACCGGGGCGAATACATCCGCGATATCGCAGCTGATTACCTCGCCGGTCGCACGGTTTCCGCCGAGCGGGTGGCGCCCGAAACCGGCGCAGCCGATCCCGACGATCTCGAAGCGATCCGGCGCTTCGCGGTGGCCTACCTGCGGCGCGAGCAGGACAATGATCTGCGCGCGTTTGGCGTGCGCTTCGACACCTACTATCTCGAGTCGTCGCTCTACAGCGATGGCCGGGTTGAGCAGACCGTGCAGGCGCTGTCCGCCGCAGGCGTCACCTTTGAGCACGAAGGTGCGCTGTGGCTGCGCAGCACGCAGTTCGGCGACGACAAAGATCGGGTGATGCGCAAGAGCGAAGGCGGCTACACCTACTTCGTCCCCGATGTGGCCTATCACGTGACCAAATGGCAGCGCGGTTTTAATCGCGCGGTCAATATTCAGGGCTCCGATCACCACGGCACGATTGCGCGGGTGCGTGCGGGCCTGCAGGCGCTTGGGCTGGACATTCCCCAGGGCTATCCGCAATACGTGCTGCACAAGATGGTCACGGTGATGCGGGGTGGCGAGGAGGTGAAGATCTCCAAGCGAGCGGGTTCGTACGTCACGCTGCGCGATCTGATCACCTGGAGTGGCGAGCGAGGCGCGGCGGGCAGCACCGCCGAGCAGTCTGAAGCTGAGCGCCGTGGGCGCGATGCGGTTCGCTTCTTTCTGGTGTCGCGCAAGGCTGACTCCGAATTTGTGTTCGACATTGATCTGGCCTTGTCTCAGAGCGATGAAAATCCGGTGTACTACGTGCAGTACGCGCACGCTCGCATCTGCTCGGTGCTCGAGCAGGCAGCCCGGCAAACAGGCGAGGCAGCGGCTGCAATCGAGGCCCGCGTTCGGGCGCAGGCCATTGAATCGCTTGAAACCACCGCACCCCTTGCGTCACCACGAGAGACGGCGCTGATGGCGCGGCTTGCCGAGTACCCTGCGCTCATTGCGCAGGCTGCTGACGAGCTGGCGCCGCATGCGCTCGCGTTCTATCTGAAAGAGCTCGCTGCGGAGCTGCACGCTTACTATAATTCCGAGCGGTTTCTTGTCGAAGATGCTGCGCTGCGTGAAGCGCGGCTGGCGCTGCTTCTGGCGGTGAGACAAGTGCTCCGCAACGGTCTTGCGCTTCTGGGTGTGTCAGCTCCGGAAAAAATGTGAAGCGGATTCGCGGTCACAATGCGGGAGACTCCCGTCGCCAGCGCGGCAGCCTCGCGCTTGGCGTGATGCTGGGCATCGTCATCGGCCTTGCGGTTGCGGTGGCGGTCGCGGTATTTGTCACGCGCGCACCGCTTCCGTTTGTCAACAAAGTGGTGCGTAGTGGCGATCGGATCGTCGAGCCGCGCTCTCCCGCCGAGGCCCCTGATCCCAATCGGCCAGCCAGCGCGCGACAGCGCGCGCAGGCTGATTCAGCCGCACCTCCCACTGCGCGCCCGCCCGCCGACACGGCGGGTGCCGCGCCAGCCGCGCCCGCTCCCGCAGGCTCGTCGGTCGACCGTTCGTCGGCTGGTGCGGCCTCGGGCAGCGCGCCGGCAGACGGCGCTGAACCAGCGCCCGAGCGCACGCTATACGTGCTGCAGGCGGGGGCATTCCGCCTGGCTGACGATGCGGACAGCATGAAGGCAAAGCTCGCGCTGATCGGCCTGGAGGCCCGCGTGCAGCCCGCCGAAGTCAATGGGCAACGTGTGTTTCGCGTCAGAATCGGTCCGTATGTGCATCTCGACGATCTGAATCGCGCACGGGCCCGGCTCGAAGAAAACGGCATCGAATCATCGGTCGTGCGTCAGCGTTGAGTCCGCTCAGGCGGGCGCACTGACCGACCCCAGGAGAACCTATGAACGAATCCCGCAGACTCTGGATCCAGGCGCTTGCTGCGAGTGGCACTGGGCTGGCCTCGCACGGCGTGGTCGCCCAATCTGAGCCCATGGCCGGCCGTGACTTTCGGGTGGTCAATCCCGCACAACCCGTCGAAGCCCCGGCGGGCCGCATTGAGGTGTTGGAGTTCTTCGCCTACTGGTGCCCGCACTGCCACTCGCTCGAGCCCGAGCTCGCAGAGTGGCGTAAGCGTCAGCCGGCCGAGGTGGTGTTTCGGCGCGAGCATGTGAGCTTTCGCGAAACGCGCATTCAGCAGCTTCACTATGCGCTGGTGGCGCTTGGCAAAGTCGACGAGCTGTCGCCGCGCGTCTTTCATGCGCTGCATGTCGACAAGGTGCGACTCGAGGCTCCCCAGAAAATGGCCGAGGTGCTGGGGCTCGATCCCAAGTCATTTTCTGAAGTCTATGAGTCGTTTTCGGTGCGCACCCGAGCCAGGCGCGGCACGCAGATCGCTGAGGCCTATGCGATCGATGGCGTACCCTCGCTCGCGGTAGCAGGTAAGTACCTTACCGCTCCGTCGATGGCAGGCTCCAACACGGCGGCGCTCAGAGTGGTCGACTTCCTGGTGGCGCGCGAGCGCAAGGCGGGCGGGTCCAAGGGCTAAGGGTAGCGAAGCCGGCCATCGACCGCGCGTCATGAGCGATTCAGGCCCTCGCATCGTCATCACGGGCGCGTCGAGCGGAATCGGCGAGGCGCTGGCCCTCGAGTATGCGGCGCGGCATCCCAATGCGGTGTTTGCGCTGTTTGCACGGCGTGCGGACAGGCTCTCCGAGCTTGCACGCCGGCTGGCGCCAGCCAAAGTGCGCTGCTTCGCAATCGACATTACCGATCGTGAGGCCCTGCTCGCATCGGCAGAGCAATTCATCGCCGAGTTTGGAGCACCCGATGTTGTCATCGGAAACGCTGGCATCAGTGCCGGCACGCTTACCAGCGAGCGGTCTGATGCGCCCGTGTTCCGGCGCATCATCGATGTCAACGTGGTGGCGCTGTTTGATTCATTTGCCGCCTTTCTTCCCGCGATGCGGGCGCAGCGCGCAGGCACCCTGGTCGGGATCGCGAGCGTGGCCGGCGTTCGCGGTCTGCCGGGCGCCGGTGCCTACAGCGCCAGCAAAGCAGCGACGATCACCTATCTCGAATCGCTGCGACTCGAAGAGCGCGCCCACGGCATCCGGGTGGTGACGATTGCGCCGGGCTACATCCGCACGCCGATGACCGCTGTCAACCGCTACCCGATGCCTTTTCTGATGCCGGTCGACGCTTTCGCGCGCCGGGCAGTGGACGTGATCGCTGCGGGGCGATCGTTTGCAGTCATTCCGCGGCCGATGCGTGTGGTGGCGCTTGCGTTGCGGATGTTGCCAAACTGGTTGTATGACGCGCTGTTTGCGCGCGCGCCCCGCAAGGCGCGGGTCACCGAAACTCGCCCATGACCGCACCGCGCATCGTCTCGCTGGTGCCGAGCCTGACAGAGCTTGTCTGCGCGCT
>CAZORB010000236.1:0-4307 GCA_964581825.1 uncultured Bordetella sp.
CCGATCGAGGCACCTGGCTTAATTTTCGTAACCGGGGTGATCTCAGGGTGCTGGTCGAAGGGGACGAACGCCTGTTCAATCAATACGGGGTGATTGTTATCAACCCCGCCCGGCATCCGCACGTGAAGCTGCGGCAGGCCCAGGCTTTCGCTGACTGGGTGGTTTCCGATGAGGGACAACAGGCCATCTCCGACTACAAGATCGGCGGAGAGTCTCTATTCATTGCCAACGCCCGGCGGTAACAGGGCGAGCGCCATGAAATAGGGCGTTCGACCTGCGTGGCTGCCGCGCGTCGAACGCCCTTTGTTCTGCGGCATGAGCGATATGCCGCGCTTCACATGCCCTATTCGGTGGCCAGGCGAAGTCCTAACTGATTCGCTGCGATCACTGCCTGGGTGCGGTTCCGAGCCCCCAGGGCGCGGAGCACAGCGCTGACATGGATCTTGACGGTGCCTTCGGCCAGGTCAAGTTCGCGGCAGATGAGCTTATTGGGCAGACCCCGAAGAATGAGTCGCAGCACATCGCACTGACGCCCTGTGAGACCCAGGCTGCGCGGGTCACGCGACGGGGCCTTCGCCTGCGTTGCCCGAGCCATGGAATTTGCGGGCGCCCAGCCACTGTGCGTGACGACCTCTTTGGGAACGTACATGTGGCCCGCGGCAACCATCTGGAGCGCGTAACGAAGCACATCGTGATGGACGGTCTTTGGAATGAATCCCTGAGCGCCGAGATTCAGGCACCGCATAATGGTGTCCCGCTCGCCATCGGCAGACAGCACGACCACTGGCGTGTCCGGGCGAAGCAGCCGTAGCCCCTGCAGTGCATCGTAGCCGTCGCTGTCGGGTAATCCAAGGTCGAGCAAAATACAGTCAATTCGGTTGGGCTCTGCCAGTAGACGGCGGGCCTCGCCATAGCTTGCCGCGAATTCAACCTGCGAGTCGGGGGCGATGCTTTCCAGCGTGTAGCGCAGCGCATCGCTCATGATGGGGTGGTCATCGACCAGAAGGAATCGCTTGGCCGGCCGGTGCACGAGGGAGCTCGAGGGGTGCATGTCGTTCTCCTTGATGAGTGTTGTTGAAGGATTAGCGAAGTGAAGTACGCCCGATGAATGATGATTGGCGGTTCTGCGTAGCACCAATGATGGATTTCACAGATCGGTTCTGTCGGTACGTCCATCGCACACTGACAAAAAGGGCGCGTCTATACACCGAAATGATCACCACGGGCGCCTTGATTCATGGCAACCGTGAACGACTTCTCAGGTTTGATGGCAGCGAGCACCCAGTCGCATTGCAGTTGGGGGGTTCGGAGCCGGATGAGCTCGCGCGCGCCGCGCGCTGGGGTGAAGAAGCGGGCTATGACGAAATCAATCTCAACTGCGGGTGTCCGAGTGAGCGCGTTCAGCGAGGGGCCTTCGGCGCATGCCTGATGGCTGAGCCTGATCTAGTCGCTGACTGTGTACGAGCGATGCGTGAGGTTGTTTCGGTTCCGGTCACAGTCAAGCATCGCATTGGGCTCGACCGCGACGAGTCGTACGACTTTGTCGTGAGGTTTGTTGACAGGGTGGCCGAGGCGGGTTGCCGCGTCTTCATTGTCCACGCGAGAAACGCCTGGCTGAAGGGGCTGAGCCCGAAAGAAAACCGCGAGATTCCGCCGCTGCGTTATGAAACGGTGTATCGGCTCAAACGTGATTTCCCAGATCTGACCATTGTCATCAACGGCGGTCTTCGCACGCATCACGACGCGCTTGCACAGCTCGAACATGTGGATGGCGTCATGCTCGGACGCGCGGCGTGCGATGACCCGTGGTTGCTGTCAAGCGTTGACTCGCTTTACTACGGAGCGCCTGATCCGTTTGCCCTACGCCACGAGGCCATCGAGGCAGTTCGCCCGTACCTGAACGCGCAAGTGGGCGAGGGGACGTCTCCTCGCGCGGTATTGCGGCACCTGCTCGGAGTCTTCAACGGTTTGCCCGGTGCGCGGGCCTGGCGGCGCACGCTGAGCGACAGCGCGGTGCTGTCTGAGTATGGGGCAGCGACGCTGGATCAGGCCTTGATCCGAACGCTTCGGACATAGGCCAAGATCGCCATGAAGGCTATCGCGGCCAGAGCAGCTTCGATCCATGCGAGTGGCACGCTTGGTCCGCTGTCGCTGGTTGCGCGCACCAGCCCTTCGCACAGGTAGAGCATGACGATCATTGACCACCACTGGAAGGTGCGCATATTGCCAGCGATCAGGGCAGGCAACGCCAGGACGAGGGGGATCACCTTGAGCGACAGTAACCAGGCGCCAGGTCTGATCGGCGCCAGCCAAAGCTCCCAGGCCAGGCCGAGTACGATCAGCGCCGCGAAGCAGCCGACGACAACGCGTCTCAGGAATTGGATGGTAAACACGCAGCGGATTATAGGTGGTGCTCAACGATCAACGCGGGCGATGTCCCCAGACGGAGGTCCTGGTGCGTGAATCCTCCTTCAAGGGTCGGGCCCGGCGACTGATCGCCGAGATGCTGCGACGGACTCGGAAGCTTCGTCTCCAGCAGACCGCAGCCAGCCTCGCGTTCCTGTCGCTGTTTGCGGCAGTCCCGGTCTTTTCCATCGCGTTGTCGGTGTTATCGGCCTTGCCGGTGTTCGACCGGCTGCAGGAAGGCGTTCAGCAATTTCTGCTTCGCAACCTGTTTCCTGAGGCCTTCAGCGAAACCGTGATCCGTTACCTGCAGGAGTTCGCGGGGCGGGCAACGCGTCTGTCGCTCGCCGGCGCGGTCGTGTTCTTCATGACGGCAATCACCTCGCTGCGGGTCATCGAAACCACGATGAACGCAATCTGGGCGAGTTCACGTCGCCGCTCGCTTGCACACCGCTTTGGACTGTATTGGGCGTTACTCACGCTGACGCCGCTTGCACTGGGTGCAGTGCTGGCGCTCAACGGGCGAGTGATCGCCGGGTTGTTGGTTGATCAAGACCTGGCGTGGTTACAGTCGTTATGGTTCACAGCCTTGCCCTGGCTGATCGGTGTCGCGGCGCTGTGGCTCATGTTTCTGCTATTGCCGGCTGCGCGCGTGCCGCCCTTGCATGCGCTTGCTGGGGCGGCGCTGTCTGCTGGCCTGTTGGCCGTGCTGCAACGTGGTTTGAGCGTGAGTGTCCGGCAGTTACCCACCTACGAAATTGTCTACGGCGCATTCGCGGCATTACCACTGCTTTTAATCTGGCTATTTTTGGTCTGGTCAGCGGTTTTGGCGGGAGCGCTGCTCGCTGCAAGTCTCAGGCACTGGTCTGCGCCACTTGATGACCCTGCGCCCGATGACACGCCCGGCCGAAGGTTCGATGATGCTTTAACCGTGCTTCGCGCGATGCTGCGAGCCACGCCCGCGTCCGGCACACTGTCGAATGGGTCGACGGCGTTGGCCGTCTCGCAGCTGCATCAGACATTTGGTGCCGATGCGCAGCGCGCGGAGCAGGCTGCGGAGCTCCTCGAGCGACTGGGCTACCTGATCCGGCTGGTGCAACTCGGTGGGTCGCACATGGCAGGTGCTGGTGCCGTACCGGGACCGCATAGCGAGTCTGTTGACGCAGGTGTCTGGGCGGAGCACTGGGCCTGGGCTAGCCCACCGCAATCGCTTTCGTTGCGGCCGCTGTTTGACGATCTCTGGTGGGCTGGGCAGCCTGCCGCAGCGGCGTCATGGCAGGGAGAACGGCTGGAGCTTCCTATTGCTCAGGCGCTTGCTGACTGACCGAGCGCTTCGAAAGAAAGCGCGCCGGCAAAGCCGCGCAGCGCGTCGAGCACTGCATCGGGGCGCTCGCTCATGAGTGCATGACCGCAGCCCGCGATTTCGATGACTCGCGGTGTAGCGATGGCGCTGGCTGCAGCGGATTCGGTCAATGCCGCGATCAGCGCGAATGCCGAGCAGGAGGAACTGGTGGACCAACCCGAGGTGGTGCGCGGAGTCGTTCGCGTGAGTGGTCCCTTCACTGTGGAATCCGTCCGCCCGATGGAAGAAAGCCCGCATGATGAAGCAAGCGAGGAATCGCCGATCGGTGGAGCTCCCGAGGAATTGGAGGCGGGCTTTGAAGAGCGAGCGACTACCTCTGCCAATGCTGCTTCGCATATTGACCGCATGGTGGCGTTGATGCGCTCGGACGGTGTCACTTTTCTCGGCAACAAGCATGTTCGCTTCGAGCGCCTTGATCCACTGGATTCGCCGGTGATTCACGCCGAGGGGGAAGTGGCCCAAGAATCCGGAGAGCCACGCCGCGTGGCTGTAGTCATCGGGCCCGAGGTCGGATCGATGCCGCGCATCACGGCCGAAGAGG
>CAZORB010000237.1:0-4306 GCA_964581825.1 uncultured Bordetella sp.
GGCAAAGCCCTGCCTGCGGGTACGGCACTCGATGCCACGGGTATGCCAACCACCGATCCCGCTCAGGCCACCACACCGCTCCCGCTCTCAGGGCCTAAGGGTGCGGGCATGGCATTGATGTTCGAACTGATGGCTAGTGTGCTCGCAGGTAACCCAATCACCGAGCCATTTCTTAGCGCGTCCGAGCGTCCCAGGCACAGCCAGAACGCCATGCTGATGCTAGCTAGAACCGACTCATTCAGCGAACTGAATGGACGCTATGGCGCGCAGGTTTCTGCGCTTGTCAGCACACTGAAAGCCATGCCGCGCGCTCAGGGAACAGATGAGATTCTTCTACCCGGCGAGCGCCGCGCGCGCTCAAGACAGAAAACCGGTGAACGCGGCACTATTGAGGTGAGCGACATGGTCTGGCAAGAGCTTCGTACCCACGCCGTTGCGGCTGGCGTAGAGCTGCCCCCCACCCTCTAAGCGCGAACAACGCCTGGTGACGGCCACACCTGAGCGCCGCTTACTGGTCAACGGTGATCTTGCGCTCTTGAATTACCTTGCCCCAACGGGCGCTCTCGTTCTGCAGCCATTTCCCAAACTCGGCAGCGCTGCTTCCCACGACTTCCACACCCTGCTCATTCAGCCGCTGACGCACATCGGGCGCGGCAAGTGCTTTCACCAGCGCACCGTGAATACGTTCGACGACCGGTGCCGGTGTTCCGGTCGGTGCGATCATGCCCGTCCAGGATTGGGCTTCGAATCCCGGAATGCTCTCGGCGATTGGCGGGACCTCAGGCGCCTGCGGCGTAGGCTGCGGCGACGACACGCCGAGCGCCGTCAGTCTGCCTGTCTTCACGTGGGGAAACACCAGGCTCATGGACGCGATCATGCCGGTGACCTGACCGCCCAACAGATCATTGAGCGCCTGCGCGCCCCCGCGGTATGAAATCAGCGTGATGTCGAGACCCGCGGAGGCCTTCAGAAGCTCAGCCGACAGGCGGCTCGACGTGCCTGCACCGGGGGTGGAAAACATGACCCGGTTGGGCTCTTTGGCGGCACGCAAGAATTCGGCCATGGAACGAATGCCGCTGGCGGGATTGACCACCAGCAGCTGTGGACTACGAACCATCAGCGACACCGGTATGAAGTCTTTGATGGGGTCGTGTGTGACGCCCTTGAACAAAAAGGGATTGGTCACAAAACTGTCAAACACGACACCCAATGTGTAGCCGTCTGCGGCGGTTTTAGCGAGCGTGTTGGTGGCCACCACACCCCCTGCTGCAGCGATATTTTCAACCACCACCGCCTGCCCAAACTGCTCTGCCATCTTGGGGGCAACCAGCCGCGCTGCAATGTCGGTAACCCCGCCCGGCGGATAGGGCACGACGATTCGGATCGGTCGCTGCGGAAACTCGGTTGCCTGGGCCTGCGCGGTGGCTACCGGGGCAAGCGCAACCGCCGACAAAACGCCAACCAAGGCTGCAGAAAGTAATCGGCGTGAGCCAAAGGTGGGCACCACCGAAGTATTACGCTTTAAGACTCGCATGGCAGATATCTCCTGAGCCAGTCGCCCACCACGCGCCAGACACGCGGGTTACCCTCGGCGAACATGAAATGGTTGGTGTCTCCGAACAGATGCAGATCCTTCGGTAACCCCGCCTTCTCGAACAGGGCGAGCGACTGCTCGGTGGGCGTCACACTGTCTACTGAGCTGTGCAGCAGCAATAGCGGTCTTGGACTGATCTGATGCACAACATCTTCCGCCCGAAAATCAAACATGCTTTGAGCAGTTTCGGCGGTGAAGGCGTCGAGCGACCCAGTTACCAGCTGGCGCTTCAAACCAGGTGGAATAGGCACGATTTCATTGCGCGGCACCATCATTGACTGACCGGTCTGCTCACGATGAGCACGCCCCTGCGCCAACATCTCAGTGAAACGTTGCCAGGCCTCAGGACTTGAGTGCTGCCCCCGGAACTTCCGCTCGCCATGACCCCAACCACCGCTTGAGATGGCTCCCTTGAGGCCAGGCTCGACTGCTGCAGCATAAATGGCTACCGCTCCGCCAAAGCTTGAGCCCACCACGATGATCGCATCGCCCTGAACATACGGCTGCTCGCGGAGGTGGCGAAAGGCATCAACCGTGCACTGAACCTGCTCCAGACAGATCAGGTTGCCACGCGGGCCCTCACTCGCGCCGCAGCCAGGCATATCGAAGCGAAACGTGCAGTAGCCCATACGCTCGAACTCATCGCAGGGCCCGACGACATTGGCGGCTGTCATGTTGCTGCCAAATCCGTGCAGCACGATCAATGCTGGGAGCGGTCTGTCCGCCATTGCGCCTTCGGGAAGACGAAGCCTTGCTGCGATTCGATACCCTTGCGAAACGAAACTTTGCTCGATGTCTGTGCCCATCAGCGCGCGGCTCCTGCTGGCGCCTTTACCTTACGGGATGCCAAGCTCGCAGGCCCCTGAGGCTTACGCGCTGACTTGCGTGCCTCGTCGATTGCACGCGCTGCTGATAGCGACGGGCGCGCTGCATTCATTGGTGGTGGGGGTATGCCTTCCGCAAGATGCCACTCGCTGAATCGGTTTACCCGATACTGGTGCGGCTTCCAGTTTTCAGTCACAAAGTCCGGATCGCTAAAGTACTCGACCGCCCCACCGAGCGGATTCTTGAAGTACCAGAAGTACGCGGACGAAATCGGATGCCGGCCTGGGCCGACAGCCGTAGCCCAACCCTTCTCTGAAAACGCCCGCCCGCCGCCAAACACTTCGTGCGGTGACTGCACCTCAAAAGCCAGGTGATGCAGCGCGCTTTGCCCGTTTGGACTCTTCAATAGAAACATGTTGTGGTGCTCGCTCCGGCGCGCCCAACGCAGAAAGACGCCCGCTCCGCCCACATACCGATCAGACAGCCAGAACCCCAGCCGCTTACGATAGAACGCCTCTGCCTGATCAACATCAGGGACGAAAAATACGATGTGGCCAATCTGCCAGGGATGAGCCTGCAGGTGGAAGCTTGCAATCATGTCGACCCGCCTGCGATCGCCCGGCTGGTTGTAGGTTTGAGCGCGAGGAAGCGGTACAGCCGGACGGCCTGATACCGCTACGCTCAAGGTGATGCCGCTGTCGTCCTGGAAGCGGAGCCGACCATCGGGCTGCGCTTCAACCTGACGATCGCGCGAAAGATCGTTACCGAGTCGGTCAAGATCGCGGCGCGTCTTAACGGCCAGCACGAATTCGCGAAACTGCGAGTCGGGCGCGATTCGGGGTGCCAGGCCTTTGACACTGTCGCGCCAGACTTGCAGCTCGCAGCCATTGCCGGTTGCAAAGGTCAGTTGAGAGCGGGTGGCCGATAGTTTCTTCAAACCCCAATCGCTGAAGAACCGCTTCGGCTGATCAAGCGCCTCTGCGCCAAAGATCACCCGATCTATTCCAAGATAGTCCAAGCATGGCTCCTGTAAGCAGGGATCCGCCAGCCTGAGACCAGACCAGCGGACTTTCAATCGCAGCGGGAAGATGACCGCAACCCGCAGCAAGCGCCACAAACCGGCGCGAGGAATGAAACGCGCCTAGGCCGCTCGCTTCAGGAAGTCGATCCCCCCTTCAATTGGCAGCCCCGCGTACTGCTCGGCAAGCGCCCGCTGCGCGCTGGCCGTGGCTTTCAGGAACTCCAGTTCGTACTCCTGCGCCCGCTGATCAAAATCAGTGGATTCGGGAAATCGATGTAGCAGGTTGGTGAGATACCACGAGGTGCGCACTGAATGCCAGACTCGGCGCAAGGCCGTGGCACTGTAGCCGTCCAACTGCTCGCGGTTACCCGTGCGATAAAACTCGGTGAGCGCACGGCCAAGATAGGTCACGTCGGACACCGCAAGGTTCAAACCCTTGGCACCCGTGGGCGGCACAATATGCGCCGCATCGCCCGCCAGAAAAAGCCGTCCGACCTGCATCGGTTCTGTGACAAAGCTTCGAAGCGGCGCGATGGATTTTTCCACGGGCGGGGCCGGGCGAATTCCCGCCGCCATCTCCGGCGGAAAGCGCGCAATCAGCTCAGGCCAGAAACGATCATCTGGCCAGTCATCGACGCTATCCGCAAGTGGAACCTGAATGTAGAAACGCGCGAGCTGCGGATTTCGCATCGACGCAAGCGCAAAGCCTCGCGGGTGGTTCGCATAAACGATTTCATCCAGGGGTGGGGTTGGCGCGAGCACCCCGAGCCAGCCAAATGGATAGATCTTTTCGTATTCCTTGATTGAACCCGCTGGAACCGACTGACGCGATACGCCGTGAAAGCCATCGCAGCCCGCAATGAAAT
>CAZORB010000238.1:0-4260 GCA_964581825.1 uncultured Bordetella sp.
CCGCTGGCTTTAACGGCAGCATGGCGTTACCGCGAGCGAATCGCAGGTTGCCCGAGTCGAGCACGCGGCCGTCATTTAGCTCGATCTCGATGCGATCGTTCAATGCAAACACGGGTTCGTGCGGGCACCGTTCGCCATCGACCGCGTGAATCGTGACGCGTGACATGGTCTGCTGCACCGATTCACGGTTGACGAACTGATCGGTGAGCTCAGCCAGGCCGACGCTGCGCGCCACCAGCGATGAGGCCACGGCAAACTCGAGGCTGAATTTCGCCTCCAGGCCGGTGACCGGGCGGTGATTGCGCAGCATGGAGGCCTGCGCCACGCCGATCCACGCCCGAACCTCGCGGACCGCCTCCGCCTTGAGCTGATGCGCGGTGGCCAGATCGATGACCGCATCGATCACCCGATGTGTGGCATAGCAGATTGGATACTTCTTGATCGACAGGCCTGTGTCGAGGATGGCGAGGGATGCGCTGTCAATTTGAACGGGGGATTGGCGATCGGCACGGCCCTGTGGCGACAGCGCTGCCAGATACCCCGCATGGTGCTCAAGCGCATCCGGTGAGGCGGTGAGGCCGGCTTCGGCGAGCCGTACCGCTTCAATACCCGCCGCCGCTGCGCGGCCCGCATGGAGCGGCTTGGTCATGGTGCCGAAGTTTGCGACCAGGCCCCCCGCGAAACTTGCTGCCAGTGCAAGCGCATGCTGAACCTGGGCGACTGGCAGCCTGTGCAGGTGTGCCGCAGCGGCCGCCGCGGCAATCGTTCCGAGCACTGCGGTGGGATGCCAGCCCTTCAGGTGGTAGGCGTCGGGCTCGCGGCGGAACAGTTCGCTCCAGACCTGATAGCCCACCAGGTAAGCGTTCAATGCATGACTGCCACTGAGTGCCAGCGCTTCCGATTCGGCGAGCACCGTGGGCACCAGTACCGTGCTCGGGTGCCCACCCATGGCGACATCGTCAAAATCAAGCGCATGTCCGGCAGTTGCGTTGATTAGCGCCGCGTCAGCGCTGGCAGCGCGCGTGGTACCGCCGAGCAGGCTCGCCTCAGCAGCGCTTGCGCCGCGCGCTGCGACGAAACGCTGCACGATCGCAACGACCGGCTCATGCCTGCCCGCGATCATCGTGGCGATGGTGTCGATAAACCCGCTTTGCGCGATCTCAACCGCCTTTTGGGGCAGGGGTCCGAAGTTAGGGCTGTGGACGAATTCAGCGAGTGACTGGGTGAGGCCTGGCATTGCAGCAATCACTCCATTCCAAGAAGTCGATAGATCCGCCGCGTGTACGCGCCGAACTCGGCTTGGGTTTTCATGTCTAGCGTACGCGGGTGCGGCAGATCGATTTCGAAATTGTCGGCCATTTTCGCGGGGCCGGCAGTGAGCACTACCACGCGGGTGCCGAGGAACACAGCCTCGGAAATTCCGTGCGTGACGAAAATAATGGTCTTGCCAGCTTCCTTCCAGATGCGAAGCAACTCAAGGTTCATTTTTTCGCGGGTCAGCGCGTCCAGCGCGCCGAAGGGCTCGTCCATCAGAACCAGCTTGGGGTCATGAATCAGCGATCGGGCGATTGCGGCGCGCTGCTGCATACCGCCCGACAACTCATACGGAAATTTCGACTCACTTCCCGCGAGTCCCACGAGCGCGAGCAGATCCCGCGCGCGCTCCCGCGCCGCAGCCATGGGCAGGCCGAGAATCTCCGCTGGAAGCAAGACGTTCTCGATGATGCGGCGCCATTTCAGTAACAGCGGCTGTTGAAACACCATGCCAATGTCACGTGCCGGGTCGAAGGGATGGGTACTTGAGCCAATCGATACCTCGCCGCCGTCATGCGGATGCAGGCCCGAGAGAATCTTCAGCAGCGTGGACTTTCCGCAACCGGAGGGTCCTACGAGCGACACCAACTCGCCCGGCATGACATCGAACGTCGCATCGGAAATCGCCAGGTGTTCGCGCTTACCAGTGCGATACACCTTGCGCACACCACGCAGGCGGATGAACGGGAGAGGGTCGGCGGTCATGAGTGGAACGGCTCTGTGGGGGCGTTGAAGCGACCGGTATCGTAGACCGAGCAGCAGATGGCCGCTAGCGAAACGTCGCAGCCCGGTGAAATTGTCTGACTGCGGTATCGTTGCAATTGAGGTTCAATTTTCCCGGGGAGCACGATGGGTTTTCAAGTCAACTGGGAGCGCAATGATTACTCGCGAATCCCGCATTGGCTCTATCACGACGATGAGGTGTATCGGCTTGAAATGGAGCGCATCTTCCGGGGCCCGCTGTGGCATTACCTTTGCCTGGAGGCCGAGGTGCGGCAACCGGGCGACTATCGCACGACCTGGGTGGGCGACACGCCAGTTGTCGTCACGCGTGACAAAAAAGGTGAGCTGCATGCCTGGGTGAACCGCTGCTCGCACCGCGGGGCAACCATCGTTCGACAGGTGCACGGCAACTCTGCCGACCATGTCTGCATTTATCACCGCTGGTGTTACTCCCCAAGCGGTGACCTCACCGGTATTCCGTTTCGTCGCGGTCTGAAGGGTGAGGGCGGTATGCCCGCTGATTTCAGCCCGGCCTCGGTGTCACCCAAGAAGCTCCGGCTGGTCAATTTTCACGGTGTGCTGTTCGGGACGTTTTCCGAGCAGTGCGAGTCGATTGAAGACTTCCTCGGCGAGTTCGGCACCGGCATGATTCGCCGATTCATGCACAAACCCGTCAAGGTTTTGGGGTATTCGCGCCAGCTGATTCATGGCAACTGGAAGCTCTACGCCGAGAATCTTCGCGACACCTATCACGCCAGTCTGTTGCACGAGTTTTTTGTGACCTACGGGGTCGATCGCGCGACCCAAAAGGGTGGCGTGAAGATGGATGCCCGACATCGGCACAACATGAATCACGCCTATGCAGCCTCTGATACGCAGGACGAGGCACGGGCTGCGTACGCGGGCACAGCCGGGGTCGAACTTGACCGCATGAAACTGCGCGATACCAAGCTGTTGCAGTACATCCCCGAGTTCGAAGATGGCATGAATCTGGCGGCGCCCACATTTTTCCCAAGCTCGATCATCATTCAGATCAACAACACCCTGGGTACCCGTCACATTCGTCCCAAAGGGGTCGATCAGCTCGAAGTCTTTCAGACGCTGTTCGGTTACGAAGACGATACGCCCGAGATGACACGCCATCGGCTCATTCTTGCCAATCTGGTCGGCCCGGCGGGGCTGGTCAGTATGGAAGACGGCGAGGCCATTGAACTTGCGCACCGAACCAGTGGGAGCGCGCCCGCCGGTAGCGCCAGCGTAGTCGAGATGGGCGGGCGGGGCCCGCTTCGCGATCTCGCGCACCGGGTCACGGAAACGCCGATCCGGGGGTTCTGGTCGTACTGGTCTGAGCTAATGGGTGTGGAGCCGGAAGGAGGCGTGCGATGAGCGCAGCTGTGTCCGCCATTCCGCGCGAAGTGCGCGACGCAACCTTCGATCTTCTTGCCGAATACGGCATGGCAATCGACCAGGACAGGCTCGAGGACTGGGCTGCGCTGTTCACCGATGACTGCGATTACCGCGTGATCAGCCGCGAGAACGAAGAGCAGGGCCTGCCCAACATCATGATCTGGTGCGACAACCGCGACATGCTGCTTGACCGCATTGAGTCATATCGGCATGTCAATGAATACAACCTCCACTGGGATCGTCATGTCATTGGGCCACCGCGTCACTTTGGGCAGGTCGATGGGCTCTGGCAGGTCGAGGCGGCTTACAGCGCCTTTCAGACGACGTTAGAGGGGGAAACGCGTCTGTTTTCGGTGGGAAGGTACCGTCTTGGTCTCCGAGTTGACCAGGGCGTTGCCCGGATTCGCACGGCAGTGGTGGTGGCCGATACCGGCCTGATTCCCACCCTGCTTGCCACACCCTTATAGCGCTACGCTGTTGGTTGCATGAAGCCTGCCTCCCATCACAACGCGCTTCGAACCGCCAGGCTACTGGCCGAGGCGGGCATCGCCGGTTCTCAGGTGGTTGAGTTTGAGCAGCCCACCCGCACCAGCGCTGAGGCTGCATCGGCTATCGGATGCACAGTGGCCGAGATCGCCAAGTCGGTGGTGTTTCGCGGTGCCACCAGCGGCCGCGCAATCGTGGTGGTTGCAAGCGGCGCCAACCGGGTCAGTGAAAAGAAAGTGGCGGCACTGGTTGGCGAGCCCTTAAGCCGAGCTGATCCCGATTTTGTGCGCGAAGCCACAGGGTATGCGATTGGCGGCGTCGCACCGTTGG
>CAZORB010000239.1:0-4135 GCA_964581825.1 uncultured Bordetella sp.
CGGTTCTGGTGGAGCGGCTCGCAAACGATTCGCCGTTTGCCACGCTGGCCTCTAACCGTGCATCGGTGCAGCTCTACGGCGCATCGCGCCTGGGTGAATCGGCCCCTGTGATAACCGGGTTGCCCACCACGCTCTGGATCACCGCGAACACCAGCTCGAATCTGCGCTTTACTGGCGCGGCAATTGCCAACACGCCAGCCTCTGAGGTACTGACCCTCACACTGAGTCTGCCCGCGAGTAGCGACGTGCTTGCGCTCGGTGCCCAGCCTGGGCTGGTGGCCACTGCAGGAGGCGGCGTTGCGGTAGATGCGGCGAGCACCGCGCGCACGCTGATCTTGCGTGGCACGGCGGCAAACCTTCAGAGCTTCCTCGCAAGCGAGGGCGCCATTCGCTACACCGGCCCGGCCACGGCAGCGGCGAATGCGCCGCTGATGCTGGGCATTCGCCTCGACAATGCGGTGGCTGCGTCTACCGTGCAGGCACTGCTCGCCGCACCGACTCAGCCCGCCACCGCGAACGCCGGCGGCGCCATGCGGCTGCCCGCTGGGGTGGTGGCCACGCCGGGCGCGCTTGCAACGCCCGCATTCGCTGCAAATGCGGTCACGGGCACCGGCACGCTCACCATGCGCTTGGCGGCCTCCTCGGCTGCGACGCTGGTCTGGCAGTCTGATACAGCACTTCGCACGTCCGCAGGTGGCGCATTGCTCGCAGGCGGAAGCGGCAGTGCCCTCACGCTGGTGGGGTCGGCAGCCGAACTGTCCGCGTGGCTCGCCGCAGGCCGGCTGAAGCTGCTCGCGACCGGCACTGGCTCGGTATCGGTGGAATTGGAATCCACCCCCGCCGCCGATTCAGCGCCCGTTATCAGCAAAGGTTCCATCACGGTGGGCTACAGCCCGGCGCAGGCGTCGGTCGCGGGCGCCGCTGCGCTGCAACTGCGTCTGCCGCTTGCCGCCACGGTGCAGGCAGGCGCATCAAGCACGATCACGATTGCTGGCAGCACGGCCGCACGGGTGGGACAAGCCGCCGACACGGCGCTGACGCTTGGCCTTCGCGTGGCCTCGGGCACGCTTGCCGCCACCAACTTCGCGGGTCTCGCGAGCGGCACGCTGTCAGAAGATTCGCGCAGCCTCATGCTGACGGGCACCGCTGCACAACTTAACAGCTGGCTTGCCGCAGGTCGTCTGGCCTACACCGGCACAGGCGAGACGCTTGAAGTGGTGCTGGGCGAAACCGGCGCGAGCGCCGCGCAGTCATTGAACGGCACCATGCAGCTGATCGCTGCCTCGCCGGTCGTGCCCACGCTCACGCTTGCGCAGTCTGTGCCGGTGCTTACGAACTCCGCATCCAATGTGGTGTTCGTGGGCTCGCCAGTGGCAGGCTCGGGCACGCTCACGCTTACTGCATCGGTGGCCACCGGCACACTCGCTGCCGCGAGCGATGGCGCTCTCGTCGACACCGCCGCCGCGGCCAACACGGTTCGCGTAAGCGGGACCGCGTCCCAGATCAACGCCTGGCTGGAAGCCGGAAAACTTCGTTACACCGGCGCGGGCGAAGCGCTGCAGCTCACCCTCACCAATGACAGCGGCACAGCGCGCAGCACCATGGCGCGTATTGCGCTGAATGCGGTAGCGCCCGTTGAGACCGCTGGCCCCGCGGGTCTGGCCATGGCGCTTCCGCGCACGATCCCGGTAACGAGCGGCGCCAATGTCGCGCTCCTGATGCCGGGCACGCCCTTGGGTGGCGCAAGCGGCACCGTCTACACGCTCACGCTGGCTGCCACCGCGGGCGCGCTCACTGCATCGCCCGCGCGGACCGGCGATTCCGCAGCATTGGCGGCACTGGCCGATCTCGATTCGGCGGCCGGTGTCGTGCGTCTGCAGGGATCCATTGCCACGCTCAATGCGTGGCTGAGTTCAGGCCGCTTGATCTACAACGGCCCTGCTGCGGTGCTCACTGCCACGCTGTCGCTGGGCGAGCAGAGCGTCTCCAGTGCGATCGATCTGTCAGCCGGTGCGGCATCGAGCTCACCTGTGCTCGCGGCGCCCGGCGTGCTGCCGGTGGTGCCCAATGTTGCAAGCCCCATCACGTTTGCAGCCAATGCGCTGGGAACCTCGAGCGCGCTTCGCTCGGTCACCTTCAAAGTAGCCGATGGCGGCGTGTTCACTGCCGTCAGCGCTGCGAACTCAGGCGTGACCGTGTCCGGATCGGGCTCGGCCACGCTCACGCTTACCGGGTCGGCTGCCGCGATCAGCGCCTATCTGGCGGGCTCGCCTGCGCCGGTCAGCTACACCGGTATCGCTACGCGGGTCGATGTAAACGGCACGCGCGCGCAGACCCTGTTCATGTCGGTTGAGGGTGGCGGCAATCGCTCCGAGGCCGAGATCGCGCTATACGGCGCAACCAATGCGGTTGCAACTGCACCGTCCATCACAGCGCTGTCATCGCGGCTGTGGGTCACGCCTTCGGTGTCCTCGCATCTGAAGTTTGATGCGGCGACGCTGAGCGGCACTGGGGTGCTCACGCTCACGTTGTCGCTGCCCGCTGAAAGCGCGCTTGCGCTCGGCTCAGGCCAGGGCCTTGCGGCTGCGTTGGGTCAGGGCGCCACGGGTGTAACGGTGTCTGCGTCGAGCACAGCGCGCACGCTGGTGGTGTCGGGCACTGCAGCACAGCTCTCTGCGCTGCTTGCTGGCACCGCAGGCGAGATTCGCTACACCGGGCCGGGTGCAACGGCCGCGGGCGCGCCGATCGCCCTGCAGCTTCAGCTGGTCGACAGCGTCGGTCATGCAAGCAGCACCGCGGTATCGCTTGAAGCACCGACCGTATCCACCACCACGCTCTCGGGCGCGACGCTGACGCTTCCGATCTCACGGGTGGCGACCCCTGGCGCACGCGTGCCGCTGATGCTGGGCTCCGAGGCATTCCGTACCGCGGGCTCTGCACCGATTTCGGTCGAGATTGAAGCCCCGCAGGCGGCGGTTACCATCATCGGCGCGATGGGCGGCGCAGTCACGCTCGCCGCGGGCTCTGTCACCGTATCGGCGGGCGACACCTTTACGCGCGAGGTCGCTGGCACCTCTGTTTCGATTGCATCCACACGTTTGACGGGCAGCGCGGCCGCGCTCAACGAACTCTTCAATCGCGCCGATGGCGTGATGGTCGAGAGTGCAGTCGGCCAGTCGATTGCAATCCGTGTCGTGGGCGATATCAGCAGCCGTGGTCAGGTTGCGGTCACCGCCTCGCAGGCGCCGGACCGGGTCGTTGCAGGCCCGTCGCTGCGCGCTCCGGCGAGTTATACGCTGCCCTCAGGCGGCATGATTCTGCTGCCCACCGATGCGGTGGGCGGTGCAGGTTCGCTTAAGCTGGTGGTGAAAACATCCGCGGGCGCGCTGGAGTGGGTAGCGAGCACGGCGCTCCGCCCAGCAACCACCAGCGAGGCCACGCTCACCGCAGGCAGCGGCGCAACGCTGACCCTGGTTGGCAGTGCGCAGGCGCTGAACACTTTCCTCACCACGCGCAATGCGCTGCGCTTCGAGGGCGATGCCGATGCGGTGTTGAGCTTTGAGCTCTCCACGCTGCCAACCGATGATGGAAAACCGGCGCTGATCGCGCGGGCCGAATCGGCCATCGCGTATCTGGCGGTCGATCTCGAACGCGCGCCCACACTCGGACTGCGGCTGCCGCAGGGCCTGGCGCTTGCTGCCACCGGTGCGACGTCGTTTGTGATGGAGCATGATCTGGTGGTGGCCGATCGCGCGGGCGCGATCACACTCACGCTGACCTTGCCGGCGGCACAGGCGGGCGGCGAAGCGGCGACTCTCGCTCTGTTGGACGACGCCACGTCCGCGCTGCCCGCAGGCCCGGATGGCGTGTCGATCACGCGCCAGCCCAATGGCCAGATCGCGCTGAGCGGGACCGCTGCCGCGCTGAACGCGTATCTCAAGACCGCCAACGCACTCACCTATACCGGCCCGGCCGGCATGCTGGGCTTTGCGGTGGCGCAGGGCGAGCAGCGCGCTGAGGGTTCAACGCTTCTGAAGCGTCCGACCCCGGGCAACACGCAGCTGCGTAACGCGCCGCGCTTGGCGCTGCCGTTTAACCTGGTGCCCGCTGCAACCAGCGGCGCGCTGGCGCTCGA
>CAZORB010000240.1:0-4128 GCA_964581825.1 uncultured Bordetella sp.
AGCACAGCCCGCACAACGTGCTCCAGGCCAGGCCCTGCCAGCCGGTGCGGGTCAGACTGCCAAACAGGGCCGCTGCGGCCCAGGGCCACACCGACAGCAGCTGTGCATTGGCATTGAATTTGGCGGCGAGCGTGGTGTAGGGCAGGCACCAGAACAGCAGTATGACCGCCGGTGCCGCGAATCGCCCCAGGCCGGCGAGCCGCGCGAGCATCGCCACCCCCAGCAGCCCGATCGCCACATTGGCATAGCCGAGCAGCTTGAAGGCAAAGTCGGTGCGAGGCATGAGCGAAAACCATGCGCCAGTTACCCATGCAAAAAATGGCGGATGCTTGAAGCTGCCCCACTCGAATGTTTGCGACCACGCGAAACTCTCGAGCATGTCGTGATAACGGTCGAGGTTGGGCTGCGACAGCCACTGGGCGATCGACCAGACGAGCGCATAGACAGACACCGTGATGGCAACGGACAGCCAGGGGACATGGTCCGACGCAATAGCTCGCGTGCCAACCCCATCGACGTGGGGCGACCCGTTGGCAGACACTGGGGCGGGCGTGGGCGTGAGCAAGTGCATTCCAATGAAGAGCGCCGGATTTTAGCCGGCCCCCTCCTGGTCGACCTCAGGCATTGCCGTGCAGCCGGACTGTGCATCGACCGACGGGCCTTCCGAATCGCCCAATCCCCATGAGGCAGGTAGCCACTGCCGGTAGCGTGGCCAGCTGTAACGGGCGTCGATGAGCAGCAGACGGCCGCGATCATCGGGCGAGCGAATCACGCGACCCGCAGCCTGTATCACCTTCTGCAGACCTGGGATCAGGTAGGTGTAGTCGTGACCTTTGGCGAACAAGGCCTCCATGCGTTCCGCGATGGCCTCGTTCACCGGATCCACCTGAGGCATACCCAGTGTTGCTACAAAAGCGCCGATCAGCCTTTTACCGGGCAGATCGATACCCTCGCCGAAGGGCCCACCCAACACGGCAAAGCCGATCCCTCTGCTGCTTTCCGTAAAGCGCGCAAGAAATTCGTTACGCGCCAGTTCAGACATCGCGCGAGTTTGGGCCCAGGCCTCAATGTCGGGATGCTGGGCACGCAGTTGCTCGCAGGCCTGGTGCAAATAGTCGAAGCTGCTGAAAAAGGCGAGATAGTTACCGGGCTGCTCGCGATAGTCGCGCGCCATGGCCGACACGATGCGGGGCAGGGTGCGCGCACGGTCTGTAATCCGGGTTGATACCGGCAGCACCGACACCCGCAGTTGGTTCGGGTCAAACGGGCTTGCCAGGGTCAGCGTAATCGTCTCGTCCGGCAGTCCCAGCAGATCGCGATCATAGTCAGCCGGATTCAGCGTGGCGGAAAACATCACCACCGAGTCGGCCAGAGCCAGCCGAGGTCGTGTAAAGGGGGCGGGCACAATGTTGCGCAAGACCAGCTGTGCACGATCGCGTTCATGCAGGGCGGGCGTCTCAGCCAGACTGAGCTCGCACAGGCTGTGATCGCCAAAGCTGTCGGCCAGCGCTGCAAACGACAGTCCATCAAACCAGGCCTGCATCACACGCGGCGCCGCGGCGCGGCCCTGCTCAATCACATGGTCGCCCAGCCGGCTGTTCAATCGCTGGAGTGAGCGAAGCCAGTCTTGAGGCGGTTCGCTTAGTCGCTGCCAGGCGGTCGGTGGAATTGCGTGGCGCTCGGCCAGCAGATCCCATTGGTTCAGATGCTCGGCCACGGCGCCACGCAAGCTGGCGGGCACCTCGGTCTGAAGGGCGATTAGTGCGCTCACCTCAGCGCTGGCGCTATACATCGCGCGTGTGCGCGTCACCAGTTGGTGTGCCTCATCGATCAGCAGCGCCACCTTCCAGTCAAATTCGGCAGTGAGCGCGGCGAGCACCGCATACCGATCGAACCAGTAGTGATAGTCGCCAATGGCAACGTCGCACCAGCGCAGCATCTCCATCGACAAAAAGTACGGACAAATGGCGTGCCTGAGCGCAATGCTCCGGATCGCGCTCTGATCAAGCAGATCGGCTGCTGCCGCCTCCATTCTTGCGGCGGCCAGCCGATCGTAAAAGCCCCGCGCCAGGGGGCATGATTCGCCGTGGCACGATTTGTCCGGATGTTCGCAGGCGCGTTCGCGTGCCACGATTTCAATGACTCGAAGCGGCATGGACGCCTTCGGGTCGTGCTGCGCGCGAATCTGCGCGAACGCCTCAAGCGCCACGCGCTTGGCGGTGGTGCGGCCCGACAGAACGGCGATTCGGTCCAGCGGCCGCTCGGCCATGGCGCGCAGCGCGGGAAAAATGGTGCCCAGCGTTTTGCCCAATCCGGTTGGCGCCTCGATTCGCAGCCGTTCGCCGCGGGTGCAGGCACGCCATACGCCCGCCGCCAGGTCGCGCTGGCCTGCCCGAAACTCTGGCAACGGAAACGACAGCGCCGAAAGCCAGCGCTGGCGACGCTCTCGGTGAGCTGCCTCGCTTCGCGCCCACCCCACATAGCGCTCGCACAGGCTTGCCGCAAAGTCGCGCAGTTCCTGCGCGGTCAAGGTTTCGCTAATGCGGCTTTCGGCCTCAAGCCCAATCTCCAGATAAACGCGCGATACCGTGATCGATGCCAGGCCGCGCGCCTCGCAGAGCATCCAGGCATACAGCCTGGCCTGTGCGCGGTGCAGCGCCTGCTGATTGGCGGGAATATCTTCAACGCGGCCCCGATGGGTTTTGATTTCTTCAAGTTCGTTGTGTCGGGGGTCGTAGCCATCCGCCCGGCCGGCAACCTGTAGATCACCCCAGGTGGTGCTCAGCCTGATCTCGCTCTCGTAACTTTCACCGCGGCGCGCTGCAACCAACAGATGGCCCTCTCGACCCTGCTGGGCGGTGGGCGAGGGGGTAAAGCGCAGGTCAAGGTCGCCCGCACGAGCGGCGAACGCGCACAGCGCCCGCACTGAAACCGACAGGGGCGGCTTGCCTGCGGGCTTTGCTTCGGCGCACACTTCGGGCGCTTCGCCCTGCTGCACAAGCGCTTGACTGACGGCTTCCATGACCGCATCCATTGTAGTGTCCCCCGCGCGCAGGCTGGTTCTCGGCCTTGCTGCACTGACCCTGTTCGGGGCAATGACCACCCCGGAGGCCTTCGCCCAGGCCGACGACAGCTGGCGTCCCCAGCGTGGCCAGACTGGCAAAGATGTGATGTGGCTTCCCACGCCCGATGAGCTGGTTCACCGCCTGCTCGAGGTCGCGCGTGTCGGGCCCGACGATCTGGTGTTCGACCTGGGCGCGGGCGACGGCAAGATCGCTATCGCAGCAGCCCGCAGGCACGGTGCCCGAGCGGTGGGCATTGAATACAACCCCAAGCTTGCGGCGTTCGCACAGCGCCAGGTGGAGCTGGCCGGGGTGGCCGATCGCGTGAGCATCTTGCATGGCGATCTGTTCAAAACTGACTTCACAAAAGCCACCGTGCTCACGCTTTATCTTTTGGAAGAGCTCAATCAACAGCTGCGTCCGCAGGTGCTGAACATGAAGCCGGGCACTCGGGTCGTATCCAACAGCTTTTCAATGGGCGACTGGGAACCCGACCAGGTGGTTCGGGTGGGCACGCAGGTGGGCTACTACTGGATGGTGCCTGCCCAGGTGGCGGGCCAGTGGCTGCTTGAGGGCCTGCCTGGCACCCAGCACACCGCGCTGCTGTCGCTTTCGCAGCGCTATCAGCGCCTGGCGGGCAGCATTGAAATCGATGGGCGCACCGCCCCGGTGTTCGCGCCCAGCATTGAAGGCGCGCGGCTTGAGTTTCGCTTTGTTGACAGCGCAGACGCTCTGAAAACCGTTCGCCTTCAGGTAAGCGGTAACGAGCTTGAAGGCGACGTTGCCCCGCCGCATGGCATGTTGGAAAACCCGCCCGAGCGGCACATCGTCCGGGGGCGCAGGCCCCGCTAGGCGTGTTGCGTAAGCGCCGCTTCAGCCCGTGAACTTGGGCGGCCGCTTCTCCAAAAACGCCGCCATGCCTTCACGCGCATCCGCAGAGGCGTAGTTCGTATTGACCTGGGTGCGTTCCACCGCCAGCCCCTCGTCGGTGAGCGTATCGCTCGAAGCATCTACGCAGGCTCGAATGGCCGCCACCGCGGTGGGTGACCATCGCGTGACTTCGCGA